>SMYD01000174.1 GCA_004356015.1 Acidobacteriota bacterium | reverse complement strand
CCGAAGAGGGATATCTCAGCGATTCTCTATCGGACCAGGTGCGCCGCCGGGAGATCAACTACTTCGGTGTCCATCCCGAGGCGGTCCTGGTGGGGCCTGGAAGTGAAGCCGTCCCCGGTGGTGGCGGTGACCCGGAAGCAGACGGCCCCGGCTGAGCATTTCCCCGGCCGGCACAGCTCAGGATGGGTGTCCGGGCAGAGTCGCGTCAGCGTGGCTGGAATTGGCTGGGGCGCAGGGATTCGAACCCCGATCGTACGGTCCAGAGCCGTATGTCCTACCATTGGACGACGCCCCAGCGGGCCGGTGAATGGTAGAGAATCGTCCTGATAGCGTCAACCAAACTCTGCGGCTGGCGGAGAGGGAGGGATTCGAACCCTCGGGACGGTGTTAAGCCGTCCAGGCGCTTAGCAGGCGCCCCTGTTCAGCCACTCCAGCACCTCTCCGTTGGGCCGGCGCGGAAGTTTAGCGCACATCAGATCCGGGGCGATATGGCTGCATGGGAGCCGGGAAGGACAGGGCATCTGGAACGATGGACGCCGGGAGATCTGTCCAACGTGCCGCTCTCTGCTCATGACGGTCATGGGACCGGCAACCGGCGAAGATGTCCCGAACAATCTGCTGTCGGCAGCGGAGAAGATATGTGCCGAGAGCCGGTGACGGCCGGCGTCAAAAAGGCGGTTCTTCTGCTCGGTATGATGGTTGCCGTCTGCGGCCAGGCCGTGTACTCCGGGACGGAGAAAGAGCAGCGGCTGGTATGGAACGTGGAGTTGCCCCGTCCCGCCACGATCCTCATGAGCGGAGGCAGGCACAACCCCATCTATGCACACCAGCGGGATGGCATGTCCTACTTCGGCTGCGGACTCTTTCGTCTGGATGCCCACGGCCGTCCGCGACCCGATCTGGCTCGCCGGGCCGTGGCCCGGGAAGGCGGGCTGGTCTGGGACGTGGCCTTGCGCCGCGGCCTGCGCCTGGCCGACGGCAGCGCTCTGGATGCGGCCGGCTTCGTGCGCCTGTGGGGAAGGCAGATCCCTCCCCGGGGGCAGGCTCGCTGGTTGACGTCCTCTCTCGCCCTGCCACCCGAGGCGCTGGATGCAGCCACCGTGCGCTTTCGCCTGCGCGCGCCGCGACCGGATTTCCGGCGGCGGCTCAGCCATCCGTGGCTCGCACTCATGGATCCCCGCGCCGAACCCGGTGACCGCTCATCCCTGGGGCCGTTCCGCCTGGCCAGACGGACCTCGGTCGGGGCCATGGAGGTCCATCTGGTGGCGCGGGCGGATCACGACCACGGGCTGGATCTTCCTGGCGACCTCATCTTCAGGCAGCAGATCCCTGGCGATGCCGTGACCACCTACTGCGCCGATGACCGTATTTCCGCATGGCTTGTTTTCTCGGCGATGGATGGGCCGCCCCCCGAACTGAGACGGAGCCTGGCAGCGGTGGTTCAGCGCCTGTTTGGCGGGGATGAACGGCTTGCCGCCCGCAGCGGCGAGCCCGGCGAAACGCGAGAGCTGAACTTGCTTCTCCCGGCTGGTGATTCGCAGCTCGTGCAAATCGCCGATGAGTTGCAGGCAGCGGCGCTGGATGTGGGCATCCGGCTGCGTCTTAAGAGGCTGGGCGATTCTGTGCCGGGCGATACGGTGCTGCAACGCCGGTTGAGCTCCGGCCTTTACAGCGTAGCCCTGGTGCGCATGCCTGCGGACATCGGCACAGCTCTCGCCATGGAGGCGCGCCTGGCGGCCACCGGCCTGTGGCCCAGCGATGTTCATGCGCGCCTCGATCCCTTCCTGCGGCTGTTGCCCCGCCGCCAGAAGGGGCAGCCCTATCTGGGCCTGATGCAGCCGCCGGGCACGGCCGTCATGCAATTGCCTGTGACGCCCCTCAGGCTCTGCCTGCGCCTCCCAGCCGGTGCACCCGCCAGGAAGATCCTGCCTTGGTTGACGGTGATTCCGGTGGACGCCTTCAGGAAGCAGGCCGGCGGGGTGACCCCGTGAGCCTGCCGTCACGTCTGGGCTGGGGGCTTGCCCTCCTGGCGGCCCTGGCGGTGCTGGCGCCGGCGCTGGCCTTCGCGGCCTGGGTGCGGTGGGAACAGCAGGACCGCCGCGCCATGGCTCAGGTGCACCTGCAGGCCGATCTGGTTTCTCAGCGCGAGGCCTGGGAGCGGCGCCTCGAGGAAGAGAGCGCCGCGCTGGTTCGGCGTCTGCACGGATCGTCGCCTGCGGTCCAGGACCTGGACATGCTGCGCGCCTGGGCCCAGCGGGCGCTGGCGGCTTCACATCTTGATCTCCTGTGGGTGCTGTCGGAGGACGGGAGCATCCTGGCGTGCGGGCACTGGCCGGCCCGGGCCGGCGGCCGCCAGACACCGCTCCTCGCTCTGGCCTCGATGCGCCCTCAGGTGCGGCGCATGGCGTTCCGGGATCGGGATGTCACGGGCATGGTGCTGGCGCGATCGATCACATGGCGTGAACGACCGGCGCTGCTGGTGGCAGGTCTGGATCTTGTGCAGGCAGCAGCGGCCGCCTCCCCCCCGACCTCCCGCACCCGTCTTGCCATCGTGCCGGCAGGCGAAGAGGAGCGGGTGGGCCAGCCGGGAGACACACCCCGCGACCTGCTGTCCGCGTCGGTAACGCTGGATCTCTCCGGCGCTGCTGTCCCTCTCCTGGCCGGCCGGCGTCCCGCACCTCCTCCGCCCCCGTTCCCGCCCATGGCGGGCCTGGCGGCGCTGGTGCTGGCTGCAGCTTTGGTTGCCGGAGGAGGAGGAGCCTGGCTGGGCCGGCGAGCGCTGGCGCCCCTGGGTCACCTGGATGAAATGGCGGCAGCCCTGTCCCGTGGCCACCTGGAGATGGAACTGGAAGGGAGCGAGGTGGATGAGTTCGGACGTCTTGCCGAGAGCTTCAACCGCATGATCGTGGCCTTGCGCCGCCAGCGCCGGGAGCTGGAAACCACCGCGCGTCTGGCTGCGTGGCGGGATGCGGCCCGGCGCATGGCCCATGAGGTCAAAAATCCACTCGCGCCCATACGCCTGTCGGTTGAAAACCTGATTCATGCTCGTGAGCATGCCCCTGACCGGTTCCCTCAACTTTTCCAGGAGGAATGCCGGACCATCATTGATGAAGTGGATGCTCTGACACGCCTGGTGGACACCTTCTCGCGCTTTGCCCGGCTGCCCGAACCGCAGCGCCGGGCAACTCCCGCCGCCGATCTGGCGCGGCACGTGGTGCGGCTCCACCGGGATGCCGCTGCCGGAGTGGAGTTGCAACTCGAGGTTGTCGCCGATCCGGGAGTTGCGGAGATGGACCCCGATCTGGTGGGACAGGTTCTCAAGAACCTGGTGCTCAATGCCCTGGCCGTCGTGCCGAAGCCCGGTGGACGGGTATGGGTGAAATGTGAGGGTCATGAAGATGCTGTCTCCTATCAGGTCCGCGACAACGGCCCCGGCATTCCCGCCGGCATCAGGGATCATCTCTTTGAACCCCGTGTCAGCAGCCGTCCCGGCGGGACGGGCCTGGGCCTGGCGGTGGCGAAGCAGATCGTGACCGCCCATGATGGGCGCCTGGACATGGAGACGGGTCGCGAGGGAACATGTTTCACCGTGCGCCTGCCGCGCATGCCTGTTGTGGGAAAGGAAAGCTGATGGCGCGCATCCTGATCGTCGACGACGAACCCCAACTGCGGGTTTCCCTGGCCCGCGCTCTTTCCCTGGAAGGGCATGAGACCGGTGATGCCACCGACGGTCGTCTGGGCCTGGCCGCTCTGGACGGTGGTGGCTACGACCTGGCAATCGTGGATCTTTCCATGCCAGGGATGGATGGCACCGAGATGTTGCGCCGACTGGTGGAACGTGGCGATAAGACCCCGGTCATCATCCTGACGGCTCATGGCACGGTGGAGCGGGCAGTGATGGCCCTGCGCAACGGAGCCGTTGATTTCCTGGAAAAGCCGCCGGCTCGGGATCGGCTGGTGCACGCGGTGGAGCGGGCACTCGTCCACAGCCGCCTGAGCAGAGAGGTCGAGGACCTGCGTGCCGAGGCCGATACTGCCGGCGAGATGGTGGGCAGCGGGCCGCTGATGGATGAACTGCGTGAGCGCATCCGCCTGGCGGCACCCAGTGATGGCCGCATTCTCATCACTGGAGAGAACGGCACCGGCAAAGAACTGGTTGCCCATGCCATTCACCGGGCGAGCCCCCGCCGGGAGCGGCCGATCATCAAGGTCAATTGCGCCGCCGTGCCCATGAGCCTGTTCGAATCGGAACTGTTCGGCCATGTTCGGGGCGCGTTCACCGATGCCCGGGAAAACCGGCCGGGGTGTTTCGAGCGCGCCCATCAGGGCACCCTGTTTCTGGATGAAGTGGGCGAGGTGCCGCTGGCCATGCAGCCCAAGCTGCTGCGTGCCATCGAGAACGGGGAGATCCAGCGCCTGGGCGGCAGCCGGGAATTTCGCGTGGATGTGCGCCTGGTGGCCGCCACCAACCGCGACCTGGAAGCCGACATCGCTGCGGGACGGTTTCGTCAGGATCTCTTTTACCGGCTGAATGTCATCCGCCTGCACGTACCACCCTTGAGGGATCATCCTCAGGACCTGCCGGATCTGGCGCGTCTCTTTCTGGCGGATTGCTGCCGGCGCAACGGCTATGCCGGGCGCGAACTGACGCCCGGCGCGCTGGCGCGCCTGGGACGGCATCTCTGGCCCGGTAATGTGCGTGAGTTACGCAACGCCATGGAACGCCTCGCCATCCTGGTTCCCGCCCGGCAGATCGGTCTTGATGATGTGGAGCGAATCCTGCCGGAGATCATGCACGGCGGAGCGGTTTCCGCGAGCGATGATGGGACCCTGCGGACGAAGATGGCAGCCGCCGAGCGGGAACTCCTGGCCGCGACCCTGGCGCGCCACGGCTGGCGCATGGCCGCGGCGGCGCGAGAGCTGGGCATGGAACGCAGCCATCTCTACAAGAAGGTCCGCGTCCATGGGCTGAAGAAACCGGGCGACAGCGCCTGACAGGGTCGTGGTCACCGTGTCCCTCCGGGCACGCTGCGTGTCAGTAGACACACGGCAGGCCGCCTGGAGACCCCGTTTCCCCCACATTCAGGGTGGCATGGCTTTCGCCATGGACAGGGGTGAAAGGAGGGCATGACATGCTCACGACTCGAGACTCACGCATCTGGATGCCGGTGGCGTTTCTGGCGCTGCCTTTGATGATGGCCGGTTCCGCCTGCAGTTCGGAGCCCGTGGAAACAGCCCGGGAGAAGCCCGGGGAGGAATTTGCACGCCTGGCCGGTGCCGACCCCACGACCTACGGCATCGACGAGGTGATGAACGCCGCTGCAACTCTCCCGTTGCCCGCCATGGACGAGCCCCGGATGCCTGAGGAGACAGCGGTGGAGGCGCCGGCGGAGAGACGGGGGTTTCTCCTGCCGGACCTGGGACTGGCCGTGGGAGATGGCCGCGACCACATGGCGGAAGGCGCGTCTCTCTACAGTCTGGGCCGTCACCTGGAAGCGGCGGCGCACCTGCAGGTGGCTGCGGAGGAGGAGCCGGAGGCCTGGTATCCCTCGTACCTTCTTGGCCTGGCCCTGTGGAAGGCCGGTGACCTGGAAGGAGCCTCAGAGAGCCTGCGCCGGGCGGCCGGGATGCGCCCGGAGTTCGTGCGTACCAGGATCAACCTGGCGCGGATCCTGAACGAAAGGGAACTCTACGGCGAGGCCCTGGCCGCGGCGGATCGGGCCGTGGTCATGGCGCCGGACAACTCCCTGGCCCGCTACCTGCGCGGGCGCTCGCTGGCCAATATGGGCCGGGTGCAGGATGCCAAGGTGGCCCTGCGCACGTCGCTGGATCTGGATCCTGAAAATGGTGATGTCTGGAACCGTCTGGGTCTGCTCCTGCTGCGTCACGGCGAGGTCCAGGAAGCTGTGACCGTCCTGGAGACGGCCATCTCCCTGAACCCGGGGCCAGCCTATATCCAGAACAACCTGGGGTTGGCCTACGAGCGCAGTGGTCGCCTCCATGAGGCTGCCCGGAGGTTCGCCACGGGGCTGGCGGCGGGCGGGGATCCCGTGCGCCTGGAGATCAACCTGGCCAGGGTCCAGGCTCTCCTGGGCGGGGCAGGCGTGGGTGGCGATGAAGAGGATCGCGACGCCACGAAGATGGCCATTTTGAATCCGTGACCGGTTGCGCCTGGGACGGGTGGCTGACACCGCTCGTCCCAGGCGCTGCCGGCACGCCGCCGGGCTGCCCGGTCAGGGTTTCTTGTTTTTGCCGGAACGGAAGGTCCATCCGGCCACGGCCTGAAAGTCGTGGATATCGCCGAACACCAGGTTCAGCTCCACGAAGAAATCGGTCCCGCCGCTCAGGCGCCATTCCAGGCCGCCGATGGCCTTGAGGGCCAGCTCCACCTCGGTGTCGTCGGCGTTGCTGTTGGCCGGGAGATCGCGATCGATCCATGCAACGGCCAGGCCGCCGCCGGCATAGGGTGTGAAGTCGGCCTCCACATTGTTGAACATCCAGTGGACCGGAATGGTCCCCTCGATGATGGTGTGGTCGTCACCAAAACCGGCCTGCACGTTGGGAACCAGACGGAGCTGGGAATGCACGTTCCCGAGGTTCCAGTGCATGCCGACGATGGCCTGGTCGGGATCGGACGCCAGCCCGACCCGGGGTCCCCAGCCCTGCAGCCGATCGCCGGCGAGAGCTGGAGCGGAACAAAGAGCAGCGGTCATGAGGATCAGGATTAGTCTGCGTTGCAAGTGGGACTCCTTTCAGGCCGGTCGCGCCCCCCGGCGCAGGCCGAGATTGATGATGCGTTGCAGGAGGGCAGCATAATCCACGCCGGCTTTCTCTGCCGACTCGGCGAAATCTTCACCGTAGGCCAGCTGGGGGTTGGGGTTGGCCTCGAGAACATAGACCTGGCCGTCCTCGGACAGGCGCATGTCCATGCGGGCATACCCGTCGAGGCCGAGGCTGCGGTAGATGCGCTTGGCGATGCGTGGGATGAGGTTCTCCATCCCGGGCGGCAGGTCAAGAGCTTCCTTGCTGATGATGCCCCATTTCTTCTGGTAGGCAAAATCCCACTTGGCCTTGCGTGTGGCGATCCGGGGTGCGCCTTCGGGCATCTTGGTGAACAGAAGTTCCCAGGTGGGGAAGACCTTGAGGCGTTGGTCGCCCATGATGCCGACATACACTTCACGTCCCTCGATGTACTGCTCTGCAATGGCGTCGGTGCCGATGCGCTGGTGAATGAAACGCACGCGCTCGGCCAGTTGCTCGTCATTCTCGACGATGGATGCCCTGGAGATTCCCAGTGAGGCTTCCTCCACCAGCGACTTCACGAACAGGGGAAAGTGCAGCCGCCGGGGCCGGCGGATGGCCCGGTGACGGGGGAAGACGGCGAAATCGGGGACCTGGATGCGGTGATAGCTGAGGATCTGTTTCGCCAGGGCCTTGTCGCGGGACAGCATGAGCCCGCGCGGACCGCAGCCGGTGTAAGGGGCGCGGAGCAACTCCAGATAACTGACCACGTGCTGGTCGTAGGTGGCGATGCCGTCGAATTCCTCCAGCAGGTTGAAGACGATGTCCGGCTCCCAGTCGGCGATGGCCTCGCGGATCACCCCCAGATCAGAGAGGACTCCCAGGGGCCGGACATGATGTCCCAGTTCCCGCAGTGTGGAGACAACGTCGAACTCGGTCTTGTAGGGGGCGACCTCGGTGTCGGTGAGGCCGCTGATGTCGTCAGGAGGGACCAGATCGGCATGCATCATGGCCAGGACGCGAAGCTTCTTCATGAGGCTCCCATCACAGTGTCAAGTGCAGACGCGCCCGCTGCAGGTCGTGAACCGTCTTTGTGGTGAGGAGGGCGATGAGATCCTCTCGTGCCCGCGTGCGTCCGGGACGCAGGCGCAGGCGCAGCTTCCGGCAGCGGCTGATCATCTCCTTGAGGATCTGATCCACGGTGTAGGAGGTCTGTCCGGTCCAGCGACAGACGGTCTCGAGAGCTTCCGGGCGCACCTGGCGCAGGAAAACGGAAGCCGCTTCCCGGTGGGCATGGCGGGGTTCATCGGAGAAGAGCTCCTTGAGTTGCCTGTCGTGAGGCGTGGGGTCGTCGATGCCATAGCGGCGGCGGCGCTCCTGGTAGTGCTCCGCCAGGGTCTTGCGCAGGCGGGAGACCGGGTCCACTTGCCGGCGAGTGCGTATGGACGGTATTTCCTGGCCGATCTCCTCCATGATCTCCTCGACGTACTCGAGCTTGAGCAGGGCGGGCCAGCCCTGGTACCGTCGTCGCCAGACCGCGCGGGGTGTCAGCCAGACGGCGAAGGTCTCGGCGAAATCCTCGTCAGGATGGCTCTGGGCATACCAGGAATCCAGGTTGTGGACATAGCGCCGGCTGAAAGGCCGCGGCCGGTAGATGGTCGGGTAGGGCTGGGAGGAGTGCCCGAACAACTGCTGCCAGCGCCGCCGGCGCCGCAGGCGGTAGGCATGATCGATGGCGTGGCCGGTCTCGTGGCGCAGGATGCGCATGCACCAGCTTCGGCTGGCCCCCTCGGCCTCCAGCATCTGGTTGCTTTCCAGGCGGACGAGGCGGGGATGGGCCAGGTAGAAGGGGATGGAGATGCCCGGTACGCCACCGGGGGAGAACCACTCATCCGAGAGCCAGAAATGAGGCCGGAAGCGCAGGCCGCGCCGCTCCAACTCCGCCTGGAGGAACTGGATCCGTTCCTCCATGATCGTCCCCTGGAGACGCAGGTCCAGGTCACAAAGGCGGATCTGCAGCAGTCTCTCGGCCGGCCAGCGAGCCCAGCGCGGTCGCGATGGCATCCTGCGGACTCTGTTCTTGCTGATGGTCACGGCTGCCTCGACACGGAACGGTGTGGCGGAGGGAACGGGAGGAGGACTGTTTCTTCTCGGTTTCCACCGCTTCGGCAGGCATTCTGGCACAATCGTGGCACACGTACGAACGCGGGTCTCCGCTTCTGCGGGCATCCCAGGGCCTCCAGGCCTTCTGCCCTGCTCTGTTGGCCATCAGGTGCTCTGAGAACGGCGGGGTTCAGCTCGAACGAAGGGCACGAGGAACCAGCGGCAGTCAGTTCGACGACGCTGGCAGCGCTTCTCTCATCTGGTTGACGATGCACCGAAGCTGGACCCGGGTGGCGCAACTTTGTAGCCAATCATTCGGTCCTATCGGTCCTATTTGACCATCACATGGGTCGAGGTGCCGTTCCATCTGTTCCAGGAGCCGCGCCGCGCCGGCTGTATGGCCGGCGCCCAGCATGTCCTCGATGGACTGAGCTTGCCTTAACATGGCCTGGCGGTGACCCTCCCGAATGAACGCATCTTCCGGCAGCGCCTGGATGACCTCAAGCAGGGTTTTCAGTTCCGAGGTGTCGGGGCGGCCAAAGAGTATGTAGGCATCGCCCGCCGCGTTCCGCGTGTCATTGAGTCCATCTCCGAATGCTGCCAGGAATATCACGTCATCCAACCCGTCCCCATTCACATCGCCCACACCTGTGCCCCAGCCCAGATAGTCACGCCAGCCACTTCCATGCATGATGATCTCGGCTGGTTCAATGGCCAGATCTCGAAAACAGGGCACCGCCGCCCCACCGAAGATTACGTAGCCTTCTCCTGCTATCAAGAGCTGGCCATCGGCTGATGGGGCCCCGACTGAGGCGAGGATGAGGTCGCCGATGCCGTCGCCGTTGACATCGCCGGTGCTGAGAGTATTCATCCGAACCGTTGGATGGGAGCCGAGGAAAAGAGACTCCCTCGCTCCGACAATTGTCAGTTCTGCAGGCTGATCCCTGAGATTACGAACACCAGCGAGATCCGGATGACCGCGGATGATTTCAACCTTCCCCGCCCATTTTCTGCCATAGAAGGAT
>SMYD01000173.1 GCA_004356015.1 Acidobacteriota bacterium | reverse complement strand
GCCGGCGAGCGGGTGAGCAGCGGGGCGAACCCCGTGAGCAACCGATCCGCCGCCAGACGAAACCTGTCGTCGGTGGTGAATGTCGCCAGGCGCAGAAGATTCAGGGCCGCCACCGAGTTGCCCGAGGGCTCGGCCCCGTCCTGTGCCGGCTTCTCCCGGGCCAGGAGTTTTTCATGATCCTCGGCGGTGGCGTAGTAGCCGCCGCGCGCGCTATCGGCGTAATGACGATCCAGGATTTCCTGCAGGGCCAGGCCTTCACGCAACCAGCGGGGGTCGCCATGGGCCTCGTAGAGATCCAGCAGGGCGGCGATGAAGAAGGCATAGTCTTCCACGAAGGCCGGGTTCTCCGCCTTGCCATCCTTGTACGATCGCCACAGGCGGCCGTTTTCGTCGCGCATGTTCACCAGGATGAAATCGGCGGCCCTGGCTGCGGCCTCGACGTAGGACGTCTTATCCATGGCCAGGCCGGCGCGGGCGAAGCCCGAGATCATCAGGCCGTTCCAGGCGGTCAGGATCTTGTCATCCCGCAGGGGCGCCGGGCGCGCTTTCCGCGCCTGGTAGAGTTTCTCCCGCGCCGCTTGAAGGCGGGCATCCGTCTCCTCCACACTCAACCCGCCGGCGGCGGCGACGTCGGTCAGGGGCAGGACCACATGCAGAATATTGCGCCCCTCGAAATTGCCCGCCCGAGTCACACCGTAACGAAGAGTGACGAGCTGGGCGTCATCCTTGCCCAGGGTTTCTTCCAGCTCATCAGGAGTCCAGGTGAAAAACCAGCCCTCCTCCACATGTCCGTCGGGTCTCTTGCTGTCGGCATCGGTGGCGGAGTAGAACGCGCCACCGGGAGCCGTCATATCGCGTCCCACGTAACGCAGAATTTCCCTGGTGATGCGCGCGAACTGCTCATCGCCCGTCACCTGCCAGCCTTCCAGGTAAGCCACAGCCAGGAGAGCGTTGTCATAGAGCATCTTCTCGAAGTGGGGCACCAGCCACCTGGCGTCGGTGGAATAGCGGTGGAAACCACCGCCGGCCTGGTCGTACATGCCCCCGTCGGCCATCTTGCGCAGGCTCAGGCTCACCATGGCCAGGCTCTTGGCGTCGCCGGTGCGCCGGTGAGATCGGAGCAGGAAGCGAACCGGCAGGCTGGAGGGGAACTTGGGCGCGCGGTTGAGGCCCCCTTCCACCGGGTCGAACTGCCCGGCGTAGAAGGCCGCCGCCCGGTCCAGGGCATCGGTTCCGGGCAGACTGCTCCCGGCGGGCATGTTGGCCTCGAGGGCCGCCTTGACGGCCGGCACAATGCGGCCGGTGGTGTTCGCCACCTTCTCCGGATCCTCATGGTAGACGCGGCTCAACTCCTTGACGATGGTCAGGAAGCCGGTGCGCGTTCCCCGGTCGCCATCCCGGGCCGGGAAGTAGGTGCCGCCGTAGAACGGCTCCCGCTCAGGCGTCAGCCAGACGTTCAGAGGCCAGCCGCCGCGGCCACCGCTCATGAGTCGCACGGCCTGCATGTAGATGGCGTCCACGTCGGGGCGCACCTCCCTGTCCACCTTGATGGGGATGTAACGCTCGTTGATGGCCGTGGCAATCTCCGGGTCTTCGAACGATTCCTCTTCCATGACATGGCACCAGTGGCAGGTGGAGTAGCCGATGCTGAGAAGCACCGGCCGGTTGAGTTTTGCCGCCAGCTCAAACGCCTCATCCCCCCAGGGAAACCAGTTCACCGGGTTGTGGGCGTGTTGCAACAGGTAAGGGCTGCTGGTGAGAAACAAGCGATTGGTGTACCGGGGCGAGCCGTCGGCACGAAGATGACGCGTGCGCGGTTCATAGCCGCCACCCATCTTCTGCAGCCGTTCCGCCAAGAGGCGGCGCAGGTCATCGCCCAGCGGGGGTGCCCCGGGCAGGGCCTCGGGGATCCCATCGAGATCAGCGATCATGACATCTCCAAGAGGAACCGTTGGTTGTGAGCACCCCGGCCCGGAGGCGAGGGACGCGGCGACAAGGACAGCGGCCAGACTTCGACAGAGACCGTTCAGAGTTGAACCTGGCACTCGCTTGCTCCTCTCCTCCCAGCTCCCACTATGCGGCGGGCCGGAATCGGAGATCATATTCCATCTTCCCCCACACCGCTCGTTCCAGGCCCCTCACCTGAGGCCTGGAGACTTCGGCGCGCGGGGTGGCTAAAATACCTGCCGATCCCCTGAACCCAAGATGACGGGGCTTTGCCCCGCCGACTCCCTATGAGAGGCCTGCCATGATGTCCCTGACGCGCTCCGCCCTCCTGACCGCGGCTGTCCTTCCCGCCCTGCTTGCTGCCAGCGGGTGCGGCGGGCCGGCCGACACCCCGTCACCGGCCTCCCCCCAGGCCGCGACTCCCGCTTTCAACGATGAGGAGATCGCGCGGGCCGGCGAGGCCATCCGCGCCGACGGACTCAAGGCCCACATCGCCATCCTGTCCGACGACAAGATGGAGGGACGCCTCCCCGGGACGGCCGGCGAGGAGTTGGCCGTGGCGTATATCCGTGATGCTTACCAGGAACTCGGCCTGGAACCGGCCAACGGTGACTCGTATGAGCAACCGGTGCCGCTGGTGGGAATCACGGGAAACCCGTCCATGGCCTTGAAGGTCACAGGCGGCGGCCAGGAACGCACCTTTCGCTACAAGGACGAATTCATGGGCTTCTCCTCGCGGGAGCAGGAGAAGGTCGAAGCCTCAGGTGAGCTGGTCTTCGTGGGGTATGGCACGGTGGCCCCGGAGTTCGACTGGGATGATTACAAGGGCATGGATGTCAGCGGCAAAATCCTGGTGATGCTGGTCAACGACCCGCCTCTGCCCGACGAATCCCGCTTCGGCGGCAAGGCCATGACCTACTACGGTCGCTGGACCTACAAGTACGAGATGGGCGCCGAGAAGGGCGCCGCCGGCGTCATCATCATCCATGAGACGGAGAAGGCCGGCTACCCGTGGAGTGTGGTGGCCGGATCCTGGGCCGGAGAGCAGTTCAGCCCTGTCAGCGCCGATCAAGGTGCCGGACGCCTGCCGTTCGAATCATGGATGACAGGGGAAGCGGCGGCGGAACTCATGACCATGGCCGGGCAGGATCTGGATGCTCTCAAGGCCGCTGCCGCAACAGAAGACTTCGTCCCCGTCCCCCTGGGCCTGTCGGCTTCCATCTCCATCGAAAACTCCATCCGCCGGGTACAGTCGCGGAACGTGGCCGGTCTGCTGCCGGGTACGGACCTGGCCGACGAGTGGGTCATCTACACCGCTCACTGGGATCACCTGGGTGTCAGCGATCCGGTGGACGGCGACGCCATCTACAACGGTGCTTTCGACAACGCCACCGGCGTCGCTTCCCTGCTGGATATCGCCCGTGCCTTCGTCGCTCTCCCCCGGGCGCCCCGGCGCAGCATTCTCTTTCTGGCGGTGACCGCCGAGGAGCAGGGACTCATCGGCTCGTACCATTACGCGGACAATCCGCTCCACCCCCTGGCCAAGACCGCCGCCCTGATCAATATGGACGGCATGAATGTTCTGGGGCAGACCAGGGATGTGCTCATCATCGGCCTGGGAAACACCACCCTGGATGACCTCGTCACCCAGGTGGCCGCCACCCAGGGACGCACCATCAAAGGGGACATGGAGCCCGAGAAGGGATTTTACTACCGCTCCGATCAGTTCCCCTTTGCCAAGAAAGGGGTCCCGGCCATCTACACCGATCACGGCATCGACTATGTGGACCGGCCCGAAGGCTGGGGCCTGGAGCAGAATGCTCTCTATACCCGTGCCAACTACCACAAGCCTTCCGACGAATTCGATCCCGGCTGGGATCTGACCGGGATGGTGGAGGACACGCGCATGCTCTTCCAGGTGGGCCTGCTGGCGGCACAGGATGACGCCATGCAGCAATGGAAGGAAGGGACCGAATTCAAGGCGGTCCGGGAGCGCTCCCTGGCGGCCGGTGGTGGCCGGTGAGCGAACTCATCTACCTGGATCACAACGCCACAACGCCCACGGCGCCGGAAGTGATCGATGCCATGCAGGAGGCCCTGGCCTCCCTGTGGGGAAATCCGTCCAGCGCCCATGCCGCCGGCCACGCCGCGCGGGCGGCGGTGGACAACGCCCGGGACGAGCTCGCTTCTCTGGTGGGTTGCCGTCCTGGCGAGGTCATCTTCACCAGCGGAGGCACCGAGTCGGACAACCTGGGCATCATGGGAGTGGCCCGTGCTCGCCGCCAGGCGGGCAACCGCCTGGTGATCTCCGCCGTGGAGCACCCGGCGGTCACCGCCGCGTGCGCGGCCCTGGCGGTGGAGGGGTTCGAGACGGTCACGGTGCCGGTGGGCCCTGATGGCCGGGTGGACCCGGACGCCTTCATCGCCGCCCTGACACCGTCCACCGCCGTGGCCAGCCTCATGCTGGCCAACAATGAGACCGGCGCCCTCCAGCCGGTCGCTCTCATCGCCGCGGCCACACGTTTGCGGGGCATCCCGTTCCACTGCGATGCCGCTCAGGCGGTGGGCAAGATGCCGGTCACCATGGACGACCTGGGCGTCGATCTGCTGACCCTGGCGGGCCACAAATTCTACGGGCCCAAGGGGATCGGAGCCCTGATCGTGCGGGAGGGCACACCCCTGTCGCCCATGCTCCACGGCGCGGGCCACGAAGGCGGCCGCCGCTCCGGTACCGAGAACACACCCGGAATCGTCGGCCTGGGAGCCGCCGCAGCCCTGGCGCGCACGGAGATCCATGAACGTGTCTCCCATGCTCGGAAGGTCACAGCACTTCTTCTGACCCGTCTGCGCAGCCATTTCCCTGACCTTGTGATCCACGGGCCGGAGGACGCCGCCGCGCGCCTGCCCAACACCGTGAATGTGGGCCTGCCGGGTATCCTGGCCCACCAGGTGGTGGCCGAGGTGGAAGGGGTGGCTCTTTCGGCCGGGGCCGCCTGCCATGCCGGGACACCGGAGCCCTCGGCCGTGCTGATGGCCATGGGGGTGGATGGGCAAACGGCCTTGTGCTCTCTCAGGCTCTGCACCGGCCGGGGCAGCACACCCGCCGCCATGGAAGAAGCAGCCGCGGCCATCGCCACCGCCGCCCGCAAGACGGCAGACCGGCTTTAAACCACTGATATTGGTGAACTTCCGCTTGACGCACTGCGGCCGGGTGGGTACTCTTTGGATGTGGCAACTTTACCTCACCACGCGCCCCTTCCCGCCGCTCCCCTGACCGGCGGAACCGTCCTGACCATCAAAACCGGGTATCTCCCGGCGGTGGCGGTCCACGACAGCAGGCCGGCGCGTGCATCACGACCCGGAGACAATCATGGATACCCTGAACCTGACCGGCATGCTGTCCGGCGCGGGACTGGTGGGGATCCTGCTCGGCTTTGCACTGACCACTCTCCTGAGACGACGGGCCCACGGGCGCGCAATCAAGGAAGCCGAGGAGATCCTCCAACAGGCCCGCCAGGAGGCCAGCCAACGGCAGAAGGAAGCCGAACTGGCCGCACGCGAACAACTCCAGGAGGCGCGTCACCGCGCTGACAGGGAACTCCGCCGCAAACAGTCGAACCTGACCAGGAAGCAGCTTGCCCAGGAGAAGAGCGCCAAGAAACTGGGTCACCGCGGCGAAGAACTGGACCGGCGAGGGGAAGAACTGGAGAGTCGCGCCAGCCAACAGAGCCAGCGCGAAGAAAAAGTCGGCGAGCGGGAGGAGGAGTTGAAACTCATCCTCGTGGAACAGGCAACCCGTCTGGAGCGCATCTCCGGCATCGGACGTGAAGAAGCCCGCCGCCTTCTCATGGAAAACGTTGGCAGGGAAACCCGGTTCGAAGCCGCGCGCATGGCGCGGGAGATCCGCGAGGAAACCCAGAAACATGCGGACCAGGAAGCCCAGAAGATCATGGCTCTGGCCATTGAACGCAGCGCTTCCGAGTTCTCCACCTCCCGCACCTCATCGACCATTGTCATCCCCGACGAGAAGGTGAAAGGCCGCCTCATCGGCCATGAAGGCAAGAACATCAAGGCCTTCGAGGCCGCCTCGGGCATGCAGCTCGTCATTGATGAGACCCCCGGCCAGGTGGTGATCTCGGGCTTTCACCCCATCAAGAGAGAGATTGCCCGCCTGACTCTCGAAAAATTGATCAAGGACGGCAACATCCACCCGCAGCGCATCGAAGAGACCCTGCGCAAGATGCGCAAAAAAGTGAACGGCATCATGCGCCGAGCCGGCGAAGAAGCTCTCAAGGAACTGGGCATCCGCCGCGTCCACCCCGAGATCGTCAAGCTGCTGGGACGCCTCCATTACCGCACCTCTTACGGACAGAACGTGCTGCAGCACAGCAAAGAGGTCGGCTACCTGACCGGCATCATGGCCGTCGAGCTGGGCATGGATGAAAAGATGGGCCGTCGGGCCGGGCTTCTTCATGACATCGGCAAGGCCATCGATTACGAGCGCGAAGGGACTCACCCTGAGATCGGTGAAGAACTGGCGCGCCGCTATGGTGAACCGGACATCGTGGTGAATGCCATCGCCTCCCATCACGAAGACTGCGAGGTCATCTCGCCCATCTCGGTCCTGGTTTCGGCCGCTGATGCCCTCTCGGGCGCCCGCCCGGGAGCGCGCCGGCGAACCCTGGCCGACTACATCCGGCGGGTCGAAAAACTGGAGGAGATCGCCAGTTCATTCAAGGGCGTGTCCGAATCGTACGCCATCCAGGCCGGCCGCGAGCTGCGTGTCATCGCCCGCCATCAGGAACTCTCCGACGAGGAGTCGGAGCTGCTGGCCAGCGATATAGCCCACCGCATCGAAGCGGAAGTGGACTATCCGGGTAAGATCAGGGTGACCGTCATCCGGGAAATGTGGGCCCGGGCAACCGTGCATTGAAACATGCCCGGGACCATGGGTGACCACCAGCCTGCTGCCCTGGGCGCCGACCTGCATGTCCATTCCACCTTCTCCGACGGGCAGCATGAGCCCGCCGCGGTCATGGCTATGGCGGCTGAGGCAGGACTCCTGGCGGTCGCTCTCACCGACCACGACACCACAGACGGGCTTGCTGCGGCGGCGGTGGCGGCATCCCGGCACGGCTTGCGCCTCATCCCGGGAGTGGAGATCTCAAGCCACTGCGACCGCCGCGACATTCATCTGCTGGCCTGGTTCATCGACCCCGACCACGCCGGTCTGCGCCATGCTCTGGCGCGGCTGGCCGGCGCCAGGGAGAGGCGCCTCGAGACCATGCTGAAAGCCCTGTCCCGGGCCGGCGCTCCCGTCCAGGAAACCGCGGTCCGGGAGCAATCCGGAGGACACGTTCCCGGCCGGCCCCACGTGGCCGCCGCCCTGGTGGCGGCGGGGCACGCCGCCTCGGTGCAGACTGCCTTCGATCGCTGGATAGGCCTCGGGCGCCCGGGATTCGTGGCGCTGGAAAGGATTCCCGCCGGCGAGGCCATCGCTCTGGTCCGGGCCGCCGGCGGCGTCGCCGGCCTGGCTCATCCCGGCCTGGCCCATGCGGGCCGGGCCCTGCCGGCCCTGGCCCGGTCCGGTCTCGCCGCTGTGGAATGCGACCATCCCGGCCATGACCCCCGCCAGCGCCGGCGCTGGCGGGAAGCCGCGCAGCACCTGGATCTGGTGGCCACGTCGGGCTCTGATTTTCATGGCAGTTCCCACCGTCATGGTGCGGTCGGGTCCGAGAGCATCGACAGCACCACCCTGGCCGCTCTGGAAGCCCGCCGCCCCTGAGATGAGCCGGGTCCACGGCTTCAAGCAGCCCTGACCTTCTGGCTGCGCCTGCCTACCCCCGCTGGCTGCGCGGGTTGCCCTGCTGGCAGCCGAACAGAAAAAACGGCTGCTGGCCAGGGCAACCCCTCTTCGCCAGCTTCACAGATGAGCGGCATCACCCGGGCAGCGGGTCCAGGTCTCCCCTGGGAGCGGCTGGTTTCCCTTTGGCCACCGGAACTCACCGGTATCCCACAGGCGGCGGGGCGAGGCACCCCTGGAAGCGGCCGTTGTTTCTGTTCGGCCGCCGGAAGGGGTGCCCCGACCCGCCGCCCCGCAGGGCAAGCCGCGAAGCCAGCGGTCATACGGCAGTAAGCAGCGGAATTGCCACCATGCCCAGCGAATCCGCTAGAATGGCAGGCCGACCGGGAAGGAATCAATCCATGGACTTGAGCCCACTCCTGCGCAATGCCTGTGAAACGGCTGGACTGATGGAGATCGCCGACAAGGTCCTGGCAGGCGAGCGCCTGTCGTTTGAGGACGGCGTGTCTCTGTACGCCAGTCCCAACCTGCTGGCGGTGGGTTCCCTGGCCAACCTGGATCGGGAGCGCCGCCACGGCAATCTGGCCTATTACGTGCTCAACCAGCACATCAACCCGACCAACATCTGCGTTGGCGGCTGCCGTTTTTGCGCCTTCGGCCGCGCCAAAGGCGCCACCGATGCCTACCTGCTGACCCTGGAGGACATCGAAGCGCGCGTGCGGGAAAAACTGGACCGTCGCATCACCGAACTCCACATCGTGGGAGGCTTGACCCAGATCATGCCGTGGTCCTACTACCCGGACCTGCTGCGCCGGATCAAGGCGCTTCGACCCGATGTCCACATCAAGGCCTTCACCATGGTGGAACTGGACTACCTGGCTCGGGAGGTCGCCTGCCGGCCACTGCCCGAAGTGATCCAGGAACTGCGGGACGCGGGCCTGGATTCGTGCCCCGGAGGAGGCGCCGAGGTCTTTTCCGAGCGGGTCCACCAGGAGATCTACAAGGGGAAAATCGGCGGAGACCAGTGGCTGGCCACCGCCCGTACAGTCCATGAATGCGGACTCAAGAGCAACGCCACCATGCTCTACGGCCATGTGGAGACCGTGCCTGAAAAGGTGGACCACCTGCTGCGCCTGCGGGATCTGCAGGATGAAACAGGCGGCTTCGTGAACTTCATTCCCCTGGCCTTCCATCCGGCCAACACCCAGATGTCCGAGTTGCCGGAGACCACAGGCTACGCCGACCTGCGCAACATCGCCGTTGCCCGGCTCCTGCTGGATAACTTCGACCACATCAAGGCCTACTGGATCATGATCACTCCCAAGATCACCCAGACCGCAATGCATTTCGGCGCCGACGACTTCGACGGCACCGTGGATGATGAAGAAATTGCCCATGACGCCGGTGCCTCGACTCCGACCTGCCTGTCGGTGTCCGAGCTCGTGGAGCTGATTCGCGCTGCGGGCCGGGAACCCGTGGAACGGGACACCCTGTTCAATGTCATCCGGTCACCCGACGCGGCAACGGCCATGGCAGGATCGGCATGAGGCAACTTCCAGCACCCTCCCAGACCGGCCGCTTCCTGGCGGTGGACCAGGGCGCAGGCGCCTACCATGCCGCGCGGCTGGCCGCCGGCACGACCCTTGTGCTGACTGGAGGGGTCACGGCGGCCATGACTCTGACAGGCGGATCGCTCCTGGGCACGATGGCGGGGGTGACGGGTGTCGCCCTCTCTCTCGCCGCAGCAGCCTACCTGGCCGGCCTGCTGCTGCCGTTCTCTCGCCTGCGCTCGCGCCTCCTGCTGCGCACCTATGCCATGGTGATCGATCGCTACATTCTGCGCACCCTTCTGCGGGCCGTGGGCCTGGTGGGTGACAAGACCGACCCGCTCCTCCGCCTCTTCCTGCAGGCCAATAATGCCAGCGTGCGAGCCCTCTACCGCCACCACAAACCGAAAAAGCTGGTGATCCTCCTCCCCCACTGCGTGGTCTGGACACGTTGCCCCAAGAAGGTGATCAAGGATCTGGCCAGTTGCACCGAGTGCGACCTCTGCCAGATGGAGGAGATTCTCGGCGTGGCCGATCGTGCTTCCCTGCCAGTGGCCATCGCCATCCGTTCCGACGAGGCTTATGAGCAGGCACGGGGCATGGGACCGGACCTCACCTTGGCCGTAGCCTGCGATGACCGCCTGGTGAAAGGGATCACCCGCGTCCCGGAACTACCAGCCTTCGCTCTCCCCCTGCATCTTCCCAAGGAGGCGTGCCATGACAACCTGGTGGACCTCAGCGGCCTTCACGAAGCACTCGCATACTTTCTGGGGACCGAGCGGGCGGCGGGCCGAGCTGCCGTGCCCATGACGGCCACCGTCACGGATGACCGGGCCGCCACGGACCGCCGCGTCCGCCTCCCGGTGCTGTCATCGCAGGCGAGCGCAAGTGCCCGTCCCGCCGGCCAGCCCTGAACCTTTGAACCGGCGCGCCCGCAGCGCCGCCGCTCTGCAGCACATGCGGCCGCGCTCCTGGCCTGTGGTGGCGGGGCACTTCCTGGCAGGGGCCGCGGCGGCAGCATCCCCGGAGATCCTTCTGGAACGGGCTCCCTGGATCCTGGCAGCCGCGGTCATCTGGTCCGTGGGACTCAACGGCGGGACGTTGGCCCTCAACAGCGCGGTGGACAGGGATGAAGGAGATGTGGGCTACCTGGACGGGCCGCCGCCCGTACCCAGGGGCCTGGCCGTTTTCGGCGTCAGCATCATGGTGGCGGCCTTGGCCCTGTCCCTGGTGACCGTCCGGGCGGGTTATCTGGGCGAGATCTTTCCCCTCCTCCTGGGCGGCTCGCTGATCCTCTCGATCCTCTATTCGGTGCCGCCCGTTCGCCTCAAGGCCAGGGCCGGGTACGACATGATGGTGAACTGCGCCGGTTACGGCGGCATCACTTTCCTCGCCGGCGCCGCGGCGACCACCAGACCGCTGGATGCCGCCGTGCTCTGGGCGGGCACCGGCTTCGCCGTCCTGTTCGCATCCATCTATCCCCTCACCCAGATTTACCAGATGGAAGACGACGCCCGCCAGGGGATACGTACCCTGGTGGTGAGGCTGGGTCGGCGAGGCTCCCTCATCCTGGCCACAGCGGCAGCCGCCGTGGCCCTGTCCTGCCTGGCCCTGGGGATCATGGCCCGGCATCCGGGAACGCCTCTTCGGGCTGTCCTGCCCCTGGTGCTGCCGGTCACCCTGTGGATACGTGTCCTCCTGCCCCACCTGGTGACGGGTGGCGTGGCCTGTGACAAGAAGACGATGTACGCCGGGTTGCGGGCCTGGGCGGTCACCGATCTCATCGCCGCCCTCTGCTTGATGCCGGGATTGATGTCGGTGGCCGCCTGAACTCAGTCGGCGACCCGCTCATCAAGAACTTCCACCGCCGCCAGCGCACGCCGGCGCACCCATGGCGAGCTGTCTGTCTCGGCCAGAACCCGCAAGCGTTCCAGTGAGGCCGTATCACCCAGGCGCGACAGCGCCTGGGCCGCATCGCCTCGCACCCGCAGATCGGAATCATCCAGGGCGTCACGCAAGGCCACCACCGCCGCCACAGCGCCCATCTCACCCAGGATGAGCGCGGCGAACTGGCGCACTCCACCATTCTGATCCTCGCGCAGCAGAACCGCCAGCGGTCCCGCGGCCCGGGGCGGACGGCGGACAGCGACCACCTCAAGAGCCCGCTGCAGTTGAATGCGTCGAAAACTCCCTCTGGCCACGGCACGTGAATCGCTCGCCTCCCGTTGCAGCAGGGCGATGATGCCGTCCAGATCGGCGCTGGCGGTGCGCGGGTCTTCCAGATCTCCCGGAACAAAACTGTCCACCAGCCAGTTGTTCTCACGAAAAACGACGCCGACCTGAATCCTGGGTTTGGCTCCCAGTGCATCGATGGCGAAGACACCCACCCTGGCAAAGGCCTGGCGGCGGAGGCTCACCGGGCCTGTGACCACCATGGTCCGCTTGGCTGCGAAGAAGCGCCGGGGATCGTCCCCGTGGGTCGTCTTCAGCTCGCGGCGGTAACGGCCGGCCACGTCGCCGGAAAAGCAGGCGGTGAAGGCGGAGAAATCGCCGGCATCCCTAGCCGCGGCAGCGCGCTCGACGACGGCGCGGACGGCGGCCGGGTCGGAGCCTATATCGGGTGCGCAGCCGGCGGCCAGCGATACCAGCAACGCCATGCCGGCGCAGCGGCCTGTGCCCGCGGCGATGGATCTAGAGCAGGTAGGACGCGGCAAAACCAAGCTGGGCCACCATCATCATGAGGTACATGTGAGTCCAGGACGGATGGTTCTCACTCTCGGCAAGGGCATCAGGATCCCGGAGAATGAGATACACGACGTAGCTGCCCCAGAGAGCCAGACCGAGACCGAATCCGGTGAGAAGCACGGGGTTCCCGGTGAGGATGGCGTGTTCAGGCGCCAGCGGATCGGGCAGGTAAGCCCCCAGCGGCATGAGGAACCACGGCAGCACGAAGAAGGGCGCCACCATGCGTGCCGCCGTCCGCACGCCGAAGACGATGGGCAGCGTGCGGCAGCCTCCCAGCCGGTCGCCGGGCATGTCCGAGAAATCCTTGGTGGAGGCGGCGCCCAGGAGGAACAGGAAGAAGATGCCGCCTATGAACCACGGCTCGATGTGGAAGATTGAGGCCACCATGGACCAGCCGGCCACCTTGAGGAGCAGTCCCCGGGGGATGGCGATGGTCAGGTTGGCGCCGATGGTACTGGCCTTGGTTCTGCCCAGGGCCGGCGCGGAGTAGACAAAGGTGAACAGGGTGCCCAGGGCATAGATGAAAATGCACTCATGGCGCGCCAGGGGCGCCATGAACTTGGCCACCAGGGTGGTCTCGGGCCAGGTGACCACGAGCCAGGTGGGCAGCAGCGCCGCCATATAGAGCACCACGGCGAACCGCCAGGCCGGGGGGATGCCAATGGCGCCGGTGATCAAGGGTCGCTCCGGTTTGTTGATGCGGTCAATTTCCAGATCGTAGATCTGGTTGATGACGTTGGAGCCGGCGTTGAGCAGACCGGCGCAGGCCGTGCCCAGAAGGATCGTCCCGACGACGGCCCAGGTGATGGCATGCGCCGGATCCGGGTTCCAGACCGAACCCCAGGCCGTGATGGCTCCGGAGACGACACCCAGCCCGGGTGGCAGAAGAGTGAACGGCCGCGTGAAGCGGATCCAGGTGCGTGCGCTTGCCATGGGGAGAGCGAATCTACAGGACGACGGCCGCCAGCGCCAGCGCCACGCCGGCGCCCACAACGGTGTTGAGGAAGTTGACCATCTCGTTGTCCAGCAGCTTGATGCTCTCCAGAGCGGCACCCATGTACGATTCACCCATGGCACCCACGAAGGCGCCGGCAGCCACAGGACCGAGACCCATGGGAGGAATGAAGCCGGTCAGTACACCCAACCCACCCAGGAGCAGGGCGGCAGCCATGCCGGCCACCGTGCCCTCCAGGCTGATGGCACCCTCGGTGCCGGGGGGCACCGGCCGCAGACTGGTGATGAGTACCGTGCGCCGGCCATAGACCTGGCCTATCTCACTGGACACCGTATCGAAGGCCGCGGTGGCAAAGGCAGCCACGAAGGCCACTGCCAGCCAGGTCTGATGGGGCGTGACGGCGGCCAGCAGGACAAGGAACAGGCCGGTCCCGCAGTTGGCCAGCGCGTTCTTCGCTCCCCGGGATCCGCCTTTTTCCTGGGCGATGCCCGCAG
>SMYD01000003.1 GCA_004356015.1 Acidobacteriota bacterium | reverse complement strand
TGTTCTCGCCGGGCTGCTGGAGGAGCGGTATCCAGGGCGGCGTTTCGTGGGCCTGAACCGGGGAGTGCCCGGTCTGACCACAACCGCCATGCTCAGAACCTTGCCCGACAAGCTGCAGGTCGTACGCCCCGGCCTGGTCACCATCATGGCCGGCGCCAATGATTACAACGACCAGTTGAACGGCCTGCGTCCGGCCAGGGAGAGCTTGGTCCCGGCTTTCGTTTCCGACCTTCGTGTCTACAAGATGACAAGACTTATCTTTGAACTGGCCCGTTCAGACGTGAAGAGGGAGAACGGTGAAATTCTCTTTTATCGCCATGGCGCCTCCAAGAACATTCTGTATGAGGAGCCAAAGGACGAAGAGAAGATCACCCGAGTGACGAAGGATCTGCGCACCAATCTTGTCGAAATGATCCGCTTGTGCCGCCAGAATGGTGTCTCCGTGGTGTTCGTCGGCTACATCCAGGCCATCGAAGAGAATGCCGTTTTGTCGGCGGTGGCGGCGGAGGAGGGGATTCCGTATATCTCGACCTTCATCCACCTCCATGAGCGGCCCCCAGGCCTGTTCGGGGAAGACGGTTGGCATCCATCGCCTGCCGGCCACCGGCACATCGCCGGAAAGATTGCAGACGCCCTCGGCGATTTCTGGCCCTGATCCGCAGCAAGAAAAAGATCATGTTATGGGTGCCGGGTTGTAACATGAGTGCTTGAGCAGAAGGGGCCCATGCCACATGCTCTTGCGGCCAAAACTCGGTGACTCCCTGAAACGTTCCCTTGTAGGCGTTTCCCTGGTGGCTTGGCCGGTCCTCTTCGTCATGAGCGTTCCCACCGCTGTTCCGCCAGCGGCTCCCCGGAACCCTCGCGCCATCCCCGGCTCATTTCTCGTGGATCTCACGCCTGGCGCCGACGCGGGTCCCCTGCGTGAACTGCTTCGCACCCAGGGCGGTCGTGTCCATCACGCCTACTCCCTGATCCCGAGCCGCTACAATGTGCGCGGCCTGCCCGCCGGTTCTGAAGTTGCGCTCTCCCGCCTGCCCGGAGTGCTCAGGGTCCGTCCCGACCTCGAGGTGCGCGCCATTCTCATCGATAGTGTCCCGCTCATTGGCGCACTGTTTGATGACGACAGCAACCCGGAAACACCTACCGGCCTTATCTCGGCGTGGAAGGATTACATGTTCGACTACGATCTACTCAAGAGCACGGTAGCAGCCGATTTCGACGCTGCTGCCTCGTGTCTCGAAACCAATGACAGCCGCGACACCCAGGCGCTGGAGCGGAAGAGTCCGGCCATGGGCACGGCGTTCTTCTATCTGGTGCGCGCTCGCAACGACTGCCCGGGCGGTGACGGTGGGATTGGCTTCACCGCGTCGGGTGTGGCCCGGAATGGACGGACTTGCCCATGATCATGAGGTAAGGGGTCACAGAGGATTCAGGGGAGGGGCGCCTTCTTTTTCGGTCCCGTGGAGGGTCAGCGTGGCTCTCTGCCCCCTCGCTGGAGATTTGCCACTTCCCGGAAGTGCCTGCGAACTTCCGCCCACCGGAGAGCGTATTCATGAGGGAACTGTTTTCGGGGGAGGAGGCCACCATGGGACGTGCCAAGGGCGGACGCAGTAAGCTCATGTCCATCGCGATCGGGTGTCTCTCGATCATTTTTCTCATTGTTGGCATTGCCGGAATCCTGGTGGTCTGGGCGGGGCTTTCGTACCGGAGCCTGGGAGCACCCACCAGCGATACCGCGGACTTGTCTATAGCGGTGGGTGATCGTGCCGCGCCTCCCGCCAGCGAAGTCTCGCCGTCGGTGGCAATCAACCCTGTGGCCACCCCTCCCGCGGGAACCGCTCTAGCCACCCTTTCTCCCTC
Organism: Acidobacteriota bacterium; assembly: GCA_004356015.1. Classification (GTDB taxonomy): domain Bacteria; phylum Acidobacteriota; class Polarisedimenticolia; order SMYD01; family SMYD01; genus SMYD01. The sequence continues at coordinate 12,899 of SMYD01000003.1, read as the reverse complement.
CGAATTCCCCGGCGCCAATCGCAGTCCGGTGGCTGTACGGCTCAATATCTCGTTTTCCGAAGGCAACTTCGAGATTGTTCCCGGACCGCCGGGGAGCGATATCACCGTGGAGGGAAGCTACGCTACTAATTACTACGAGTTGGTGGAGGAACGGGTCGAAGACGAGAACGGCATGGAGGTCTCGTTGCGCTTGAAGCCGAAGGCCGGGTGGTTCACACGCATGATCGCCGGCCTCAACCACTTCGACCATAACCATCCTAACGACCTGACGGTGCGCATTCCCCCGGATATCCCCATCGATCTCAATATCCAGATGGATGCGGGGCAATCCAGGGTCGAACTGGGGGGGCTCACCTTGACCGATCTGGATGTGGATCTCTCAAAGGGAGACTTCAAGCTGTCGTTCAACAAACCGCTGGCGGCGCCCCTCCCGCGTATGGCCGTGTCCATGCAAATGGGAGACGGCCGGGTCAGCGGCCTGGGAAATGCCCGCGCCGGGGAGATCGTGGTGGATACCGGGATGGGCGGCTTCCGGGTCTCCCTCAACGGGGACTGGCCGGCCGGCAGTGACAGCAAGGTGACCATCGACCACAGCATGGGTGACCTGACCCTCATCATCCCCACCGATGTTCGCATCGCTGAGGACTCATCCAACATGGTCATCCTCGGCGGCTCCATGGGTCGTCTGAAAGACGACAAGAATTTTCCGGTGGCGGCCAATGCTGCGACCCTGCACCTGGATGTGAACACATCCATGGGTGGAGTCACTGTGCGTCGCAGCCACTCGTCGTCCGCTGACGGCCGCTGAGTTCCATCCTTACACCAGGGTGCGCTCCCGGGAGCGTCTCAGGAGAGCACGATAGGTTCGGAGCACGACGGGCTCGCCGGGCTCAGACCTCTCCATCTCGACGAACAGCCGATGGACGACGCCCTCGTAGGTTCGTTCTGCTTCCCCTGCATGGGCGAGCAGGTGCTGAACGTAGCGAACTGCCCGGTCGATGAGTTTGCCGTTGGTGGGGGAGACCCAGGTCATCAGATTGCTCTTGTAGCGGCCGAGACGGCCCATGACCAGGGTGGAGTGAATGTTCAGCATCTGCTTCAGCAGCAGGTGCTGGTGAAGTTCCGGCAGCCCGCTGACCGGCACAGTGTGCGTCAGCGCCTGGAGGCGGAGTTCCATACCGTTGCCCGAGCGGCGAATACGGAACTCGTGATGTCTCCGGCCAGGGATCTGTTTCTGGCGCTGCGCCGTAGCGCCGGCACTGAAATCGAAACCATTGAGGTATTGAGATGTTGTTCTTGTGTCCACCTCCGGCCAGTTCAGTGAATGCGGTGTCCGGTTCAGCAATCGGGTCCACGCATCTTCGGGATCCGCTGCGTCGTCCAGCGCCACGTAGCAGAGAGAGTGAGCGGGAAGCCGCTCTTTGAGCTGATCGAAGGGCACCAGGCTGAAAGTGGGCGCTCTTTCGGTCGTATCTGTAAGCACCGTGATGCCGTAGTCCCTGACCCGGTAGGTCAAGTGCTCGCCTGCGGCGTAAATACCGGCCTCGGCCGCGATGAAGTCGGTGAGGAAGGAGAAATCCGTATTGGCGATGCAATCGATGTACGCTTCAATGAGGGGACCTGCTGACGTCTGAGAATGAAGCAGCGCGGCTCCAACGGCAAGTTGCAGGACCGTGCTCGCCTGCATGCGCGTGCTTCCGGCCAGCGCCATGGGGCCGACATCGAGACAGATGTTGTTGATGCCCTTGTTGTCATAGACACGCTGGAAACGCTCGACATGGGTGGCGAGAATGGAGTCCGCGTTGCAGTAGAGAAAGTATGGTGGGTTGGATGAGAGTTCGGCGGCTCTCTCCGTTGCGCCGATCACGTAGGGGGTTTCGCCGCCTTCAGTGCAGCTGATCAGCAGGTCGCCGTCGGTGAATCCCATTTGTTCCAGGTGCCGGGCGCCGTAGTCAGGGTGGTCCTCGAATCCCTCAAGAGCATGGACCAGTGCGATATCGCCACCTGCCATGAAGGCCCTTACCTGGTCGCGCCGGCTTTTGCCGTTCTGGTCGTTGCCATTCTCCTGGCGCCACAGGAATTCAAGGCTCAGGGAGAGCCGTCCCGTGGCGCCACAACCGCACAAGAAAATGCGCCGGCCGGCGGACAACGTCGCCCGCACGGCGGCAGCCAGCCGATCGATGTTGTCTGCCCTCCCATGCAGTGTCTTGAGGGCGCTCATGTCGACGCCCTTCAGCACATCTACCGCTCTCGGCAGATCGTGACGTGCCCAGTGGGATAATCCGGCTGTTCCGGGGTGAGGCTGCTCGGTGGGCAGGATGCCGAGGCGATAGAGGTGGGCCACACGCAGGAAGTCGCGCGCCAGTTCATCCGACGTCTTGCCGCCCATGGATCCTCCCCAACCCCTCCGATTGGCTTCATTTTTGTCGGCGATACGTTTTGCATACGCCGACAGAGTGAAATCCTCAATGACCAAACGGAAATAGAGGAGGGTGGCTGTGTCCTGGTGTGGTGGCTTTGACGCTGTTCCCGGGTCAGGGGCATGCGGTGGACGGTTGCCGTCTGAGCCCGAAGCCCGTGGTGCCGAGGCTGATTTCTCCGAAGGAAGTGACGGGCGCCACGAGGTAAAAAACCGCACTGTTTGGTGCCGGCAATGGGATCTGGTCCACGAAAGTTGTGTCACTTGTGTCCGGATCCGATGCCGTGATGCAATCACCCAGGCCGGCGTCGGGTAGCCCATCTCCATCAGTATCCAACAGGGACAAGGGATCGATCTTGTAAACGGAATAGAATTCGGCGCCGATAGTGGCTTGCCACGAAAGAGTCTCAAGATCCGGTTCAAACTGCAACTCGATTGCGAGGGGTGCCACGGCAAGCAGGGCTTCGAACCACTTCTGCGCCATCTTTTCTTCGCCGGAGTCGTTGGGGTGCCACTGATCGTATAAATTGGTGGACGTGTCGAATCCGGTCCACTGGTCCACAACGATTATTCTCGAGGTGGGTGTTTGCATGCGGCGGGCTATTGCCGGAACCTCCGCGTTGATGGCTGGAATGCGCCAGGCCTGAGGGTCGGTACTGGGGATCAGGATCGCCATGAGAATGGTCACCGCGGGATTGTCCGCCTGCAGAACCTGGATAATTTGCTCCAGCTCCTGCACTGTGCTCTCGGTCGAGTCTTCATGCAGTGCATCGTTGGTGCCCAGGTGCATCAAGACAATGTCCGGGGTGTAGTCCTGAAGCCAGGATGCCAGATTGCCTTCTCCCACCCTGCCATCCAGGATTTCATTGGCTTCCCAGCCCCAGTGACCTTCATGATCCGAATCGAAACTCTTGCCCTTGATGGGGGGCCACGGTGGATTTCCCCAGAGGTTCATATTGCCCGATCCGATGAAATCGAACGTCACCCCCGAATCGACAAGTTTGACCCACAGCCTGTAGCGATATCCATAGTGGTCGACGTTGGCCTGGGTAATTGAGTCACCCAGGGGCAGGATCTTCAGAATCTGTCCGCTGACGGGGTTCACTCCGCCCAGAATGGAAGACAATGCCAGGAACAGGATACGATACAGGAAGGATGCTGCTCTGGACACTTCTCGAACCTCCGCCGTCTATTTTGTCATAGATCTTCACAGAATTGTATTTTCGTTGCCATGGATGAGTTCGACGCCGGGTAGAGAACCGCGAAGTCTCTCATTTTGATCCAGGATATCTCGTGAATGCCTCCTCCTCCGGCGAGCTGCCCCGCCGCGGCGCCTATGTCCCGGCCCTGGACGGGGTGCGCGGCCTGGCCATCATCATGGTCATGCTGGCTCACTTCACCAGCTACGGTGGTCTGCACCCGGTGGTCTTCCTGGACCGCGCTTATCGCAGCGTCGTCATGTTGGGCGGCACAGGTGTGGATCTCTTCTTCGTCCTCTCCGGCTTCCTGATCACCGGGATCCTTCTGGACAGCCGCCATGAGGCGGGCTACTTTCGCAATTTCTATATGCGCCGTGTGCTGCGCATCTTCCCGCTTTATTACGCCACCCTTGCTGGTTGTTTTCTGATCCTGCCGCTGTTCCGCGGTGGCGACGAAGAACTGGCGCGCCTGCTGAGTGAGCAGGGATGGTACTGGACCTATCTGGCCAACGTACGCATGGCCCTGGACGGCTGGCCGGCCTTCAACTCCATCGGCCACTTCTGGTCGCTGGCGGTGGAGGAGCAGTTCTACATGGTCTGGCCGCTGGCGGTCTTCGCCGTGGGTGGGAAGCGTCTGAGGATCCTGTGCGTGATGGTGATTCTGGGCAGCCTCCTTGCCCGGGTGGCCTTCTGGCAGGCCGGCTTCCTGCCGCGTATCAACGTGATGACCGTGGCCCGGATGGATGCTCTGGCCGCCGGCGCCTTTCTAGCAGTGGCTGCCCGCCGGCCAGGCGGGTTGCAGGCCTGGGCGCGACGGGCGCGACCGGTGGCCCTGGTCACGGGCACCATTCTGTTCTGTTGCTGGTCTGGAGCGGAGGCTGGGTGCCTCAATTACCGGTCTATCGCACTGTCGGGAGAAGTCTTCTCGCCGGGCTCTTTGCCGCGGTGCTCATCCTGGCGGTGGCGGCGCCATCGGACTCCCGGCTCGGGCGTTTCTTCGGCAGCCCCATACTGCGCTTCTTCGGGGTCTACAGCTACGGTCTGTACGTCTTTCATCACTTCGTGATCATCTTCCTGGGGAGGGCCGGGTTGTCGGTGGACCTTGTACCTGCGATTTTCGGTTCCCGTCTGCCGGGACAGATCATGGTGATCACCGTGGCCGGCAGTATCTCCGCGGCGCTGGCCTGGATGAGCTATCACTCTTTTGAGAAGCCGTTTCTGACCCTCAAGCGGGCCTTCCGCACCCGTCCGGCCGCTGCTGAGATCGAAGCCCGGGAGGGCAAGGCACCGGCCCGGAGGAGCCGTTGATACGCGCCCAAACCGTTGTGTCCCTGGTGGCCATCGCTCTGGCGGGGGCCGCCTGTGCGCCCGTGCCCCAGGTGGAGACACCCGTCGACTACCAGGTGATCCAGCGGGACAGTGATGGAGGTGCCTGGGTGGAAGTTCGCGGCAGCCTGGCTTCCTCCACTGGACAGATCGAAATGTCGGTGATACTTGCCGGTGAAGATCGGACACCGTGGAGGCCGCTGTCTCTGGCCACGGGCGCCGGCGGGCAGCAGTTCCGCGGCAATCTTCGTGTTCCCCAGGGCGGCTGGTATCAATTGCAACTGCGCCTGGATGGGGGCCGGCCGCTGACGGTGGTCTCCCGTTTCGGGGTTGGCGATCTGTTCATCCTGGCCGGACAGTCCAACGCCACCAACACCGGCAGCGGCCGGCAGCCGGGCGTGAACGACCGGGTGGCCATGTTCGACGGGGAGCACTGGTGGCGGGCGGCGGACCCCATGGTGGGTGTCCAGGATCGATCTCGTGACGGCAGCCCGTGGCCGGTGTTCGGCGATCTGATCCAGAGAGCCACCGGCGTGCCGGTGGGGCTGGCGTCAGTCGGCCATGGAAATACCCGTATCGCAGATTGGCATCCGCGACGACCACCGGTCAGCGCCTTCCTGGATTCCTCGCGCTATACGGTTCTGCGCCGGCGCCTGCAGGCGTTGGGCGGTGCCCGGGCCATTCTCTGGCATCAGGGAGAGAGCGATGCCCGGGAGGGAACTGGCACCGACGCCTACGTTCGGGACTTCAACGACTTGCGGCAGGCTCTGGCAGGGGATACCGGTATGGATGTGCCATGGGTCGTGGCCCGTGCCAGTTTCCTGCCCGGCCTGAAGCCAGATGCCATGGCGGCAATACGCCGTGCCCAGGAGTTCCTGTGGCGGGAAGGGCTGGCTCTGGAGGGACCGACCACCGACGATATGCAGGGCAGCTTGCGCGCACGGGACGGCATACACTTCTCATCGCTCGGGTTGCGCATGCACGGCGAACTCTGGTATGCCGCCGTGTGGGCCGCACTTTATGAGCGGTCAGCCGCCCCGTGAAAGTGTTCCAGCGAGGTGGAGATCGCGAAAGTGAGCGCAATCTGTGGCACGGTGGTTCCACCTGGCAGGGTGTGCCGACTTAGCGATCCCCCTTGCGCGACACGTTCCTGGTCGCCGGGTGGCCCTGGTTCGACCGGCTGATCCGGGCCGATCCCCCATCTGCACCCACCGACGGGGAACCATCCTCGACGAGAACTTCCACATCTCCCGCCTCGAGCAATTTCTTGAACGCCGGGCGCTCAAGAGTGTCATCGTGGACCTGACCCCGGCCGGAAGGGCTAAGAAACAGGGTCTTGCCCCGAGGTAAGGAGATCCTGATAGGCCTGCGTGTCTTGTTGATGACGGTTTGAATGGTCGGATCTCCTGGTCTGCAACGGTAAATCGCTGTAACCTCCGTGCGCCTCGCATTCTACACGTTCTCGCGATTGACCGTGAGAGGGCCCTCTCCGCCTGGAGCCCTTGGAGCCAGCGTTCAACCATGAGTCCTCGAAGTGGACCAGCTCGGCAGTCGTCAAGCCACCCGGCATGTCTGGAACACCATGGTGCATTGGGCTATTGTTGACGCATTCAGAGATACTGAGAGGAGATGTCAGACATGTTCATCGTCACCAACCGTATTCCTGTGGCCCCTGGTCACGAAGAGGATTTCGAAGACCGCTTCCGAAACCGAGCACACCTGATCGATAAGCACCCCGGCTTCGTCAAGAATCTTGTATTGCGTCCCATCCAGCGGCGCTTCGATCACGAGACTGGAGATTGGAAAGATACGAAGGAGCAGGGCTATTACCTGGTGCAAACCTACTGGGAGAGCCAGGAGGCCTTCTGGGACTGGACCCGGAGCGAGTCTTTCCGGAAAGCCCACTCCAACAGGCCGCCGGCCGAGATGTTCGCCGGCTCAAGCGTCCTCGAGATCCACGAGATTGCGCTGAGCACGGAGCGCAAGTCCTGACCGAACATTTTCATGGACTTTCCGGAACAGGCTTAACGAGGTACTCGTAGCGAATATCAAGAAAAAAGGGCGGCGAGTCAGACGACTCGCCGCCCCGCAATGAACGAGTAACGACTTACTGGAAAATCACGGACAGATTGGCGAGATCGAAATCGCCCAGGAATTGCTCATAGGTCGTGCCAAGGACCGGGAGAGGCCCGCCGGCTGAGAGATCGGTCTCGCCTGGGTCTGCTGCGCCGTTACCCCCGGTCACGCCCACGATGCCGTCCGTGGATGTGCAGGGCCCGTAGTCGATATTCACATCGCCGTCGTCATGCAGCGTGTAGGAGAACGTATTCGCTCCGGTGCTGAAGAACTCGGGCACCCCATCGAAAGTGATGGTTACGGACGTGGGCGTGAAATCCACGGTCACCGTCCCGCCATTGTTGGGGCTCAGGTCATCCCATAGTGCTGCGATACGTGGCGGTCCACTGAGGAATTCGCTGACGCTCTCGCTGAAGTCGGTGTTCCCGGTGCCGAAGGTCAGGTTGCCGTTGGAATTCACAAACACGCTGTTCCAGGTCTGGCCCTGGAACGGGAAAGTGAACGGCAGAGCCAGTTCCTGGCTATCGTCGTCGCCGAGACTCAGGATGATGCCCGAGGTCTCTTCGATCTCGAGCACATATCGCCCGGACGAATTGCCATCCCCGTCGAAATCGAAGTCAGGAAAGGTGGTGACTGCGAGCACATAGATCCCGTCTGCCGGAATGACGAACTGGAGCCGGGACAATAAGCCCGCACCACCATCGTCATCGGTGGCGAGAAGCGTTCCGCCCGCATCGAACAAGCCCACCAAGCTGTCCAGGCCGCCGGAGATGATCTCGGTTAGCAGGGTGTTGCCGGCACTAGCGGTGAACGCGAAGTAGTCGACGTCGTTTCCCTCGGGCGAGATGTCCGTGAACCTGAACTTCGAGCTGTTCCCGATCTGGTCGCCACTGCTGAATGGCAGCTTGATACGGGTGGCTTCGCCGAGGCTATTGTTGGGCTCATTCTTGTCCTTGAATTCCTTGGGAGCCGTGAAGGTCATGGCGTCGCCGGAAAGGTCGCCGGGATTGGCGAAGTTGAACAACTCGTAGATGGCCGGTGTGCGCCTCCCGTTGATGGTGCGATCCTCGGCATCAGCCGCAAGTTGCGTCAGATCCGAGGAGGGTTCCTGGCCGGTGGCCGCCGCCTCGCCACAACTGAAGCCGGCCATCCCGTCTGTCGCTGTGAGGCCTCCCCAGATCAGATCGATCTGGTTGGACGACCGGTACAGAACGATCTCAAACGTGTTAGCGCCTGTCGAGAAAAATTCGGGCACGTCGGTCCAGGAGGCCGTGAAGGTGTCCTGGGTCTGGAAAAACGTGACCACGCCACCCTGGGCGGGGTTCAGATCGTCCCATAGGCCGGCTATACGTGGCGGCCCACCCAGCATGTCCACTGTGGACTCGCTGAAATCGTTGCTGCCGGCACCGAAGGTCACGCTGCCGTTGGAGTTGATAAATGCCGAGTCATAGTCCTCACCGCAGAATTTGAAGGTGAAGGGCATCACGATCTCGATGTTATCGTCATCTCCCAGGAGCAGAGGGTCGCCGGGCCCGGGCCGATTGAACACGATGTTCACACCGGTCGTGGGTGTACCGGCCACCGACGCCACGCCGGTGAAGATAGACGGGTCGTCGGTGGACGAGTCGAAGGACTCGTCCACACCGTTGTACAGCTCTTCGGGCCCCGGCAGCGGGAACAGAGGCGGCGTGCTGAAGCCGCCTGCCAGAAGCTGGTCCACATAGATCGCGTATTGGGCGCCCGGGGTCAGGCCGTTGAAAGTGAAGGTCCCCACCACCGGGTCTGCTTGGAAAGTGTTGTCGGTGAAGTCGCTGGAGAGTGCCGAAACCGCGTCATCGTAAGGGTTGGTCACGTTGCGGGCGATGACGTTGACGCCGGTCAGTTTGGTGACGCCATCGGGTGACAGGATTGTCCCGCTGATGCTGCCGAAGTCAGTGAAGAAACCCGGAGCCGGATAGAGGGTCGAGAGAATGCTGGTGTCGTCCAGGTTCAGTGTCTCCCCGCCGCCGAAGTCGCTACCGTCGGGCAGGATGAGGGCAAATGGATACATGGTCTCGATGCGCAGAAACAGACTTTCCGGTGGGAAGGTGTTGAAGGGTGACGGACCGGTGTTGTCGCCGAATGCAGCAATCTCGCCATTGGTGACGGTGTGCGCCAGGTTGGTATAATGGCCGAACTCGTGCACGGCGATGGTCCGCTGCGCCCCCATGTTGATGGAGCCCGACAGAAGCGGTGAACCGTTGAAGAATGCCACACCCTCCAGAATTGTTCCGTTGGAGAAGTCGCCCCACTCGGGACCGGCGAAGCCGAGAACGCCGGATCCAGGACCGAAGAGGAGGTCAAAGATGGACCCATCCTCGTCGAAGACGATGGCGCTCAGCCCATCCGGGGCGCTTGGATTCAGCCAGGGAACGAAGTTGGTGGCGTCCACGTCGACCGGCAGCAGGCCGGCATTGGTGTAGCTGGCGGTTGACGTCGGAACAGAGCCCCACTGGCCGAAGGCATTCTCGGTCATGAGCACGGCCTGGGCATTGGTCAGGCCGCCGAACCCTCCCTGGTCAGGATTGAACTCAATGTTTGCCCCACCGTTGGGCCACAGGAACGGTTGCCCCGACTGGAACACGGCGAGAGGACCTCCGGCAAGGGCCGGCAGGGAGATGATGAGACTGGCTGCCGCAAGCGCGGCCATGAAAACAACAGAACGCTTGTTGCGGGTCATCAGTTTCCTCCCTGGACAGCGGCCAGGCCGGTCCGGATCTGGTCAGCAAGACGCAGGTATGGAACCGGCCCCGATGCATTGATATCTTTGACGCTCATGCCCTTGAAGAGGCCAAGGTTGCCGTACTCGTTCACCGCCATCTCCTTGTACTGCGTGCCGGAGAGGTGGAAAGAACCCTGGCCCAGACCGACCGTGGTGGAGAGGCCGGCGCCACTGGGCTGAGTGGAGAACAGAAGATAGGTCTGGCCGAGATCCAGTCGGGGCATGTCGGGAAGCACTGACATGCGCTTCAAGGACCCGACCGCATGGGGGCGCATCTTTCCCAGCATGCGGATCTCGACGAGCTGCAGGCCCTTGACGGTCTCGAATTCGCCCTTGAACGCCTCGTCCACCTGCAGGACATATGTGGTCGTCGGCAACATGCCGCCACCGACCTCCACTTCGCCTTCGGTGACCTTGAGAACTGTGCCGCGGAAGATCTTGTCCGCCTGCCGGCCCATGTCATCGAGGTTCATGTGCAGCATGGTGGTTGCCAGGCTGGTGGCTCCCGCCAGACTGACCACAGCCAGAACCCAGAACGATTGCCTCAGGACTCTTCGCATCATGTTCGATCCTCCCCTGGACGGAGGAGGGACATGGCAACGCAGTGGACTCTTCAAAGGACGACTGCGCTGGAACGTGTCCCCCCCCCTCGAGAATTATGAACCGCCGGTCTTGAAAGCATACAGAACGAGCGGAACTCAGGGCGTAATTTCATGGCACTCCACCCCGGGAACTGGCTCGTGCGCATACGCTGACACCGAATTGGCACAGCAGAACACACTGGTAACCCCAAAGTCAAGGGGCTTGTACGGGAAGCGGGAAGTCGCAGGTGGCGGTCGAGTTCGTCAGGAAAGCGCCGCCCTGGGTATTCAGGCGGCTATCCCGATCAGGGCGAGACGCATGGCGGCAGCGACGCCGATATCCGCCCGCTCAGGCCGCCGGCCTGTCTTCTCCGTCCTGCTCGTTTTTCCGTTCCGCTGCTGACGACCGTGACATAATAGCGGACCTCTCCTGGCACCGGGTCCGGAAGTGTGTCGGTGACCTCGACCCGATCACCTACTGACTTGCCCGTGGCAACATCGCACTCAAGGGGCTGAGCTTGGGACAGATCCGGCAAGCCAGAGAGATTACCGTAGTACACGTCATATTGGTCGCCGCTGGACAATCCCTCTGGATACCTTGGCAGGTTGAACGACAACGAGGAGGGTGGCTGGTACGATTCGATGATGTCGAACAGCGCCGTCAGACCCGTGATGCGAATCACGCCCAGGTGCTCGACAGTATCGTTCGCCATCGTACACGCACTGGTGAAGCACTCCCCCTTGAGGCCGATCAAGAGCACACCGCTGGTGACGTCGATCTCCCAGTTGCCCACGGCGAACAGCTTGATGGGCTGACCAACCACTTGCTCGACTCGTTTGGTGACGCGCACGATACGATTATTGAAGGAAGTGCCGGCAGGGCGCCGGTAGATGTCGAAAAATGTTCCCAGTGGTTCAACCGTGACGATCATGCCGTAGCGGTTGCCGACAGCATCTACCCCGATCCAGAACTCGTCGGGGATAATTTCCTTGCAGGCCAGTCGATCCAGGTTGGGAGGTGACGACTGGCAGTATGTCTTGGTATCGGTCATCTCCCATACAAGCTCGGCCGTGAGATTGGGATCGATGACGGTTACCTCGTCGAGCAGTGAAAATGCGGCGGCCCCGCCCTGAGCGGCGATGATGATAACGCACGCGGCCACGGCGAGTCGTAACAAACGCATGGGTGCCTCCCTTGTCCAGGAATGGCGCCAGTATACACGGGTTGATCGCAGGAAATAAAGAAGAAATCCAGGGATGTCGCGTCCCGGTGGACTTCCAGGGCGAGGGCGAGACCGTGCACGCCATGCCGATCCCGGGTCGAGGTAAGGAATGGGAAACAACTATAATGGTGAATAGAGATGCGAGAATCCTTGTCAATAAGACTCCCATGCCTGTTACTCATCCTGGCTCTTTCCATGATGATGCCTGCGGCGGGACAAGGAGGAGGAGATGGCGCGGCCGCCGAACTCAACTGGCCCCAGTGGCGCGGCCCCCTGGGCACGGGCGTCGCGCCCCGCGCCAGACCGCCGGTCCAATGGAGCGAGAGCAAGAACATTCGCTGGAAAATCATGTTGCCGGGCAAGGGACATTCGACCCCGATCATCTGGGGCGATCGTGTCTTCATCACCACAGCCGTTCCTCACGGCGAGGTTTTGAAATCCAGGTACAGCGGTGTCCCTGGAGCTCATGACGAAGTTCCCATCACTCAGCGCCAGAAGTTCATGGTCATCGCCGTGAATCGCCGGGATGGAAAGATCCTCTGGAAACGGACCGTGCGCGAAGAACTTCCCCACCAGGGAGGGCACACCACTGCGAGCCTGGCGTCGGGCTCTCTGGTCACTGATGGTGAGCTCCTCTTCGCGCACTTCGGCTCCTGGGGTCTCTACTGTCTTGACCTGAACGGAGAACTGAAGTGGCAGACCGACCTCGGGCGGATGAACACGCTCCACGGTCATGGCGAGGGCAGTTCGCCGGCTCTTTACCGGGATACCCTCATTGTCAACTGGGACCAGGAGGGCGAGTCGTTTGTTGTTGCTTTCGACAAACGGACCGGCAAGGAGCTTTGGAAGGTCAAGCGTGACGGGGGAACGTCGTGGACCACACCCATTATCGTGGAGCACGGAGACAAGCCGCAGGTGATCGTCAGTGGTTCGGACCATGTGCGAGGCTACGATCTGGCGACCGGCAGGATCATCTGGGAATGCGGCGGGATGTCATCCGAGAATGTGGTTTCCTCGCCTGTAGCCGGTGATGGCATGGTCTTCGCCGGGAGCACATACGACAAGCAGGCCATGCTGGGGATTCGCTTGGAAGGGGCCAAGGGGGATATCACCGGGACCGCACAGGTCGCATGGTCCCGCGTCCGCGGAGCACCGTATGTGCCCTCGCCACTGCTGTATGGAGACTCTCTGTATTTTCTCTATCACTCCCAGGGCATCTTGTCCCGTGTGAACGCCCGCACGGGTGAAGACCGGCCCGGCTCATTTCGCTTGACCGGCATCGGTGGCGTGTTCGCATCGCCGGTAGGTGCTGCC
>SMYD01000172.1 GCA_004356015.1 Acidobacteriota bacterium | reverse complement strand
GAATTCGCCGGCCACCATGTGCCGCTGCGTGCCGGCGGCCTCGCCGCCGCCGGCGGCATAGAGATCGGAGACGTGCCCGCTTGCCAGCCGCTGGCCGCCCAGCCAGTACGCCTGGAAGTCGATGGAGTAGGCGTGATCGATCTGCCAGGAGCGCACTGCCAGAAGGCTACAGGCAAACAGGGCGGCGGCCAGGGCCAAGAGGAGCGGCCCGGCTCCGCGCTTCATGTTCGTCGGGCGCGGGCGGATTGAATCGATTGCCAGATCAGAGAGAGGCCGTTGCTGGCGTAGTTCTGGAATTCCACCAGGGAGCTGATGCGGCGCAGGCGTTGCAGGAGATAGGACGGCCGCAGGTAGAACTTGCGGATGGCGATCTGGCGGAATCTCTGCAGTTCGGCCGCGGCCAGTTGTCCGGTGGAGAACGCCGGCTGGGATCGTGAGGAATCCAGGATGGCGCCTTCCTCATCATCCTTGATGAGGCCGTCAGCCAGCATCTGGCGGCGCAGTTCGGTGCCCATACGCGGACTGGCGACATTGAAGGAGCAGAAGGTTGGCTCGATGGTGAGAGCCAGATCCAGGGTCTTCTGCAGGTCCTCGCGCGTTTCGCCGGGGAGTCCCAGGACAAAGGTCGCCAGGGTCGAGATGTTCAGCTCGTGGGCCCAGCGGAAGGTGTCGTGGATCTGTTCGAGGGTGATCCCCTTCTCATAGCGGTCGAGAATCTCCTGGTTACCCGATTCCACGCCCAGCTCCAGCAGGTCACAGCCGGCCTCGACCATGAGTCCCATGAGTTCCCGGTCCATGAGATCCACCCGCGAAAGGCAGGACCAGGTGAAGCCGAACTTCGCCTTGATCATGCCGCGCAGGATCGCTTCCGCCTGCTTGCGATCCACGGCGAAGGTCCAGTCGGCCATGTGCACCTGGCGGAATCCCATGCGCCGGATGTCCTCCATGTTGCGCAGCACATCAGCCACCTCCCGCACCCGGTACGATGTCCGGGCGAAGGGGCAGAAGTTGCAGCCGAAAGGGCACCAGCTGGAGGTGATGATGGTGGCATACGGGTGGTACCGGTTGTACGGCATGCGGTAGCGGTCCAGGGGGAAGATCTCATAGGGCGGCGTGGGGATGGTGAAGGTGCGCGGGCTGTCCCGTTCCTCGACCTTGCGCAGGCCGGTTGCCGTGCGCACCGTCATGTTGGCGGCATCATCCATGCGGCCCTGCAGGAAGGCGTGCAGGCCATTGTTCACGAAGTCGTGGAGGTAGGCGTCGATTTCAGGGTGGGTGGCCATGAGCTGTTCGCCCTTCTCCCGCAGGATGTCACCGATGCCCACGGCCACGCCCACACCCCGGCGCTTCACCTCGGCGATGAAAGCCACGTCGTCCGCAAACGAATCGCTCCCGGTCATGAACACCAGAGCGTCAGGAGCGAACCGGCTGATGCGTCGCTGCGTTTCCTCGGCCGACAGCCGCTCGGCGATGGCGTCCACGATGCTCAACTCATAGCCCTGGGCGTTGAGGCGGGCGGAAATCTGCAGCAGATCCAGAGGCTGCCAGTAGTAGGTGCCCTTGGAGACGTGGCTGCAGAACTGGTCGCGGATGTAGAGACGATCGCTGGGCGGATTGAGGAGGAGAACTTTCTGCGTCGCTCGTTTCATCACATCCCTCCGGTCCCAGGCGGGTGACACCGTGATGCCGGCCGCCCGGTGGCAGCAATGGCTTGCCTGCCCGGCGACGTTGACTTCCGGCGGCTGGCCCGGATCACCCGAATCCGGCCCTTAATATCCGGGACCTCCCCCCGCCTGTCAAGCACAATCCTGACTGGTGCTGTCAAGGTTAAGAGATTGTACATTAAGAGCTTACCGGGTCACTTGCGGCCCGGTGGCCGGCGCGAGGCACCTATCCCGTCCACGCCTTTCATCTATGTTTTACGGACTTTTCCCGAGCTTTCCGAAACCTTCATCCTCCGCGAGATGAGGGCTCTGATGGCGGCGGGTGTGCCGGTGCTGGTGCTGGCGGCCTCTTGCGGCCGCCGCCCCGACCTGGCCCGGGAGGGGTCCGAGAACCCGCTGCCCCCGGTGTCCTACCTGGCCGGCCGCCGCCGGGCGCCGGTCACGGCTGCCGGATCCAGCAGCGGCAGGGGGGCGGCAGGGCGGCCGGCGGCGCTCATCAAAGTGCTGGCCCGGGATCTGCTGCGCCTCGGCGGGCGGCCACGGCCCTGCGCCCGGGCCCTGCGCCTGGGGCTGTATGCCTGGCGGGGCGTCCGTCTGCTGCCAGCCGGGGGTGGCCACCTCCACGCTCATTTCGCCAACGATGCCGCCGCTCTGGCCCGCTATCTGGCTGCCGCCACCGGCCTGTCCTACAGCCTGACGGCGCATGCCTATGACCTCTACCAGGACCCCTTTCTGCTGGTGCCCAACCTGGCCGCCGCGCGCCTTGTCTTCACCGTCTCCCGCGCCAACATGAAGTTCATCCGCGGCATCCCTGGCGGGGTCTCGCAGGCGCGCCTGCGGCTGCTGCATTGCGGACTGGATCTGGCGCAACTGCCGTACCGGGACCCGCCGCCCCTCACGGAAGGGCCGGCCCGTATCGTCTGTATCGCCCGCCTGGTGCCCAAAAAAGGGCACCAGGTTCTGCTGGCCGCGGTGGCGCACCTGCAGGCCGAGGGACGGGAGCTGGATCTCTGCCTCATCGGCGAAGGGCCCGAGGAAGGAGCGATCCGCACGGCGGTGGATCGCCTGGGGCTGGGCCGTCAGGTCCGCCTGGCAGGTGCCATGGGAAACAAGGAAACACTGGCCGTGCTGAGCCGGGCCGATCTGTGCGTGTTGCCGGCCCGCGTTGCCGCCGACGGCGATCGTGACGGTCTGCCTGTGGTCCTCATGGAGGCGGCAGCCCTGGGTGTTCCGCTGGCGGTTTCCCGGGTCGGTGGCATTCCCGAACTGGTGGATGAGGACTGCGGCTGGACTTCGGCAGTCGACGACCCCCGGGCTTTCGCCGCTGCCATGGCGGCGGCCCTGGATGCTCAACCTGGGGAACGGACGGCGCGGGCGCGGCGGGCGCGGGCGCGAGTGGAGGCGGAGTTCGATGTGGCCGGCCAGGTTGAGGCCCTGGCCGGGGTTGGTGGGTGAGGGCTGCGGCTACTTGTTCGAGATACCGCCCAGGGCAACGCGAAATCCCAGGTCGAAGTGGGTGTACGGGTCCATGGCGACATACTCGCGGGCGCCCGGTTGCACCGGTGTCTCGTGCATGCCGTCGGGGTTGTACTCCTCCCAGGTGAACGGCGCCCGGTAGGAGCCGCCGCGCAGCACCTTGCAGCGCCCCTTGCCGCGGCTGCGCCCCACCGGGTTGATCAATGAGAAATAGTTGAGCAGGCCTGATGGACCGCCGGGATCCTTGCGGGGTGAGCGGGAGTAGTATTTCTCCGAATACCAATCCTGCACCATCTCGTTCACATTACCCACCATGTCATACAGGCCGTAGCCGTTGGGGGGGAAGGAGCCCACCGGCATGGTGCCGTGGTTCCAGTCATGGTCCATGTTGGCCATCTCCCTGCGGCGCTCATCACCCCATGGGTAGATCTTCTCCGCCAGCCCGCCCCGGGCGGCATACTCCCACTGGGCTTCGCTGGGCAGGTGGTAATCCTTGCCCGTGCGTCTGGCCAGCCAGGCGCAGTAGGCGGCGGCGTCGCTCCAGGTCATTTCCACAACCGGCGAGTCCGGGCGATCCAGAAAATAGTTGATACCGTCGGCAAACAGCGGGTTGGCCGGGTGGTAGCGGCCCGTGGCCTCGGCGAACTGTTTCCACTCCCGATTGGTGACCTCGTACTTGCCAATGGCGTAGGGTGAGAGTTCCACCTCATGGACCGGTTGCTCCTCCGCCGTGCCGGAGGCGTTGCCCATCATGAAGGCGCCGCCGGGGATGGACACCATCTCCGGCAGAATCGGCTGCAGCTCGGGTCGCACATCGTCGTAGTGAAGCTGTGGCCGGCCTTTGCTCACAACCACGGCCGCCCCAACACCCAGAGCCACAATGCCCAGCAGGGCGCCCATGCCCGTTCGTCGCAGGTTCACGTTCCATGTCCTTTCGTCGGCCCGGGGGTGTTGGCACCGGAATGCCCTCTCAGCTTCCGGCTGGGCGCGGGTCCCATAAGGTATCCAGCCAGGAGGCCGCTGTACCAGAGCATCAGGAACAGGGGCGCCCAGCCGGTGTCTGTGCCCCGGCCGGCCGTGACGGTGCGGCCCATGGCCCCGGCCAGACCCTGCAGGCGCCGGACCTGTTCACCCGGGTGAATCCTGTAGTGATCGGGGTAGGTGCGTTTCATGAACGCCACGCCGCGGCCATGCTGGACACCCTGCCGCCAGAGGGCCCCCCAGGTGCGCCGGTGGCGGTGGCGGACCACCGCGTCGGGCCGGAACAGGATCTCCCGCCCGCCCTCAATCTGCAGCCGCCAGGACAGTTCCATGTCGGCGAAGTAGCGCACGTCGTCGCGGAAGCCGTGCAGATCTCGGAGCAGATCGTGGCGCACGGCCACGTTGGCGGTGGAGAAGCAGGGCAGCGCTTTGTGGGGCAGGGTGACGGCGTGCTTCATGATGCCGTACCGCTCCACCAGGCGCTGCACCGGCGTCTCTCCCTCGAGAGCCAGGACCTCGCCGGCGACAGCTCCCACCCGGGCGGGGGGAGCCGGCAGCAGCAGGCGGCGGAGCCAGTCGGGTTCCACCACGCAGTCGGCATCGGTGAAGGCGATCCAGTCGCCGCGGGCTTCGGCCAGGCCGCGGTTACGCGCGGCGTAGGAACTGGCCACCATCGTCTCTTCAAGGACGCGCACCGGGTAGCGCGCCGCCACTGCCGCCGTGCCGTCGCGGGAACCGTTGTCCACCACCAGGATCTCAAGACGCTCCTCGGGCCAGTCCAGGGCGAGGAGAGATTTCAGGAGGCGTTCGATCTCAAGGGCGCCGTCGAGCACCGGCACGACCACGCTGACCAGCGGGAAGGATGCTGCAGAGCTCATGCAGCTTTCCGTAACAGCCCTCGGCGCCGGTACCAGTCCACTGCCAGGGAAAGACCCTGGCGCAGGCTGGTCTGTGAGCGCCAGCCCAGACGGCGGCGGGCGTGGCTCACGTCGTAAAGGCGATCCTCGGTCAGGGTGCGCACCCGCATGCGCGACAGGGGCGGGTCGATCCCCAGCGGCAGACAGGCAACCTCCAGGGCCGCGCCGGCCAGCCATGCCAGGGGGCGGGGCAGGGAGGGGCCATGCACCCGGGTTCCCAGGAGGGCGGCGATGGTCCCCGCCAGATCGGCGACGGACACGGCGGTCTCGCCGGCCAGATGAAAGATCTCACCGTCCACCCCGTCGGCGTCCACCAGTTGGGCAAGGCCGGCGGCGACGTCGCCCACGGCCACCGGTTGCCAGCGGGCACGGCCACCGCCCGGCAGGCGGAAGGTGCCGCCGGCGATGGACCGGAAAAGTCCCAGCAGGTGGAGGTCACGGGGTCCATAGACCAGTCCCGGCCGCGCCACCACCACTTCCAGTCCGTCCCGGCGGTCCCTGAGGGCGTGTTCTTCACCTTGCGCCTTGGTGCGCTCGTAAATGGTCTGCGGGCGGCGCGGGGCACTCTCGTCCAGGGGTTCGGGTCCTGTGGGTCCCAGCACGCCGGTGGTGCTCACATGAATCAGGCGCAGGTGGCCG
>SMYD01000171.1 GCA_004356015.1 Acidobacteriota bacterium | reverse complement strand
TCCCACGCAGTCGAAGAGGCGCTTATGGCGACGCGGCCCCGCGCAGCCAGGCCCGCGCCAGCCACGCGTCAGTGAAACAGTGATCAGTTAAAGAAAGAAGTCCAGGCGCGCGTCCGTCACGTCCCCGGCACGGGGTCGTACTGTTATCCTGACCGCTTGCGGCCCAAAGATCACGGTCTACCCACCACCCTGGAACGCTTCAGTCCAGGTGGGCCTGGTCCGAATCGCCCATCTCCACCCCCCCGCCCGGGAAGTACTCATGCCAGCGGCGGGTCACGGTCCGGGCGGTCTCTGCGTCGCAGAACAGTTCTTCGGGATACCAGGGTTTCATGCGCGCGTCGATGGCCACCGGGGGCGTGAACGAGGGATGGTTGCGAATCAGTTCCACCCGGCGGCCGTGGAGATCGGCGGCCGGCTCGAAGCGGGTGAAGGTGGTCCACAGGAAGTTGAAGACGCTGCGACCGGCGCGGGCGACGTCATCGGTGAAGATGACCAGCGGCCAGTCGTCCAGGGAACGATGGGCCAGGATAGGCGCCACATCGCCGGCGGCGGTTCCCTGCACGCCATCTCGGGGATAGGGCGGTCCCTGCAGCAGCAGGCATCCCGGACAGAAGACGCGGACGTCGGTAACGCCCGGTGGCAGGTCGCCTGAGAAGGTGGCGGGGAGGTCCCGCCGCGGCTCGCCCACTCCCAGCAGGATTCCCTTGCTGCCCTCGTTGATGCGCGGGCCGGCATAATCGAGGCTGTCCATGGAGACGTTGCCGAAGACGAAAAGGTCGGTGCGAAAATCCGCACGGCGCAGGACCTGGGTGAGTACTTCCCGAAAATCCTTGAGGTCGCAGGGCTTGTCCATGACCAGCAGAAATTTGGTCAGAGAGAGTTGCCCCTCGCCGAGTATCCGAAACGCCGCCGCCATGGCTTCACGCTTGTAACGCTGATGGACCACAGTCGCCGACAGGGAGTGATAGCCGGTCTCGCCATACGACCACAGGTCGCGCACCGCGGGCATGACCACTGGGAAGAGAGGCGAGAGCAGCTCCTGCAGGTAATCGCCCAGGAAGAAATCCTCCTGGCGGGGCTTCCCCACCACCGTGGCCGGGAAGATGGCGTCTGTGCGGTGATGAATGGCGTCCACATGAAAGACCGGGTAATCATGAACCAGGGAGTAGTAGCCGTAGTGATCACCGAATGGCCCTTCGGGACGGCGCTCGGCGGCGGGAGCGCGGCCCACCAGCACGAACTCGGCATCGGCCGGTATGGGCAGGGGCGAGTGGGGGCTGCGGGTCATGGGTAACCGGCGGCCCAGGAGCAGGGAGGCCAGAAGCAGCTCCGGCACGTTCTCAGGCAACGGAGCCACGGCCGCGAGGATCATGGCCGGAGGGCCGCCCAGGGAGACGGCCACCGGCAGGTCGATCCCGCGCTCCTCGGCGGCGGCATGATGAAAACCGCCGCCTTTGCCGATCTGCCAGTGCATGCCGGTCACGGCGTCACCGTAGACCTGCATGCGGTAGAGGCCCAGGTTATGGCCGCCGTGTTCCGGGTGCTCGGTGTAGACCAATCCCAGGGAGATGAACGGGCCGCCGTCCCGGGGCCAGGTCGTCAGCACCGGCAAATCGGAGAGGCGGGGCGCATCCTGGGTTCGCTGAAGGACCGGGCCGCTGCCCCGGCGCTTCAACCCGAGGCGCAGCAGCACCGGCAGGAGATCCCGCTCACGCCAGAGTTTTCCCGCCGTCGGCGGCATGAGCCGCTGGGGCAACGCCGCCGCGCGGGCGACCAGTTCCCTGGGTCGGCTTCCGAAAGCACGATCCACCCGTCCGGTGGTGCCGAAGAGGTTGGTGACCGCCGGGAAGGACGCTCCTTTCACACGATTGAAGAGCAGAGCGGGGCCGCCGGCCGCCACGACGCGGCGGTGGATTTCCGCTGCCTCCATGAGCGGGTCGACCTGGGTATCGATCTCCACCAGGTCGCCGCCACGACGCAGAATATCCAGAAAAGAGCGCAGGTCCTGAGGCGGGCTGGATCGTGTCGGGGGCAACGGTTCTCCGCGATGGACGGAAGAGGCCGGAGGAATCCCGGCCTGCCGGGCATCTTACCCCGTAAGGCGATCTTTACCGAATTCTCATGTATGGGCCTGCCCCGGTGTCCTGTTCATGGATTGAACCGCTCTTTCCCTGATACCCTCTGCCGCGGCCATTGCGGCCGAGCCTGCGGGGGAGGAAGGTCCATGTCCGAAGAGAACACCACACCGGATGAAATCCCGGCCAATACGGCCCAGCCCGACGCCGAGGAGTTGATCGTGCACCTGGAGAAGCGCCTGGGCACGGACGGCCTCAAGAGCCTGGTGAGCAAGTGCCTGAAAGAGTCCAACCGCATGCGCGCCATCCAGGTCATCAACGCCGCGGTGGGGACCGTGCGCCTGCCGGCCAGTACCGACCGGGGCCGCATGGGCCGCCTGATCATGGAGGGGCTGGGCAAGCGCCGGGAAACCGTACTGGACGCCATCCAGACCCTGACGCGGGATCCCTTCGAGTGGAAAGCCAAGGGTGACATGCAGCAACGCCTGGACAAGGCCGTCGATAGCCTGAACAAGGCCCGGGATGACAAAGAGGGCAAGGCGGCAGAGAAGAAAAAAGCCGCCACCGAGGTCGTGGGAATCCTGCGCGAGGTGATGGAGCCGGAGGAGACCCAGCGCCTGGTGATGCTCAACGCCTTTCCCGACGTTCTGGACGACATGCTGGCCGCCCTGGAAGACTGACACCGGGGTCCTTGGTCAGCTAGGTCGGGAATCCTCTACGCCATAGCCGCTCTTGATGAGAGCGTTCTTTGCTCCTTCCAGCTGTGAGGATTGAACGAGGATGTAGTCGGTGTCGAAGGTCGAGATGGCGAAGATACTGACCCGGGCCGAAGCCAGTGCCACCGATATCCCTGCAAGGACACCGATGACCGACAAATTCATCGGGCCCGGCACCTTGAAGCACGCCCAGCCCGTGCTTTTCTCGCCACCGGTTAGCTCCACAGAAGAGTCGCAAACAATGGACAGTTCTTCGTCAGTCTTGCCCACCCAGAAAAATGAACTGTTCAAGACAGACGCAGGAATTGTATCGCTGGGCTGAAATCTGTAGATGGTGAAGCTGCTATCCAGGATTTTCAGAACAAGCCTTGGCATCACCGATCTGAACCCTTCTTGGGCTGTGCTCGGTCCTCGAACTCCAGAGCGGCGGAGTTGATGCAGAAGCGCTGGCCTGTGGGCGCCGGGCCGTCGGGAAAGACATGGCCCAGGTGGGAATCGCAGCGGGCGCAGACGACCTCGGTGCGGGCCATGCCGTGGCTGTCATCGCCCTCCTGGCGGACGGTTCCCTCGGTCATGGCCGCGGTGAAGCTGGGCCAGCCGCTGCCTGAATCGAACTTCTGCCCGGAGGCGAACAGTTCCTGCTTGCAGGCGGCGCAGCGATAGACCCCCTCGCCCTTGTGATCCCAGTAACAGCCGGTGAAGGCCGCTTCGGTGCTCTTCTCGCGCAGGACGGCGAAGGCCTCGGGGCTCAGGGCGGCGCGCCACTCTTGTTCGGACTTCTTGGCCTGGTCAGTCATCTGTGGTCTCCAGTGGTTCCCAGATTCCCGGAATGCGGGTGCCGCAATCGGGGCAGGATGAGCCGTTCATCCTGTTGGCCAGGATGGTGTAGCCATGTCGCTTGATGAGTACGGCGTCGCAGGATGGGCAGGAGGTGTCTTCGGCGCCGTCGAGTTCCCCGGGCCGGTTGCCGGCATAGACGAAGTGAAGGCCAGCGGCCAGGCCAATTTCGCGCGCCATGGCCAGGGTTGCCGCCGGCGTGTCGCCGGGGCTGGTCATCTTGTAGTCCCTGTGAAAGCCCGTCACATGCCAGGGCAGGTCGGGGGAGACCGAGGCCAGAAAGCGGGCGATGTCGGTGAGTTCTTCCCTTGAATCGTTGAATCCCGGAATGACCAGAGTCACGACCTCGACCCAGAAGCCACGGTCCACCGTGCCCTGGATGGTCGTGAGCACCCTGTCCAGGACGCCTCCCAGCTCGCGGTAACGGGCCGGGCGAAAGCTCTTCAGGTCGATCTTGTACAGATCGGTGTGGGGACGCAGGTAGTCCAGGACACGAGGTGTGGCGTTGCCGTTGGAGACATATCCGGTCAGGAATCCTTGCGCGCGGGCGTGGCGGAAGATCTCGACGCCCCACTCGCTGGTGATGAGCGGCTCGTTGTAGGTGGAGACCACGGCGCAGGCCCGGCTCCGGCGAGCATGTGCCAGAAGATCCTCGATGCGGGTCTCGGCGACCGGGGCCACAGCCTCGGGGTCCCGCAGTGCCTGCGAGGTGATCCAGTTCTGGCAGTAGGAACAGTGGTAGTCGCAACCCAGCATGCCGAAGGAGAGAGCGTCCCGGCCCGGGAGAACATGAAAAAAAGGCTTCTTCTCGATGGGGTCGCACTGCAGGCCCGCGACGTATCCCCAGGGAACGCGCAGGGTGCCACTGTCGTTGAAGCGGACCTTGCAGATGCCGTCATGGCCCGGGGGGATCCGGCAATCGTGGCCGCAGGCATAACAGTGGATCCAGCCTTTGTGACCGGGAATCTGCTCGCACAGGGTTCCCGGTGCGGTGCGCCGGCGCAGGGTCTGCGCCAGGGGTGTGGGCTCGATGGTGCCGGTAGCCATGGTTATGAACAGATTGTACTACCTGTGAGAAATCTCCGAAATACCCCATGATCATGAATGTTTTTGGGGTTGCCTAATCAGGACTGTGATGGTACTGTATCCACATACGTAAACAGGACTCTTTGAGTCCTTATTCGCTGGGAATGGTGACGAGACGATGATCCGGCTGACTCGACAGGCCGATTACGGCATTGTTGTGATGACCCACTTTGCGCGTCTGGGCGAAGGGGAGCCGCGCACGACCCGCGACGTGGCGGAGGAGGTACCCCTCTCCCTGCCCATGGTCAGCAAGATTCTCAAGGCTCTGGCCAGGGGTGGCCTGTTGATCTCCCAGCGCGGCGTCAACGGTGGTTACAGCCTGGGCCGGGCGGCTGATGAGATCTCGGTGGCCGACGTCATCACCGCCCTCGAAGGGCCCATCGGCATGACGGCCTGTACCGATGAAGAATCGGATGGCTGTGACATGGATGACGTCTGTATCGTGCGCGACAACTGGCAACTGGTCAATCAGGTGGTCCGCCGGGCCCTACAGAACATCTCCCTGGAGCACATGGCCGAGCCCATGCCCTGTACCTTCGGGGAGTTGATGCCTCCACCCCGGGGAGAACGGTTGCCGCGGGTCCACGAGACGAAAGAAACTCATGACTGACAGCAGCGATTCAAGCACCGTGAAGAACGTTGAACTCCGTGAACTTGCCGGGCAGAAGTACAAGTACGGATGGGTCACCGATATCGAGTCGGATTCAGCCCCGCCGGGATTGAGCGAGGAGATCATCCGCTTCATCTCGGCCAAGAAAGACGAGCCCGAGTTCATGCTGGAGTGGCGGCTCAAGGCCTACCGGTACTGGCTCACCATGAAAGAGCCCAACTGGGCTTTCGTCCACTATCCGCCCATCGATTACCAGAAGATCATCTATTACTCGGCTCCCGGCTCCAAGAAGGGACCGGAGAGTCTGGATGACGTCGATCCCAAGCTGCTGGAAACCTACGAGAAGCTGGGGATCCCCCTGGCCGAGCAGAAGATGTTGACCGGCGTGGCTGTGGATGCGGTTTTCGACAGTGTCTCGGTGGCCACCACCTACAAGGACAAACTCAACGAGATGGGGATCATCTTCTGTCCCTTTTCCGAGGCGGTGCGCGAACACCCGGAACTGATCAAGAAATACCTGGGCTCGGTGGTGCCGACCACGGACAACTTCTTTGCGGCGCTGAACTCGGCGGTCTTCACCGACGGGTCGTTTGTCTACATCCCCAAGGGCGTGCGCTGCCCCATGGAACTGTCCACCTACTTCCGTATCAATGCCGCCAATACCGGGCAGTTCGAACGCACACTCATCATCGCCGACGCAGGCGCCAAGGTCAGTTATCTGGAAGGCTGCACGGCCCCCATGCGCGACGAGAATCAGCTCCACGCCGCGGTGGTCGAACTGGTGGCCCTGGATGATGCCTCCATCAAGTACTCCACCGTGCAGAACTGGTACCCGGGCGATGAAAACGGGGTCGGTGGTATCTTCAACTTCGTCACCAAGCGCGGCCGCTGCCAGGGCCGTAATTCACGCATCTCATGGACCCAGGTGGAGACCGGGTCGGCCATCACGTGGAAGTACCCGAGTTGCATCCTGCAGGGCGATAACTCGGTGGGAGAATTCTACTCGGTGGCCCTGACCAATAACTACCAGCAGGCCGATACGGGCACAAAGATGATCCATATCGGCAAGAACACAAAAAGCACCATCATCTCCAAGGGGATCTCAGCCGGCCACGGCCAGAACGTCTATCGCGGCCTGGTCAAGATTCTCAAGAGCGCCGAGGGCGCGCGCAACTACTCCCAGTGCGATTCGCTGCTGCTGGGAGACAAGTGCGGGGCCCACACCTTTCCTTATATCGATGTGCGTAACTCCGCGGCCCGCATGGAGCATGAGGCTTCCACGTCCAAGATCGGCGAGGATCAGCTCTTCTATTGTCAGCAACGGGGCATCGCGCCCGAAGACGCCGTGTCCATGATTGTCAACGGTTTTTGCAAGGACGTCTTCAGGGAACTGCCCATGGAATTCGCCGTCGAGGCCCAGAAACTTCTGGAGATCAGCCTCGAAGGAGCTGTCGGCTAGCGCCGGCGCGGCAGCGGGGGAACATCATACATGCTCGTCATCAAAGATTTGCACGCCGGTGTCGGCGGCAAGACCATTCTCAATGGTATCGACCTGACGGTGAACGCAGGCGAGGTCCATGCCATCATGGGGCCCAACGGCTCCGGGAAAAGCACCCTGGCCAACGTCCTGGCCGGGCGTGATACCTACAAGGTCACCCGGGGCAGCGTGACCTACCTGGGAGACGACCTGCTGGCCATGAGTCCTGAAGAGCGGGCCTGGGCCGGGATCTTCCTGGCGTTTCAGTATCCGGTGGAGATCCCCGGTGTCAGCAATCTCTATTTCCTCAAGACCGCCATGAACGCGCTGCGCAAGCATCGGGGCGAGGAAGAGCTGGATGCCATGGACTTCCTTGAGCTGGTCAAGAAGAAGGTTGATCTGGTGCAGATGGATGCCAGCTTCCTGCAGCGGGCCGTCAATGAGGGATTTTCCGGTGGCGAGAAGAAGCGCAACGAGATCCTGCAGATGGCGGTTCTCGAACCCAGGCTGGCCATCCTGGACGAGACCGACTCCGGTCTCGATATCGACGCCCTGAAGATCGTTGCCGGCGGGATCAATGCTATGCGGGCACCTGACCGGGCCATGGTGGTGGTCACCCACTACCAGCGCCTGCTGGATCACATCGTTCCTGACAAGGTGCATGTGCTGGCCCACGGCCGCATCGTCAAGTCCGGCGGCAAGGAACTGGCACTTGAGCTGGAAGAAAAAGGCTACTCGTGGATCGAGGAGCAGGCCGGCCAGCAGGCGGTGGTGGGTTCGTGACCGTCTCCACTCAGGCTGCGGGGACGGATGTCTGGCTGCGGCGCTTCCCTGAATTTCTCAAGGAGAGTCAGGCTGCCGGGGATCCCGGCTGGTTGTTGGAACTGCGTCAGGAGGCCATGGCCCGCTTCGCCGCCGCTGGTGTCCCCACCACACGGGAAGAAGACTGGCGCGACACCAACCTGGCTCCCGTGGCGCGGACAGACTGGAGGCCCGTGGCAGGGAACGGTTCGGGATCGCTGGTCGGGCAGGTGGAGCAGGAAGCTGCGCTGGCTGGTGTCGGGCCCCTGGCGGTTCTGGTGAATGGCCGGTTCTCGCCTGAGATGAGCGACCTCTCCGAGTTGCCTCAGGGTGTGATCCTCATGGGTCTCCCTGAGGCCGTTGCCAGGCATCCCCGTGAGGTGCGCACCACCATGGAAGCTGCGGCGAAAGCCGGTGGCCACGTCCTGGGCGATCTCAACATGGCCTACCTGAAGGACGGTCTTTACCTGTCCCTGCCGGCGGGCAAGGTCATCTCGACGCCCATCCGTGTGGTCTCAGTACACGGGGGGGAAGAGACTCCCACGGCCATTCAGCCGCGCCTGGTTGTGAGCGCCGGTGAGGCCAGCCAGGCGACCCTGGTGGAG
>SMYD01000170.1 GCA_004356015.1 Acidobacteriota bacterium | reverse complement strand
TTGTCTCGACACCCTGGCGGCGGGCCACCGCCACGTAAAGAGCCAGCAGGATGGCAGCCGTGGCGTTGATGGTCATGGAGGTGGAGACCGTTCCCAGAGGAATCCCGGTGAAGAGCGTTTCCATGTCTGCGAGAGAGTCGATAGCCACGCCCACCCGGCCCACCTCGCCGGATGCCATGGCGTGATCCGAGTCGTATCCCATCTGGGTGGGGAGATCGAACGCCACCGAGAGACCGGTCGTCCCCTTTTCCAGCAGGTAGCGATACCGGCGGTTGGATTCCCCGGCTGAGCCGAAGCCGGCATACTGGCGCATGGTCCAGTGGCGGCCCCGGTACATGGTCGGCTGGACGCCCCGGGTGAACGGGTAGCTGCCGGGGAATCCCAGCTTCTCCAGGTAAGGCTCGCCGGCCCCGTCCACAGGCGTGTGCAGAGGGGGGATCTCGATACCCGACGTGGTCGAGAAACTCTCCCGACGCTCCTTGAATCGGGCTACCGCCGGGTCTCGGCGGTGCTTCAACCAGCCGGCCAGAGCGGCTGCAACCTGTTCCCGATCCTGGTGCTTCTCATCACTCATGGGATCCTCTGCCGGCCGGCGTCACCACCGACCCGGGCATTGTTCCACAAAATTTCGCCCGACCCTCTTGACGGGCCATGACTACGCATGTAGTATTACGCCTGTAGTCGAAGTCAATCCAAGGTTGAGGCGCGTTCTGGAGAAGAGGGACACCATGCAAAAAGACAACAATATCAGCGACCTGCAACTGGCTGTCATGCGGGTCCTCTGGCGCCGCGGGGAGGCGGCCGTGGCGGAGGTCCATGGCGACCTTGAACCTGAGCGCGGCCTGGCCCCCACAACCATCGCCACCATCCTGTCCCGCCTGGAGCGGCGCGGCCTGGTGCGCCACAGCAGCCGTGGCCGGCAGTTCCTCTATGCCCCCGTGGTCAGCGAGCAGGAGGTCCGCCACTCCATGGTGGCCAGCCTGACCTCCCGCCTGTTCAACGGCGACGCCACCGCCCTGGTGAGCCATCTTCTCAAGTCCCGGGATATCGCCACGGGCGATCTGGAAACTGTGCGCCGACTGCTTTCCGCGAGCCACGAAACGGAGACCGACCATGACGACTCTTGAGATGCTGCCCGCCGCCGGCTCGCCGGCACTGAGCCTGATGGCATGGCTCCTGACCTATGCCGTGCACAGCACCCTGCTGGGCGCCGGAGTCTGGATGGCGACAACCCTTCTGCGCGGCCATGCCCTGCGCGAGATTCTCTGGAAGACTGCCCTGGTTGGCGGCCTGTTGACCACCACCCTGCAGGTCGGCCTCGGCGTGGAACCCCTGGGCGGCCGCCTGGTGCTGCCGGCACCAGCCGGCAGCACGCAGACCACAGCCCCGGCAACGGATGTCGAGCCGCTCGGTCATCCGCCGCTATCAGCTTCCAGCCCGGCCGGTCCCGGAGCCGATGACTCCGCCGTCGCCGCGGGAGCGGCCAAGCCGTCCCACGCCATGAGCGCGACCGAAATCGCCTTGCTAGCGGATGCCCCCGGGACACCCTTCCCCTCCCTGTCCTGGGGGCATCTCCTGCTGCTGGCCTGGCTGACCGGTGCAGTATTCGCACTCGTCCGCATGTTCCGTGGGCGCTCCCGCTTCCTGGCCGGACTGGGTCGACGCCTGCCGGTGACCAACCGCGGCATGCTCGACGCCATGGCACGCCTGCGCCGCAAGGCCGGCGTGCCCCGCCGCATCCGCCTGACCCAGTCGGCTCGCCTGACCAGCCCGGTGGCGCTGGGACAGGACGAGATCTGTGTGCCCGATCGCGCTCTCGTGGAATTGAGCAGCGACCAGCAGGAGAGCATGCTGGCCCACGAGCTGGCGCACCTGTCCCGTCGCGA
Organism: Acidobacteriota bacterium; assembly: GCA_004356015.1. Taxonomy (GTDB): domain Bacteria; phylum Acidobacteriota; class Polarisedimenticolia; order SMYD01; family SMYD01; genus SMYD01. The sequence goes on along the minus strand of SMYD01000170.1, from coordinate 7,395 downwards.
CCCGATGTGGCTGACGGTCTCGGGAGTCATCGAGAGTCTCTTCTTCTTTCAGCCGCTGAACCGGCTGAGCCGCACCCATCTCCAGGAGAGCAGCGAGTTCCTCTGCGATGAATGGGCCGTCCGGCACACCGGCCGGCGCCGCACCCTGGCCCACTGTCTGGCCCATGTGGCATCGTGGCTTGAGCGCACGCCCCACCCGGCCGTCCTCGCTCCCATGGCCCGGCTCGGTTCGCCCCTCCTGCGCCGCATCCAGAACCTCCTGCAGAGCAACCCGGCCGCCGCGCCGGTGCAGACTCCGCGACTGCGTGTCATGGCAGCGATGCTGCCGCTGTTGGCGGTGGCAGCCCTGGCCCCCGCCATCTCCGGTGAGGAGAGGAGAGCTGAGGACACACCCCAGGCAGCACCCGCTCCCCAGGCACCATCAGCCGCACCAGCCATTGCGGGCGCACATGCAGCGCCTGCGTACTCCAGCGCGCCGTCGGCGGCTGCTGCACCCGCCTTTTCCGCAGCACCCGCTCCTGAAGCGGCACCCCTGCCGGCGGCGGCAGTTGCATTCTTCGCGGCGCCCGCATTGGCGGCAGCCCACGAGGAAAGGGAACACCGCCCGTCCTTCAGTGGCACCTCCAGCTGGGTTCGCGAAGACGATGGCGACCGCTTTTCCATGAAAGCGGACGGTGAGATCCATTTCACCGAAGACATGAGCAACATCACCAGCATGGCCCCGGGCAGTTCTCTTCGTCTCGACGAGTCCCTGGACGGCACCAGCCGCAGCCTACAGGTCACGGCCGATGAGAATGGCCTGCCGGCCTATACATACCGCGTGAATGGTGACGAAGTGCCGTTCGATCCCGAGGGACGCGATTTTCTCGCCACAGGCATGGCGCAGATCCGGAGGCAGCGAGACGACGCCCACAAAAGGCGCGCGCAGGCTCGCGAGGAACGGGGCCGGATGGCCGCTGAACGTGAAGCAATGCGCCAGCAGCGCAACGACATGCGCCGGGTGCAACGCGACATGTCTCGGGAACTCGCTCGCGCCCAGCAGGACATGAAGCGTGAAGTCGCCCGCCAGCACGAGCAGCTACGCAGGCAGGAGCGCGACCGCGCCATGGCCTACCGAGACGCCGGGCGCGCTCTCCAGATGGATCAGCGCCGTGAGGACATGGAAAGGCGACGCCGGATGCAGGACCAGCAGGTCGATTTGCGACACCAGGCCCGGGAGGCCTTCCGGCGGGCGCAGGAAATGCAGCGCCGTGCCGAGCAGGCCGAACCCGATGAGCGTGAAGCGGCCCGGGAGCAGGCCCTTACAGCCAGGCAACAGGCCGAGGAGCAGGTTGCCCGCGTGAAAATAGAGCTGGCGCTCCGGGAACAGGAAGTTCAGCGCGAACACGAAGAAAGCAGCCGGCACCGGCAGGATGATCTGGAGCGTCTGCAACGAGACATGGAAGAGAACAGAGCCCGGGACATGGAAGAAATCGAGCGGCTGATGCAGGAATACCAGCGCCGTCTGGAAGATCTCCAGCAGGAGATGATGCGCGAGATGAAAGAGATGGAACCGGCGCCGGTGACGCCTCTGGCCGCGCTGGCGCCCACCCCCTACACGGTCACGCCCGGCTCGCGTCCGGTCCTGGCACCTCATCCCGCGCCGTTCGCCGTGGTGCCACCCAAGCCGCGCCCGGTCCTGCCGCCGTCAGTGCCGCCCTTGCCATCCGCCGTTGTCGCTCCGCGTCCCCTGCGGGTTCCCGCGCCGCGCCTGCGGCCGGTGCCGTCGGCGCCACTGCCCCCGGCAGCACCTGAGGCCGACGAAGAAGCGGTGCCCGACGCCGAGGACGCTCCCGAGGACCGACCGGCCCCCGAACCGGACCCGGCGCGGCAGTAGAGCGCACCAGCAGCGAGATTGCCTGGCTCAGTCTTCGTTTTTCTCCGGCGCCGGGCGTGGCTTCACTTCGCCGTGCAGATCCTCGAGGAGCCTCTGGTAGGCCTCATAGCGGGCCATGGCCTCCGCCGCCATGAGCCGCAGCCGGTCCACCCACCCGGGGGTGGATGCGACCCTGAAGGCGGAGTTGATCAGGCCGCCAGTAACCGTCACAGCGGCGGCCGGCCGGACGATTCATAACCTGTTGATTTGTAACGGCTTGCGGGCACAGAGATGAGCCCTCTCACACAACCTGGGGTGAGGTGCGAAGGATCCGTCAGGATCCGGCCCTCTAACCTGGGAAATGATGTCCGTGCCATGTTGGTTCGCCCTTGCCAACAACCGCCTGCGTTCGCAGTGTGAATCCCGTCCACAGACACCTACCCCTCTCAACCAGGGAGAACAGCATCATGACTCATAGTAGCCGCAGAGTGTTGTCCACAGCCGTCATTATCGCAATGGCAGGCCTGATGGGCTCGATCGCCTCGCCCGCAATTGAGGTCGAGGTCGGCCCACGAGCGATGGTGTCCATCGCCGGGGGCGAGCCTGCCAACGACATCATGAGCGCAGGCCTGAAGGCTGACCATCACATCGCAGACTGGGAGGTGATGGATCGCGTTTCAGGAAACCGAGGAACCGTGGACAGCTATACCGCCTGGGGTGCATACGGAGGCTTGACGTATCGTTTCGGCGGGAAGCGGTAACAGGAGGATCACGGGCAGGCGGCAATCGCCTGGGGCTTGCACGGCACGGCGGCGGGCGAGCGCTCGCCATAGCTGGACTGCCCGTACGACCCCTCGTTCGCCGAGTTCTGGGGCACGATGAGCCAGAACATGTTGGGCTGGATGTTCTCGATCAGCGCCGACCTGTCGTAGCCGGTGGAGCAGGTGAGGATGCTCAGGTTGCTCCAGTCGCCCAGCGGGCCCTGGTAGACGGCATAGTCCTGATTGGGAACACTCCCGGCGTTGCACGGCAGGCCCCAGGTCATGGAGAGGCTGCCCGCGTCCACGCCGCCACCCTGGCCCCGGATCATCCACGTGCCGTTGCCAAACAAGCTGTAGCCGCCGGGCGAGGTGCCATTGGCCTGCAACCATGAGTCGCCGCTGCTGCCGTTGTCATAGTCCATGATGTAGGTGCTGCCGCTATCCGGGTCCAGATCGTGGAAGCCGATATAGAAGTCGCCGGCGGTCAAGGTCACCGGCGTCGACAGGGTGTACTGATTCCATTCACTGCCGCCCACTGTCTGAATGGTTGTGTCCTCACTGTGGATCAGCGTCGCGTTGCCGGGGTTGCCCGTTCCGCCGGGATCGGTATAGACGAGAATCCGCAGCGGCCGCCCGGGAGACAGGCTGGAGGTATTCACCATGCGAACCTGTACGTCGGTCAGCTTGAACGGGTAGCAGTCGGGAGTGAACCGCTTGACCCAGGCAGCCATGGCCGAGCCACCATACCCCAGAGAACTGCTTGGACTCCCCGAGTCCGCCTGCAGCGATTGGGCGTTGCATATGCGGGCCGGTGAGATGTCCAGTCCGGCGCCGGCCGCGGCGCCGATGCTGCCGGGCATTCCCGCCACATCCATGCATGAGGGAAAGGCCGCTTCCGCAGCGGGACGCAGTTGCTCATCCCGCACGCGCTGGTGAAACGTGTCGAGGCTGGTGCTGCAATACGACATGATGGTGCCGGTTGTCGGAATGTCCGGGCCGCTGTAGCAGCCGGCCTGACCGCCGCTGCACTGATCGATCTCGGGCTGGTAGCAGTGCGTGTGAGAGCTCGAGAAATTGTGCCCCAGCTCGTGGGCCACCAGCCCTCTCTCCCACGAGCCGCCGTTGCCGGAAAGCAGGCTCACGCCGAAATCATAGCTGTTGGAGTTGGCCGGCACCCCGTCGCACAGAACATCCAGGTAGGCGCGCCCGGCGCCTCCCGATGGATACGTGCTGAACACATGCGCCGTGGTCCGGAAGACATTTCTCAGCGTCTCACTGCCGTTCCAGTTGGTCACCATCTCGCTGAGCATGGTGGAGGTGCTGTTGCCGCCACCGGAGTAGCCGTCAGGCTCGGCGCTGTTCATCAGCACGAAGGGAACCTGCAACTGCACCTTGAAATCACTTTCATAGATAGCCGACACCTGGGCCATGAGATTCAGGGTGTAGGCCTCGGCGCCCGCGACACCGCCGTGCTTGTTGACCCACTCAACGGTGCCCTCCACCGCCACGTGTGCCAGAAGCAGAGTCTCACCGTCCACATTCAGCTCCTGGGAGGGCAGGGACGAGAAATAGCGGGAGGCGCCCATGATGGGCAGCCCGTCACCCTCGGGAGACAGCACGTCGCCATGACACCTGCCTGCCGGCTCGGTCTCGACGGCATCGTCGCGCACCTCGATGAGGTCGGCCTGGCCAACCCCGTCGGCGAAGGAACGTGGGCCAAAGGTGTATGTGGATCCGGCGGTTCGCACAAAGCCGGCGACCTGGCCGCGGAACAGGGTGAGGGAGACCAGGCTCTCCGGCTCTCCGGCGACCTGGCCGCGAAAGAAGCGCATGGACGGCCTCGACTTCTCGTGGATGCCCTGGGCATCGCGCACGAAGAAGCGCGTGCCACCATGCACCAGGTCCGAGGACATCACCTCCAGATCAACCCAGGAGCCGTCCGGCAGGGGGAACTGCCTGATGCGCGCGCTGCCGGCCCGGAACAGGGTCTGGTACGCAGACCGGTCGGGCCGGAACTTGACCCGTCCAGGAACCCATTGAGGCTGTCGGACTGCCAGGATCACCTCCTCGACATTCTGGGGGACCGTCACCCGGGCGGACGCCGGGCTGGCGCCCAGCCCCAGACAGAGGACCAGAGGCAGAGACAGGCCTCCAACGAACTCAGACATCCACCATCGGTTGCGCATGGCAGGTACTTTTGCAAGCGATGTGCCACCGGCTCCCGCTGCTTCCCGCAGGGTGGGAGCGCCCAAACAAAGAGTTTTACGGCCCAGAGAACGAGTCAGCCACCCATCACGTCATCGGGATGGCGGTTGCGTCACCTGGCGGTGAGAGCCGGTGGCCAGCTTCTTGAGATGCTCGTGGTCAGAATCCGACATCAGCGCCACCCCGCCGGGTGAAACCCGGCGGGGTGGCGCGAAGAGCTCGGGTCTGTTATCTTTCCCCATGTCAACCTGAATGGCCGACTTCCACGGCCCGGCGGCGCACAACAGGATCTCCCACCAGGGAATCTCGCCGCTAGATAACGAATCCCCTCCTGCTACTGTTGTGTAGGTTGGAAAGCGGTGGACCGCTGTGCTGGAATTCCGGCCGCCATGTCCGCCATGAGGACGTCTGTCAGATGCATGATTCCAACCATGAGCCCGGGAACGGGTTCGCCGCCTTCAACCTGAATTCTTCGATCCAGCGCGGCATCCGCGCTGCCGGGTTCGTCCAGCCGCGCCCCATCCAGGCACAAACGATCCCCCAGATTCTCAAAGGCCGCGACATCCTGGGCCTGGCCCAGACCGGCACCGGCAAGACGGCGGCCTTCGCCCTGCCGGTGCTCGAACGGCTGCTGGCAACCCGCGGCGGTTCCGATCCGCGCGTGCTGATCGTGGCACCGACCCGCGAACTGGCCAGCCAGATCAGCGAGGAGATCCGCCTGCTGGCCCGCTTCACCGGCATCAAGGTCGCCACCGTGTTCGGCGGCGTCTCCTTCAACACCCAGATAGCAGCGCTGCGGCGCGGCCCTCAGATTGTCGTGGCCTGCCCCGGACGCCTGCTGGATCTGATCAACCGCCGCGCCGTCCATCTCGACCAGGTCGAGACCCTCGTGCTGGACGAGGCGGACCACATGTTCGACATGGGCTTCCTCCCTGACATCCGCCGCATCATGGCCGCACTCCCTGAACAGCGCCAGAACCTGCTGTTCTCGGCGACCATGCCCAGGGAGATCCGGGGGCTGGCCGACAAGCTTCTGCACAATCCCCATGTGGTCGAGTTGGACCACACCCAGCCACTCAAGACCATCGAGCACACCCTCTATCCTGTCGACGAACTGCGCAAGGTCGACCTGCTCAAACACGTTCTGTCCAGCGACGATTTCGTCTCGGCCATCGTGTTCACACGCACCAAGCATCGCGCCAAACGGCTGGCCCAGAAGCTCGAAAAGTCGGGACACCGATCCGTGGCGCTGCAGGGCAACATGTCCCAGGGCGCGCGCGTGCGGGCCATGAGCGGTTTCCGCAAGCGCGAATTCGACGTGCTGGTGGCCACCGACATCGCCGCCCGCGGCCTGGACATTGAACAGGTCTCCCACGTGGTCAACTTCGACATGCCCAACACCACCGACGCGTATACCCACCGCATCGGCCGCACAGGCCGCTCCGGGCGCGAGGGGAAGGCCTATACGTTCGTGACCAGCGGCGACTACGGAATGGTCCGTGACGTCGAGCGCAGGCTCGGGTCGTCCATCCCACGCCGCAAGGTCGATGGGATCGAGAGCGCTCCAATTCCCACAGCCAGGCCAGCAGCCAATAACCGGCCGGCCTCCAAGAACCGACGCCCAGCCAATAGCCGGCCTGCAACCAGCAACCGGCCCGCGTCCCACAACCGACCGGCCTCCAGTAATCGGCGCCACCGGCGCTACCGGCAGGCTTCCTGACGGGACCGGCCAAAACGGCGATGGTTGGACACTCATCTTCCGGCTGATCTGAAGGCACTGGAGCGCCCTGGGCTGGAGCCCGCGCCAGGGAGAACGGGCAAGGCTTGACCGGAGCAAGCCCGCCTGAGATGCTTCCCCCATCATGCTTCTGCCTCTGCTCCTCATGATCTCCATGGCTGCCCTGGCACCGGGTCCTGCCCAGGTGACCACAGTCGCTGAGACTGATGAAATTCTCGATCATGTCAGTGACCCGTGGACCGGCGACCTGGACGGCATCACCAGGCGCGGATTCATCCGCATCCTGACGGTCCACAACCCTCTCTTCTTCACCTTCGATGGCGTTGAGCAGCGGGGACTGGCACCCGACATCGCCCAGGAGTTCCAGAAGCATCTGGATGAGCAGATCGGCAGTCTCCGTTCCCCGACCGTGGTGCTCATCCCGGTGGCACGGGATGAACTCCTGCCGGGACTCATTGCCGGCCGCGGAGACATCGCGGCGGGCAATCTAACCATCACGCCTGAGCGCAGCAAGATTGTCGACTTCGCCTCACCCACCTATCCCGATATCAACGAGCTTGTGATCACCGGACCCGCGGCTGCCGAGGTTTCATCCTTCGATGATCTGGTGGCGAAGGGTTTGCACCTGCGCCGATCCAGCAGTTACTTCGAGCACATGAAGTCGTTCAATGACGCGCGCGAGAAGGCGGGCAAGAAAGCCATCCCCGTGGAGACGGTGGATGAGTATCTGGAAGACCACGACCTTCTGGACCTGGTCAACGCGAGCCTCCTGCCGGCCATCGTGGTGGACAGCCACAAGGCGAAGTTCTGGGCCCAGGTCTTTCCCAATATCAACG
>SMYD01000169.1 GCA_004356015.1 Acidobacteriota bacterium | reverse complement strand
TGGCGGGTTTCTTTTATCTCAAGGGCGGATGGCGCCGCTGGGTGCAGTTGACGGTGGAGGATCTATGCACGCCGGCGGCGCTGACACGGATTGCCGTGGGCGGTGCCGGCCTGCTGCTGGCGGCGGGCGCCATGGGGTGGTGGCGCCATGCTTCCCGCCGTACCCGCCGTATTGCGGTGGTGATCGCGGTGGCCTCGATCTTTCTGGTGGCGGCCTCCATGCTCCTGAAGGGTGCGGCCCCGCGCCCGGCCCGAGATGGACGGCCGAACGTGTTGCTGGTGCTCATCGATTCTCTGCGCCCCGACCGGGCGGACCCGGCATCACCCCTGGCCCTCCCCGCACTCCGGGACCTGGCCCGCGCCGGCGTCCGCTTCAGTGACGTCCGCACGCCCGTGGCCCGTACCTACTCTTCCGTGGCCAGCCTGCTCACCGGCCTCCATCCGCTGCGACATGGGATAAGGACCATCTATCCGTCGGCTGACCGGCGCATCTTGCCGGAGGCCAGTCTGCCGCGCCTCCTGGCCACCGCCGGCTGGCAGACCGCTGCCGTGGGTGGGTACTGCGCCACGGTCCTGCGCGGCCTGGATGCGGGGTACACGATCCAGCGCACGCCCCGCTCGGAAGCGTCCCTCATGGTCTCTGCCGTGGCTCTGGCGGCACACCCGCTCCTGCCGATCTGGATGCGCACCCCCGCTCTGCGCGCGCTCTACCCGCAGATGCGCACGGTGGTGGAAGGGTCCCTCGCCATGGATGTGGCCGACGAAGCCGTCAGCGTCTGGCGCAGCAGCGAGGCGCCTTTCTTCATGACCGTCTTCTTCGACAACGCCCATCTACCGTATGTGCCCAACTGGCCCGAGACCCTGGCGGCCGGCGATTACCTCGGCCCCAACCGGTACTCCATCACCGCCGGCAGCCTGGTGGAGAAGGTCCGGGCAGCCGAATCGGCGCCCGGCGTGCGCGGCCGGGTTGAGGAGCGGGCCAATGCCCTGCGCCTGTACCAGGGTGCCCTGGCTTCCGTGGACCGGGCGCTGGGAACCATGCTGCAGAAACTGGCGGAGGACGGGCTCGCCGAGGACACGGTGGTGATTGTGCTGGGAGATCACGGAGAGAACCTGCTGGATGCCGGCGGCATGCTGGCCCATGGGCTGAGTCTGGAGCGGGACCGCTCCAACGCGGTGCCCCTGCTGATGCGCTGGCCCGGACGCCTGCAGCCGCAGGTGGTCACGACTCCGGTGTCCGTCACCGATATCCTGCCGACTCTTCTGGATCTGCTGGGCCTGGAGATTCCCGCTGGACTGGATGGGCGCTCCCAGGCAGGCCGTCTTCGGGGAGAAGGAGGCGAGCTGGATGCGAAGCCCCGGCTTTTCCTCCAGGAAACAGGCTTGTGGTTCTTTGCCCGCGAGGTGGTGGCCGAGTTGGCGCCCGGCGAGGAGGGGTTGGTCTATCCGGATTTCCCCGATGGTTTGCTCACGGTGGAGAGCGGCAGCCCCCCTCACGTGGTTCTGGCCCCACAGCATGTCCGTGCCGTGCTGCGTGCCAAGCATCGCCGCCTGGAGGCCGGGCCCTGGGCACTGGTCTACCGTCCCGCTGGAGACGGTGCCCACTTCTCCCTCTACCGGCAGGATCAGGACCCATGGCGCGCACAGGACCTGGCCGCCCAGGAACCTGCGCGGTTGCATGAACTGATGACCATCTTCTATCAGGAAGCCCGGCGCCTGGGCGATTCCGACCTCCTGCCGCCCGCTCCCGGCGTGATATTCTCACCCTGATCATGCGCCGTCTCGTCCTCCTGATGCTGGGTATTCTGGTCGCTCTGGCCATGGCCGTAGGCGTGTCTCTGCTGGTCCGCATGCCCGGGACCGGTTCGGGAAGCGGCGAACTCGAAGAACAGATGGCCGCCATGGAAGAGCCCACGGAGGCGTTCGCCAACGCCCTCCACGATTGTTCGCAGGCCATCCTGCTGGGTGACAGCAAAGGCACCCGGGCCTGTTTCGCCGGGACCGTGACCGGCACGCCGTTCCCGGTTGTGGCCATGCCGCCGCGGCAGGAGCCGTTCGGCCTGTTGCTGCACGGCTGGGATCTCGCAACCACGCCGGCCCCCATTCCCGGGGATGACTTCGTGGCTTCTCTGGAAGAACTTCTGGATCATTTTTCCGACCTGGAAGACATGCGCCTGAAGGTCAAGACGTCGGAGGCGACCGAGGACCATCAGCGGGTCACCGCACGAATGGCTTTCTGGATCATCGGGCGGGATTCCGGGGGGCGCCGGGAGTGGCTGCGGGGCTGGGCCGAGATCTCAGGCACCAAAGGCCCCGATGAGACCTGGCCTCTGGACAGGTTCACCATCACGGAGATGGATTCCATGGTGGCTTCCCGTGACATTTTCATCGATGTGGCCCGGGAAGCCGGGCTCGCCGCCGAGGATCCGCCGGTGCTCGAGCATCCCACGGTGGGACTGGCGGCTTACGGCGCGGCCACCGGCGATGTCAATAATGACGGGCTCATGGATCTGTTCTCCACGGGTAGCGACGGCAACTCCCTCTACCTGAACAACGGCGACGGCACGTTTCGCGATGTGGCCGCAGAGGTGTTCGTGCATGTCCTGCCCCGGCCCGCCGCCGCGGGCCTCTTCCTGGACTACGACAACGATGGCGACCTGGACCTGTTCATGTCCTCGTTCGGCCCCCAGTACCTGTTCGAGAATCGCCTCGTTCCCGACGGTGTCCTTTCCTTCCGTGATGTCTCCCAGCGTGCCGGCGTGGATCGCCCTGCAGTGGGCTTCTCGGCGGTGGCGGCAGATATCAACGGCGATGGCCTGCCTGATATCTACGTGGCTTCATACAACGATTATGGGCGCATTCTCCCGGATCGCTGGGACGCAGGACGCAATGGCACGCCGAATCTTCTGTTCGTGAATCAAGGTGACGGCACCTTCAAGGAGCAGGCTGCGGAATGGGGTGTGGCCGATGGGCGCTGGAGTTATGCCGCCGCGTTTGCCGATATCGACGAGGACGGAGATCAGGATCTCTATGTGGCCAATGACTTCGGCGGCGGCAATGCCCTGTTCATGAACGAGGGCGGCCGTTTCGTGGACCGGGCCAGTGATCGGGGTGTCTATGACGGCGGCTACTCCATGGGAGTGAGCTTCGGTGATTACGACAGGGACGGCGATCTGGATCTCCATGTGACCAAGATGTCCTCCACCGCGGGACGGCGCATCCTGTCGCGCCTGGGAACCGGCGAACTGCCCTCCCGCGACCGGCTCAAAGAGCTGGCCGGAGGCAACGCCCTCTACCTGAACCTGGGAGATGGTGTCTTTCGTGACGTCAGCGGCGAAGCCGGCCCGTTCGCGGCGGGTTGGGCCTGGGGCGGCGGCTTCATCGATATCAACAACGATGGCTTTGTCGATCTGCACACTCCCAACGGCTTTCTCTCGGGAGCTTCCATGAAAGACACGTGAAGTCTCTTCTGGCGCCAGGTCGTGGCGTCCCAGGAGGAAGAAACGGAAACCAGCCGGGCTGGCGGCGCCCGTGATTTCCTCAGCCGGCAGGGTGAGATGCTCGAGGCCGGATTTTCCTTCAGCGGGTTCGAACGGGACATGGTGGCCCTCAACCGCGGGGACGGCACGTTCTTGAACATCTCCGGCGTCTCCGGTGCCGACTCGGTGAGTGACGGACGCGGGGCGGTGTACGTGGACCTGGACAATGACGGCGATCTGGATATCTTTCTGCGCGCCATGCACGGCCCGGCTCACTTCCTCTACGAGAACAGGATTGGCCAGGATGCGGGATTTCTGCGCGTCACCCTGGAGGGACGCCAGAGCGGGCGCGACGCCTTCGGCGCCGTGGTGCGGGTGGGCACGGCCTCGGGACGATTGACTGCGCTGAAGTCAGGCGGGAGCGGTTTCCTGTCCCAGTCCGACCCGCGGCTGCTGTTCGGGCTGGGGAAGGATCCCGGCGTGGACTGGATCGAGGTGCAGTGGCCCTCGGGATTGCAGCAGCGCTTTCCCGGCGCCGCCGCCGGCAGTTCCTTGCTTCTGGTGGAAGGTGAGGACGAGGCGCGGAAACTGACCGAGCGGTCGTTGTCCCTGCCCGTCGTCAGGGGCGCCGAAGACCGTCTGGAAGCTCAGCTCACGTTCAGCCGCGGAGAGTCCCTGCCAGACATCCCGGTGCAGACCCTGGCAGGTGAGAGCGTCTCCCTGAGAGAGATTCTACCGGCAGGGCAGCGCACCCTGGTGAACTTGTGGGCGACCTGGTGCACCCCCTGCGCCCGGGAGATGCCCGAACTGGAACGCCTCTACCGGGAAGGCGATGGAAACCTTGCAGTCATCGGCCTGAGCCTGGATCGACCCGGCGACCGGGAACGCATTCAGGCATTCCTCACCAGGATGGGTACGACCTACCCGGTCTATGTCACCACTCCGGACACCTGGGACAAGATCTTCCGGGGCGGTCGGATTTCCGTTCCCCTGTCGATTCTCGTGAACGAGGACGGCAGGGTGGAGGCGCTCTTCGGGGGCTGGTCACGGAAGACCCACCGGCGGCTGCGCGCCCTGGCAGGGGAGTAGCACGCCCGGATGAAGGCTCTCAGACTGCCGGTGCTTCTTCTTCTGGGTCTCGGTATGGCCGCCTGCGTTGGTGAAGGGCATCCGGAAGTGGTCGGCGACGGCGTGGGAGACGGGCCGTACATCATGGTCCTGGGGATTGCCCAGGATGCCGGCGTGCCCCAGGCCGGGACTCGTTCTTCCGCTGCCTGGGAGGATCCATCGCTGCGGCGTCTGGCCGCCTGCCTGGGGCTCGTGGATCCAGAGGCCGGTCTGCGCTGGATGATCGAGGCGACACCCGACTTCAAAGATCAGCTTCACAGGCTCGATCTGGCGTACCCGGTCACCGGGAGCCCCGGTCTTGCGGGTATTTTCCTGACCCATGCCCACGTGGGGCACTACGTCGGGCTCATGCACCTGGGCCATGAGGTCATGGGCTCCCGGGATGTCCCCGTCTACGCCATGCCGCGCATGGCGAAATTTCTGGCGTCCAATGGTCCGTGGGATCAGCTTGCCAGCTACCGCAACATTGTTCTGCGGCCCTTGGCGGATGGGGATGAGGTCACTCTGAGCCAGAATTTCACCATCACCCCGTTACGGGTGCCCCACCGGGAAGAATACTCGGAGGTCGTGGGCTTTGTCATCCGTGGGCCCCGGCGAGGCGTGCTGTTCATCCCCGACATCGATGGCTGGAAGACCTGGGACCAGGAGGGAACACGCATCGAGGAGATCCTGGCGACGGTGAATGTGGCCTACCTGGACGGGACTTTCTATGACGCGGGAGAGCTTCCCGGAAGGGATCTGGCCGCCATTCCCCATCCTTTGATCGTTGACACCATGGAGCGTCTGGCCGCGCTGCCGGCCTCAGAACGAGGGAAGGTCCGGTTCCTGCACCTGAACCATTCCAACCCTGCATTGGCGACCGGCGGTGCAGCCCGCCGCGCAATCGAGGATGCCGGTTTCCATTTAGCAGTAGAGGGCGAGAAAATCGGACTCTGAGGGCTCAGGCACCAGGGAGTGGGTGAAGGTTGTCAGGCCTTGTGGAGGTAAGAGTGGAGAACAGATATTTTAGCGCAATCACGAACGGAGACACCGGCGAGCTCAAGCGCCTGCTGGGAGCTTCGCCCGAGCTGGTGGGGGCGCTGCTGGTGAGACTGCCCTCGAGATTGCCGAAGCAGGTTTGCGGCGACAGGAGAAGGACGCGGGGGAGGCGGGTGAGCAGGAGGGCCGGAAAGATTTTGCGAAGGTCATTGCAGTCCTGCGCAGTCATTCATCTTGACGGCGGTTGCGGCCAGCAGGTAGTCTGAAGTTCCCGAGCCCGGCCGGGAGCCGCACCCCTCCGACCCTTCCCGGCCATGGAGACCGTCACCACCAATGGCCCAGCAGAAGCTCTTCGGAACATCCCCTCCATCCTCACCTCAAGAGGCGCCTGAACCCGCCGCCGGCCCTGTCATCCTGCCCCGGGGT
>SMYD01000168.1 GCA_004356015.1 Acidobacteriota bacterium | reverse complement strand
TCTGAGTCTTGGGGCACTCGATTTTGGAATCATTGTTGACGGGGCGGTCATCATCACCGAAAACTGTGTTCGCTGCCTGGGGAAGGAGCAGCATCGGCAGGGAAGATTGCTGACTCGCGTTGAACGGTTCAAGGTGGTCTTCAGTTCCACGCGTGAGGTGTTGCGTCCAAGCATCTTTGGCACTTTCATCATCATGGTGGTTTATCTGCCCATCATGACCCTGACGGGCATCGAGGGGAAGATGTTTCGTCCCATGGCGTTCACTGTGCTCACGGCGCTCTTCGGTGCCATGGTCTTTTCTGTGACCTTCATCCCCGCGGCCGTGGCGATTTTTGTCAGCGGACGAGTGAAAGAAAAAGACAACTTCATCATGCAATGGGCCAAGCGAGCTTACGTCCCGTCGCTGGCGTTTGCGTTGCGAAATCGAGTTCTCGTGGTGGGAATGGCCTGCCTTCTCCTCCTCGCCAGCGGTGTCATCGCCACAAGAATGGGAAGTGAGTTCCTTCCGAGTCTGGACGAGGGAGATATCCTCGTCCATGGGCTTCGCATCCCGGGGACCAGCCTGACCCAGGCCATCGAGATGCAGAACGTGCTGGAGAAGCGAATCAAGGAGTTTCCCGAGGTGGACTACGTCTTTGCCAAGGTCGGGACGGCAGAGATAGCCACGGATCCCATGCCGCCCAGTGTTGCGGACATCTACGTCATGATGAAACCCCGATCCCAATGGCCCGACCGGAAGCTCCCCAAGTCCGAGTTCATCGCCCGCATGGAGGAGAAGCTCACCCAAGTACCCGGTAACAACTACGAGTTCATCCAACCAATCCAGATGAGGTTCAACGAACTCATCGCCGGGGTCCGGAGCGATGTGGCAGTCAAGGTCTTCGGCGATGACATGAAAATTTTGGAAAAAGTCGGCCGCAGAATCGAAGCGTTGCTCAAGGCCATCCCGGGGGCCTCCGACGTCAAATTGGAGCAGACGACAGGCCTGCCGGTCCTCACTATTCAAATGGACCGGGGGAAATTGGCCCGGTACGGCCTCAACGTGGCGGAGGTTCAAGAAGTTATCAAGATCGCCATAGGGGGCAAGACCGTCAACCAGGTCTTCGAGGGTGACCGTCGCTTCGATCTGATCGTCAGGCTGCCTGAGGAAATACGCGGCAACATTGAGCAGTTGAAGCGCATTCCCATCGCACTTCCAAACGTCATGAGCCAAGGTGGCTCCTTCGGCGAGAAAAGGAATGGCCCCCGTGGCTCTACCCGTCTGAGTTTTCTCCCCCTGGGGGAGTTGGCCGACTTCAATCTGGCCACAGGACCTAACCGGATCAGCAGGGAAAACGGTAAGAGGCATATCATCGTCACGGCCAATGTGCGCGGACGCGACATCGGGTCCTTCGTCGAAGAAGCGCAAGGGGTGATCCGGAACAACGCCTCGATTCCTCCAGCCTACTGGACGAGCTGGGGCGGCCAGTTCGAGCAGATGCAGTCAGCGACGAAGCGCCTGCAAATCGTTGTGCCTCTGGCGCTGTTTCTTATCTTTGTTCTGCTCTTCGCGACCTTCGGGGAATTCAAAGATGCGCTCCTCGTCTTCACCGGCGTGCCCATGGCACTCACCGGTGGTGTGGCCGCCCTCTGGATCCGGGGAATACCGTTGTCCATTTCCGCAGGAGTCGGTTTCATCGCCCTCTCCGGGGTTGCGGTTCTGAACGGACTGGTCATGATTTCCTTCATTCGGACTCTGCGCGAGGGCGGCATGCCGGTGGAGAACGCCATCCGGGAAGGTGCTCACACTCGTTTGCGTGCCGTCCTCATGACGGCACTGGTTGCATCGGTGGGGTTTCTCCCCATGGCCCTTGCCACGGGGATCGGAGCTGAGGTCCAGCGCCCACTTGCGACGGTCGTCATCGGGGGGATCCTGTCCTCGACGGCGCTCACCCTCATCGTCCTGCCGGTCCTTTATCGGATTTTCCATCGAGACGACGAACCAGGTTCGTTTGCACCCGATGCGCCGGCTGGCGATTGAATTGTTCCCCGGGAATTCTGCCCCAGGGAGGATCAGTCGGTTTGATCTTTTTCCTGCCGGCTGAGAGCGGCTGCGGTGGCCTTGAGGAGTGGTTTGGCGGAGAGGGGCGAACCCACCGCCTGTTGGATCCAGGCGTTGGGCGTCAGACGTCCCAGGCGGCAGATGCGCTCGAACTCCGTGCCGAAGCGATCGCGGTGCGCGTTGAAGTGCTCCTCGATCTGGAAGGCGATGAGATGCCCCAGGGGATAGTCCGGTGTGTACATGGCGCCGTCCACCATGTGGGAGTAGATGGCCAGCAACGGCACATCGCGAACTCCGAAGATGTCAGCGTGGTAGGTATTCCAGACTTCGGCGGCGATACCCACCACGGCCTGGCGGAAGGCGGCGGGATTGGCATCGGGATGGGCGTAGAGCCAGCGCCAGGCGCGC
This sequence comes from Acidobacteriota bacterium, assembly GCA_004356015.1. Lineage (GTDB taxonomy): Bacteria > Acidobacteriota > Polarisedimenticolia > SMYD01 > SMYD01 > SMYD01. The sequence continues at coordinate 3,278 of SMYD01000168.1, read as the reverse complement.
ATGTCCACCAGGGCCACGCCGGCAATCTCACGGGTGGCCCAGAAGGCCTCCAGGGGCTTGAGGTCGGCGGCGTCGCTTGTATCCAGGCCGAGAAGCTCCATGTCCCGTTCCTGGAAGACAAACGCCAGGGCTTCGGTGAAAGCGGTGTTGGGTACGCCCTGGAGGAGGGTGTGGTCGATGAGGGTCATGGAGAAGACCTGCTCGACGTTGTGTCCCATCTCGTGAACGGCGATGTTGTAGCCCTTGTAGTCCATGCCGCCGGCGCCCACCCGGGTACGCAGATGGGCTTTGTCGTCCCGGCGGGCTGCGCCCATGGCATGGCCCGCTCCCCGGGACGGTTCCACCACGATATGCCCGGCGAGAAATGTCGCCTGCTTCCGGGAGAAACCAAGCTCCTGGAGCATGCGCGGGATATCGGCGGCGTACGCGGCGGCGTCGGGATAGCGGGCGCGAGTACGAGCGTCCAGATCCGCCTCGGCGTACTTGCCGCGCGGCTTGAATCCCACATACCAGATGTCAAACGGCTCCAGGGGCCTTCCAAGACGACTGGCCACCAGTTTGGCCACTCGGCCGGCCAGCGGTGAAGCGAGAACGGCTTCCAGGAGAGCTTCGACCTCCTCCTCGGGAATCTCGCGATCGACGTTGAAGCGGCGGGCAATCAAGCTTGGCTGGTCCGGCTGGTGGATGTCCGCGAGCTGGGCGGCGTGGAACATCCCCAGCCACTGCCGGTAACGCTCGTCATCCTCACGGGCCGGGTCGACGGCGGTGTCGTCGTCGGCCGAGGTGACGCTGTTCTCCGCTGGTCGCCAGTCAACCAGGGGATTGTTGATGACGGCCGCCGGGATCTCCTGGCGAATGATGCGTTCCATGACGGTACGGATCATCCGTTGCCGGGACAGCCCGTCGGGGTCGGCGTACTGGGCCTTGAGTTCATCGCGCAGCCCCCAGTGGCTGATGAGGCGCAAGCCCTCGGGGAAGAGGCGCCGGCCATCGGGTGTGAGCAGGTGGTGCATATAGATGTTGTAACTGCTGATGTAGGTATCTGCAGAGGCTGCGGCGGCGGTCATGGCCTGGCTGACGCTGGCCGGGACTCGGGCGTCGAATCTGTCTGTGAGGCGAGCCTCGGCCCACTGCCGGCGGGTCCAGGTCCCGCCCTGAGCCAGTTTCTCCCGCAGGCTCGTGAGGGGGAAGTTCAGCAGGGCGGTCTGAGCGATCTTGCCGGCGAACAGGTCGTCGGAGAGATGGGCCGCGGCGTTGAACGCGGCAAGGCGGCGGTCAAGGGGCAGCAATGGACCGATATCCAGGTCGACGCCGCGGCGGAGGTCGCGGAGCATGGCGTTGAAGTAGCCGTCCATGCTCTCGCTGACGAATTCAAAGCGCTCGAAGGTGTCGTTCAGCAGGTCGCCGGCCGGCACGAACTCGTCGCGGGCAAATTGTACGAAGGCTTCGGTATGGCCATCGCTCTCGCGCCAGATCTGTGCCAGTTGCTCGACACCGCGGCGAATGCGCTCCTGGTGCCCGGTCCCGTGCTGAACCAGAAGCGCCTCTACGGCGCGTTCCCGGGCTGTCTCGGGGTCGAACGGCATGGTCTCGGCTTCGGCTGTGGGCATCTGGCACCCCATGAGAAGAAGGCAGGCAGCGGCAGAAAGAACTCCGCAAGTCGTGGTGGGACGGCGCGTCGGCATCATACTTCTCCTTATTGATCCCTGGCAGCGATGAGAAAGACCGACTCCTTGACCCATGGCAGGTTGTGATTCACGCGGATAGGTTCGTCGGCATCAACCTCCTGCTCCGCGAGGACTTCCACCTGTCCGCTGCCCCGGAACAGGTCCTTGATCTCCTGAGCCGGCAGGCTGAACGGCGGTCCGTCCATGAGCGCGGTATCGTACTCGATGCTCACCATCAGGATGCGGCCTTCCGGCTTCAGCAACGACAGAAGAAGGCCAACATACGCTGCATGGCATGCTTGTGGCAGCGCCACCAGGGCGGCTCGATCCCAGATGGCATCGAACATGCCGAACTGTTCCCGCGTCATGGTCATGATATCGGCGGCCACCAGGGTGTACGGTGCCGCCAGGAGAAAGATGGCGTCACCGCGCTCCTGACGGGCGATCTTGCGTGGTTGTCTTTCCAGAAAACGGCGCAGGGCCTCCTCGGCCAGATCCACCCCCATGACCCTGCCTCCCTGCCGCGCCAGGTATCCCAGGTCCAGGCTCATACCGCAGAGGGGCACCAGCACTCTCCGTCCCGGTCCCAGGTCCAGGTGATGGGCAAAGCGCTCGAGCCAGGGATTGATCCGGTCCATATGGAATGGCGTGCGCCCTTCGCGCCAGCGCTCCAGCCAGTCGACATGTTCCACCGTCACGGTCTCCTGGAAGGCAGGCGGGCGCCGGGCCGGCCGGGGTCAGCCGCCGGTTTCCGTTGGCGAATTGGGCTTGAAGGGGACCACTTCGCCACGGGGCGCACGGACCCTGGCGCCGGGCAACGGGGGGGAGTCGCTTCCCGTGGACTCGACGCCTTCGGCGCCGAAGCTGAGGCCGAAGGCCGCGGCCGGATCCACGAAGCTGGTGATGGCGGCCAGAGGCACCGTCAACCGGCTGGGGACGGAATTGAAATTGAGAGTGATGGAGAAATCATCGTCACGGACCTCGAGATCCCGGAACAGGAACTGGATGACGATGGTCATCTCATCGGGGTGTTGCCGACGCAGCGCCGTGGGGAGATCCACGCCTTTCATCCCGGTGAGGAACGTGATGAAGAAATGGTGATCTCCCGGCAGCCCTTCCCGGGCAACCTTGCGCAGGGAGTCGCGAATGACACCTCGCAGCGCCTGTTCCATCATCCGGCGATAGTCCAGAAGATCGGTCTTATCCATGAACCCGATTCTGCCACGAAGGCCCCGTCCTGGCAATGGCTGGCGGCACAGCACCCGGCACCATGCCGCCGCGTGGCTGGACGCAAGGACATACCAAGGCCGGGTGCTGCGCCATCTTGCGAATTCAGGTTGAGGTGGCGCGCCCCCGCCGCCGACAGAAGGAGGAGGAGATCACGGTGTTGGAACCCGATCCCGTCGGGGACGAGGGCGCGCCTGAGACGCCTGTAACCCTACGGCGACATGGCGCACGAAGAAGGGCGGGAGAGAGACGGGCGCGGCAGGGGCGCCGCACACAGATGCGGCATCCGTGCCGCAGATGCTGCGACCTGGATGCCGCTTATCCAGAAGAAGGTCGGGTTCAGGCGGACTCGGACCGTTCCCAAAGACCTTTGACGAACAGGTA
>SMYD01000167.1 GCA_004356015.1 Acidobacteriota bacterium | reverse complement strand
CTGCTGCGAGTGCTACAGGAGAGGGAAATCCGCCGGGTCGGCAGCACTGTGACCCGATCCATTGATATCCGTATCATCGCCGCGACCAACGCCAACCTGGAAGCCGGTATGGAAACCGGCGTCTTTCGTGCAGATCTCTATTACCGTCTCAGTGGCATTGTGCTTCATCTGCCGGCCTTGCGCGAACGCCGGGATGACATCCCCCTTCTGGTCGAACACTTCCTGGCGCAGGCTTGCCATCGCCAGGGCAAGCAGATGCATGATTTCTCTCCACGTGCCATGGAACTCCTGAAGCAGTACGACTGGCCAGGCAATATTCGGGAGCTGGAAAATGTCGTTGAGCGTGCTGTGATCTTTGCGCCTCGCCGCCTTATCGGTCCGAGTGATGTGCCGTTGAAGGCTGACGGCAGTGCTGCCAACAGCAGCAATGATCCCATGGCTCTGGATGAGATCCTGCGTGCCCATCTCCGCCGCGTTCTCGATCACTGCGGCGGCAATAAAGCGCGTGCTGCGCGCCTGCTCCAGATACCTCGCACTTCGCTTTACAAAATGATGCAGCGTCACGGCCTGGCTGATCAGAAGGAACCCGGGGACAGCCAGTGACACCATCTGCAATGGCCTCCTAAACTACCAAGACACAATAGGTTAGGTTGTGCGAGGGCGGCGATCCCTTGCCAAGGTGTCGCCCAGGCGTCACTTCGTCGGAGTGGCTGAATCTCCGTTATCTCTTTAAAATTCGGTTTAAAACCGAACCTGGGCAGAGAAAGTGACGCCCTGGCGACGATTCTTGACATCGCTGGGAGCGATCGGAACCCGGTAGGCCGGTCCAAGCCGGATCCAGATCTCATTGCAGAATAGTAAGACTTTTGTTATCAGCAGTTAGCTTGTGTCAGGCCTGTGCAACCACCATGTGGCATGGTCGTTGCTTTATAGGTCGGTCATGAGCACGCAGACAACAGCCGATTCCACCTCGCGGCAACAGGCTCAGGCTCTTTATGCCAACCCTCGCACCGTTCTTGTGGTGCCGATTGGCGAGAACGATGAGCCTGTGTGCCGAGAAGTCAGGCAGCGGGTGCCGGCCAGTTGCGTGAGTCTGGATGGAGATTCCGCCATCTCCCTCCTGCGTTCTGATCCGTTCTCGATAACGGCAGTGGTCCTGTCCGGGGATGGAGCGTCTCCCATGACGACTTCCATCCTGAAGGCCATCAAGAACGTGGCACCACGAGTTCCCATTGTGTTTCTGGATGAACGGGAAACGGCGGATTCGGAAAAGATCATGCGGCGAGCGGGAATTCATTACTACTCCCACCTGCCGGCGAATCTGGATGAGATCGCCGCAGTACTCGCCCATCTTGCTGAAGCTCCGAGGGAAGTTCCTGGATGGTCCGGTCACCGGCCCTTACCGGAATAGCCTCGATGGGGAAGGGAGCACCACGCATGAAGCAGCTAGAAACCGATCCAAACACACCACTTCGCCAGGTGAGAGGTGCCCGCAAAGCCCGTGGATCTGGGCGCCTGCGCACAATTGACGGAGTCATCATGCTGGACCCTTCGGGGCGCCCGGCAGCCGGTTCGTTCCCGGGGAACGTGTGGATTGTGATGGGGACCGATGAGGACAGTATCGAGGACTTCTTCGGGTCTTGCGACGATGTCCTCACCGCGGCCATGGGGAACATGGATGCCGGCGAACGTGGCAGCTATTGCGTGGGTTTTGATCCGAATGAACAGGACATGATCATGAATGGTGGGGGCAGCTATCCGGTCTACGTTTCCGGTCTCCTCCGCGCGAACAGGGGAGGTCTTGAATAATGGCGTATCCGTCCAATATGGGAGTGAAAATGCTGGAGACAACAGACGAGAAAATGACCGCCGGCGAACTTGAGTTGGTGGCTGCCGGCCTCATGCACCTGAGCCACGAAACGCTCCTCAATAATATGCGTCAGATGAACGGGAGAATGACCCGTGAACTGCTGAATTCGCCCGATACTCTGCGCAGCATCAACCTGGATGAAGCGCCGGTCCCTATCAACCCCCGCCGCTTCTGTGAGTTGATGGCCCCTTTTCTCTGCATGAACTGAACGCTCCTCCCTCATACATCACCCTCTCTGCCGAGAGCCGGCCGGCGCCTGGTGCGCCGGCCTTTGTTTTTGTACCGGCAGGTAGGCAACCCCCTCTCCCCGGGCTGCGTATTCAAGATGAGGGTTTCGGGACCTGCGTCGCTTGCGATCTGTTCTCCGAATCATTAGGCTTGAGTGTCCTCATGTGCTGGATATGAGCTTCAGGTGAATGATGTGGGAATCGAGGTCTGGAATGAAATCACGGCGTTGGGTGGTCCAGGATGTCCTGCCTCTGCTGGTCCTGCTGGCGACAGCTTCTGCTCCGGCGTTAGCCGAGAAGCCGCCGTTGCCGTTGAAAGCCAATGCCGTCATCCATTTCGATCTCGAGCGGCTGCGTGAATCCGCGTTGTATTCCGCCGTGGAGGAGTCCGTTAGCCCCTTTGCCCGCAGCAACGAACAGTTGCAGATGTTCCTGGAGGCCACGGATCTTTCAGCGGCCACAGCCAAGACCAAAGGCTTCACGATCTATTCATTCTCGGACCCTCAGCATCCAAAGGATTTTGCCGGGGTCCTCACCAGCGCGTTTGGCGAAGAGACGCGTGCCCGCCTGGAACAGGCTTACGCACCGGTGGCCAGGAACGTGGGCGGGAGAATCATCATGCCGGTGATCCAGACGCCGGATACCGAGATTGTCATGTCGTTCCTCGGCCCGGAACGGCTCACCTTCGGGACAGCCCGCGCGGTTGAGCTTGTGGTGAGTGAGAGAGATTCCCAGAGCATGGTCGCGGCCTACCAGCGCACTGCGACCCGGCGTCCGATCTGGGGCATCATCAACGCCCGCGATGTGGTGGATTCCCTCATGGCAGGCCTGGATACAGACGGTGGCGACAATCCCCTGGCTATATTGCGGGATCATCCGGCGCTGCGCTCTCTGACGGCCATTGGATTCTCAATCGAGCTGGGCAAGGATGTCTTCTTCGAGTTGAGGGCCTTTACCGATTCTCCCGAGGACGCCCGTCTCCTGGCGGATCTCATCAAGGGCGCCCTGGCTCTGGGCCAGTTGGGAATTTCCCAGACCAAAGATGCCGATGCCGTAGACTTCTTTCGCGGGGTCATAGCCGAGAGCGAACGAGACAGTGTGTATGTTTCCTTCACGCTGACGGAGAGGCAGATCGAGCGCTTGAAAGACGGTGAGGCCCTGCTCCAGGATCTTATTCCCTGATTCTTATCGGGCCGCTCTTGGTCCTCCTACGATCGTGCGATGGGCACCCTGCCGGGCATAAGGATCCGGTACAGTTGCCCCTTGGTCATGCTGGTCGCCAGGAAGACCAGCAGGAACACGGCAATCAGGTAAACGTAGAGAATCGTCTCGTCAGGAATCAGAGGCGCTGTGCCCGGAGTTCCCAGCCTGGGTAGAAGACTCGCCGTCACGTAGTTGTTGGTGGCGTGAACCAGTCCACAGAAGAACACGTTGCCGGTGATGACCAGCAGGTAACCAAACAGGTATCCTACCGCCACGGCGTAGGCGAATGATTGGTAGGACTGCATCGAGGGCGCCCCGAAGCGGAAATGCTCTATCCCGAACCCCAGAGCGATGAGGCTGATGGCAACCGCCTCTCCGCTGCGCCGGTCCGGTATACCCAGCCGGCTCATGAGGCCGGTCAACTCGCGTTGTAAGAGTCCCCGGTAGTAGAATTCCTCGGCCATGGCCCGCACTCCCTGGCCCACCATGAGAAGGAGGGCCGCGGTCCCCATGGGAAAGAAAATCGTTATTCGCTTTTCCGGTCCGGCAAGAAGCATGACGAGGCTGCTGAGCAATCCATAGGTCAGGAAGAGGGCGATGAAGTGGAGGTAGAAGCCGGAGCGGACCTGGGCGCCGGTCAGAAAATTCTTGAACCCCACCCTGTTCATCAAGGGGATGAGGAGGATGACAGCCAGCATCATGCCCACGCCGATGAGAATGTGGATCCAGACATCAAGATGATCGCGGATGAAGGCAATTCCCACCGCATGATCGAGAAGCGCGTCATAGAGCGTGAAGGAGAGGACTTTTTCGTAGGTCAGGGCAATCAGGAGAGGCGCCAGGGCACCCAGACGGATGCGGGGACCGAGGGGGCGCCGCCCGGCCCGGCCCCCCCAGCTCCAGCTCGCGACCAGAATCAGGAAAAAGAGGGTCAGAAAGGCGTAGAGGGGGCTCCTGACCGGCCACGGCAGTGGTGCCCAGTCGGGGATGAATTCATGGAGTTGGCGTATGAGGCTGGACCCCAGGAGAGTCACCAGGATCAGGCCCCACGCCACCGGGCGCGAAACAGTCACATCGCCAACATAGGGTAAGAAACGCCTGTTTTCGAGCTTTTATTGTCCCATGACCGTGTCGTCCTGGATGACCGTGACCTCGAGTTTCATCCCGGAGAGCCAGCCGGGGCCACCTGTGATGGGCTGACTGATGGCGACCAGGGTTTTCCCGGCGAAAACAGGAGAACCGGCCGACATCCGGTCCTCTCCGGGCAGAAACCGGCGACCGGTCACGGCTCCGTCCCGCAGATCCATGACCACGAGCTGGTCTGACAAGACCGGAGAGGCCACAGCCACATGCCCTCTTACGGCCGGGAGGGTCAGGAGGCGGGCACCGGCATCGGCCGACCACGCAAGATGCCCGCCGTGCTGCCGGATGCCATAGAGAAGATTATCCTGGGCACCGGCCAGGATCAGGTCACCCTGGACACTCAGTGCGGAGGCGGGATTTCCGGCGAGCTGGTACCGGTATTTTTTCTTGCCCCGGCCCGCCGAAAGGCAGGTGACCGTGCGATCCTCCGTCCCCACGAAAACGCGCTTCTCTGTGATGGCGGGCTTGACCACCATGGGCGCGGGCAACATCCTCTGCCACAGAACCTGGCCATCGATGGCCGAGAGCGCACTCACCGTGCCGTCAGGACACCCAGCCAGCAACATCTTCTCATCCAGCGCCGGCTCGGCCCGGAGCGCGCAGCCCAGGTCGGCCTGCCAGAGGCGGCTGCCATCTTCTGGTGCCAGAGCCAGTATTTTCCCTTCCTGGAGGACCACCACCACCAGATCTCGCGTCAGGAGGGGAGGGAAGGCCGCCTCACCTCCCAGAGGTTGTTGCCACAGGCTCCTGCCGTTGCCAGGGTCAAGAGCTGCCAGCGCGCCGGGAGTGACAACGTAAAGGCGGCCCTCCATGCCCCTGGGACCCCACTGCAGGGCGCCGGCATCCCGCTCCCAGAGGATGTGGCCATCGCCTGGGGACAGGCTCAGGACCCTCCCCTCACGCAGGCCATACACCACCCCTCCCGGGCCTCCGACCAGCCCCGGCAGAAGTGTTCCGCCTGCGGCGACCTCCCACAGAGGCTCAAATTTCGCCAGGCGCGCCGGAAAGAGCGTCGGCGAGTGGACGACATCCCTGTGGGACTGGGATTCCAGAACCAGGGGGCGCACCTGCGCCAGGGCCGTCGGGGCCAGGAGGGCCAGAAGCACCAGGGTCGGTGCGCCACGACGGCGCCTGAGAGACCAGCGGGAGCGTTTTCCGGATGTCACCCGCGGAGGATAACATGCATGATTGCTGGCCTCAGAGGCCTGTGTTACTCTTCCGGACCGGCCAGTCCGGCCCCATCTCCGGAGAAGAATGTGTACCGCGCCGTTGAGGCAACTCGTGACATCCTGCCCGGCGAGATCGAACGCTGGCAGTTCATCGAACAGATGGCCCGGGATATTTTTTCCCGCTACGGATTTCGCGAGATCCGCACCCCCATCTTTGAGTTCACGGATCTGTTCAAGCGGTCGGTGGGGGAGGCGACCGATATCGTCTCCAAAGAGATGTACACCTTCACGGATCGGGGTGATCGTCGCCTGACTCTCCGGCCTGAGGGGACAGCACCCACCGTGCGGGCTTATGTCCAGCATTCCATCCACAAGACCGAGGAGTCGACACGCTGGTATTACACCGGGCCCATGTTCCGCTATGAGCGCAAACAGAAGGGGCGCTACCGCCAGTTCGCGCAGATCGGTGCGGAAGTTCTGGGTGCCCATGAGCCGCATGTGGACGCCGAAGTCATCGAGATGGTCATGTTCTTCCTGGCCAGCCTGGGGCTCAGCGACCTGGTTCTGCATCTCAATTCCATCGGCTGCAAGACCTGCCGCGGCGCCTTCCAGGAAGACCTGCACAAGACCCTGGCCCCGCTCATAGATGACTTTTGCTCGGACTGTGCCCGGCGTTACGACAGGAACGTGCTGCGTATCCTTGATTGCAAGGTGGACCGGGAACAGGTGGCGAAACTGCCTTCCATTCTGGACAACCTGTGCGAGGCATGCGAAGAGCACTTCGCGGCTGTGCGCGATGCCCTGGACGATGCCGGCGTTTCTTACGTCCTCGCTCCCCACCTGGTGCGTGGTCTCGATTACTACATGCGCACGGCCTTTGAAGTCACGGCGTCCGGCCTCGGTTCCCAGAACGCTATTCTGGGCGGCGGCCGGTATGACGGCCTGGTGAAGCAGCTTGGCGGCCCCGATGTGCCGGGCTTCGGGTTCGCCCTGGGCCTCGATCGTCTTGTCATGATCCTGCCGGAGGATGCAGGGCTGCCGGCGCTCCCTGATATTTTTCTGGTGGTACTGGGTGAAGCGGCAGGCAAGGAGGCACGGCGGATCGCCATGACCCTGCGCCATGGCGGATTGCGGGTTGTACTCAGCGCTGCGCCACGTTCCATGAAATCCCAGATGCGGGCTGCCGGCCGCTCGGGAGCCCGGTATGCGGGTATCCTGGGTGATACCGAACTGGCTGCCGGTCAGATTATTCTCCGGCGGTTGTCCGATGGGCACCAGGAATCATGTGCTCTCAGCCCGCTGGAAGGTCTCTTGGAGGTTCTCGCTCATGACCGATCCTGATGTCACTGCCTGGCGCTCTCATATGTGCGGGGCCCTGTCCGTTGAGCAGGTCGGTCAGCAGGTCCGGCTGGCCGGGTGGGTCCACCGCCGCCGTGAGCACGGCCTGGTTCTCTTCGTGGACCTGCGTGATCGTGCGGGACTGGTGCAACTGGTCTTTGATGCTCAACTGTCCGAAGAAGCGCTGCAGCAGGCTGGCGACCTGCGTTCCGAATATGTCATCGCTGTCGGGGGTGAGGTGGTGGCCCGCAGCGAAGATGCGGTGAATCCAGCTATTGCCACTGGCGCAGTGGAAGTCCGTGTGGCGACGGTGCAGGTTCTCAACACGTCGGAGGTCCCGCCGGTGCAGGTGGATGATCAGGTCGCCGAGGCCGCGGAAGACGTGCGTCTGAAGTACCGCTTTCTGGACCTTCGCCGCACCCGCCCCCAGGAGATCCTTCGCCTGCGTCATGAGGTTCTTCTCGCGGCGCGCGGCTATCTGGATGGCCGGGGCTTCATGGAGATCGAGACACCCATCCTGACCCGCCCCACACCGGAGGGGGCAAGGGATTACCTGGTGCCGTCGCGCAACTTTCCGGGCTCGTTCTACGCCTTGCCCCAGTCGCCCCAGATCTTCAAGCAGATCCTGATGGTGGCGGGATTCGATCGTTACTTCCAGATTGCCCGCTGTTTCCGCGACGAGGATATGCGCGCCGACCGGCAGGCCGAGTTCACGCAGATCGATATTGAGGCCTCCTTTGTCGATGAAGAAGATATCCAGAGGCTGGTGGAAGGGCTCATGGTGCAGTTGTTCGCGGCGGCTGATGTCAAGCTGGACACTCCGTTCCCGCGGATGTCCTACGACGATGCCATGCTGCGTTATGGCAGTGATAAGCCTGACCTGCGCTTCGGCCTGGAAATTACCGATGTCTCCGAGGTGGTCCAAGGACGCGGCTTTCGAGTTTTCGATGACGTGGTGGGAAAAGGAGGGGTGGTCCGGGGTCTCGCCTGGCCGGGTGGCGCGGCAATCCCCCGTGCCAGGATCGATGCCCTGACCGAGCAGTGCCGTCAATGGGGCGCCGGCGGCCTGGTCTGGATCAAGATGGGCAGCGACGGCGTGAAATCTCCCGTGGCTAAATTCCTGGGAGACGAAGGTTGTCGCCAGGCGGCGATGGCGGTGGGTGCCGGCGAAGGCGATCTGGCTCTCCTGGTGGCGGACAGCAAATCGGTGGCGGCGCGCGTGCTGGGCAACCTCAGACTCTGGCTGGCTGAGCGGTTGGAGCTGATCCCCTCGGCCCCGGCCAGGGAAACCGTTTTCAAGATGCTGTGGGTGACTGATTTCCCCCTGCTGGAATGGAATGAGGAGGATCAGAGATTCTATGCCTGTCACCACCCCTTCACCTCCCCGCGCATGGAGGATCTCGAGCGGCTGGAGAGCGATCCCAGCAGCATTCGTGCCAGGGCCTATGACCTGGTCGTCAATGGCTCGGAGATCGGTGGCGGTTCCATTCGAATCCATTCCCGAGCTGTTCAGGACAGGGTCTTCAGAGCCCTGGGGATCGGTGCGGAAGAGGCTACGCGCAAATTTGATTTTCTCTTGCAGGCTCTGAGCTATGGTGCTCCGCCCCACGGAGGCATCGCACTGGGGGTTGAGAGAATCATCATGGCTCTGACCGGGGCGTCTTCCATTCGAGATGTCATCGCCTTCCCCAAGACAACCAGTGCCAGCGATCTCATGACCGGTGCCCCGGCTCCCCTGGACGAAGGGCAGCTGAAGGAACTGTTCCTGAAGTTCGTTCCTCCGCCCAGGAAGTAGCTCGCCCGTGGTGCGTTGACACTCCACAAGTCTCGATGTAACTTGTAGTTGAGGGCGGTTGGCTCATGTGCCGGCCCCCACTGGAGCGCATTTGAACAGCACCGGCGAGGGAGCATATCCCTCGAAAAAACAGTTCTCCCTCCTCAGGGCGCGACCTGTGCCCATGATGAGTGCGGCTCCTGCCGGCCTCTCGCACAGCGGTACCAGCCCGCGGCCTGCATGAGAAAGATCACCCTCCCGCAGAATGGCCTTGAAGGTGTCCTGGGGCATCTTGATGAGAATCTTCGCCTCATGGAAGAGTCGTTTCGAGTGCGTCTGTCGGTGCGGGGGGGGGATTTCACCGTTCAGGGTGACGACCGGGATGAGGTCCGTGTGGAGAACCTCCTGCACCAGTTGGGTGGTCTCCTGAAGAAGGGACATGTCTTCCGCAAGGGGGATGTGGTCTCGGCCGTGCACCTGATCCAGCGAGACGGAGATGTGTTGCTGGAGGACTATTTTGTCCGCCACCAGGTTCACACCCAGGGTAAGCGTGCCGTCTATCCCCGCAGCGCTCATCAGGCGGCCTACATCGATGCCATTCGCAACACTGACATGGTCTTCGGTATCGGGCCGGCAGGCACAGGCAAAACCTATCTGGCCATGGCCATGGCGGTGGAGTTCCTGGCCGAGGGCAAGGTGGACCGGATCATCCTGGCCCGACCCGCCGTGGAAGCAGGGGAGAAGCTCGGGTTCCTGCCGGGCGATCTGGCTGAAAAGGTGAACCCCTACCTGCGTCCCCTCTACGATTCTCTCTACAACCTGGTCGACAGGAGCCGGGCCGAGAGTTTTCTGGAGAAGGGGGTCATCGAGATAGCACCCCTGGCCTTCATGCGGGGTCGCACTCTCAGCAATGCCTTCGTCATCCTGGACGAGGCCCAGAACTGCACCAGTGAACAGATGAAAATGCTCTTGACCCGCATCGGCTTTGATACGTATACGGTTGTCACCGGCGACATCACTCAGATTGACCTCCCTCCCGGACGGGTCTCGGGGCTGGTCGAGGTGCAGCGCGTGGTTGCTACCATTCCGGGAATCCAGTTCATCTATTTCGACCAGGAAGATGTGGTGCGGCACCCTCTGGTGCGAGAAATCATCACCGCGTACCAGAACCTCGACAGTCATGGGTCGGGCCAGCCGGACAAGGCCCTTGCCGAGGAATCCTGAACATGGAAGTTGCCTTCATCAGGCGCCGGCGTGCGCGTGGTGGCGATGGCCGCACGCTGGCGCCGTTCGTGCGGCGCCTTGCTGGCCTGGCCCGTTCGCAGGCGGATGAAGTGACCGTGGTGTTCACCGATGATCATGAGATAGCCCGGCTCAACCACGAGTACCGCGGGCATGATGGAGCGACCGATGTGCTTTCGTTCCCAGGTGAGACGGGTCCCGACGGCGTGGTGCGTCAGGGGGAGCTCGTGATCTCGGTGGAGAAGGCCCGGAGCCAGGCTGCCCAGCGCCACCATTCCCTGGATACGGAGATCCGTTACCTCCTGATTCACGGGTTTCTGCATCTCATGGGGTTCGACCACGAGGTGGACCATGGTGAGATGGCCAGTGAAGAGCGTCGGCTGCGCCGCCTCCTGCTGCCGGCGTCAGGTAGTGCCGGCCAGGCGGCGGCCTCATGATGGCCTTTTTGCCGGTGATCCCTCTTGAACTGGGGGCGGTGGCGATCCTGGTCGGCGTCTATTTTCTCCTCGCTCTCTTCCGGGCGGTGTATCTGGATATGAACCGCCTGCGCCGTGACAGCGTCCTGCGCCAAGTGGGCCGTAAGGATCCGTTCCTCGAGCGCTGGGCTGATTCCAAATCTGGAGATCTTCTCCCCCTGGGGTCCCAGGTTGCCTTTCAGGGGACACTGATTCTCATCGTTCTCCTGAGCGCCGATCTGGCCCACCGGCTGCTTCCCTTCATGGATATCCCAGGACGCCTGGCGCTCGCCTTTCTGGCCATTTTTCTGGTCCTGGTGATCATGGTGCGCGTTCTGGTGGTCCGTGTTCTGGTCCATCTGGTACCTGTGGCCGCTGTGCGCGCCGGGGCCAGAATTGCCAGTCTCGCCTCGTTCACACTGATTCCCCTGTTGATGCCTCTGGACCGATTGATGCAGCGCTGGCCGCCCCGGACCGAGAGCAATGGAGATGAGCGTACCGACTCCGAACTCAAGGAGGAGGTGCAAGCTTTCGTCTCCATGGGTGAGGAGGAGGGGATTCTGGAAAAGGATGAGGGTGAGCTTGTGCGCAATGTGGTTGATTTCGGCGATACCATCGTCCGGGAGATCATGACGCCGCGCACCGAGATGATTGTCGTGGATCGGACAGCCAGGCTGGGCAAGGTGCGCGAGGTCTTCGTGGAGGCGAAACACTCCCGCATTCCGGTCCAGGATGAGAGCGTGGATCGTATCGTCGGGATTCTCTCGCTCAAGGATCTTCTGCCTGTCTGGCGAGAAGAAGAAGACCGCCGCCTGGACGACCTGACCAGGCCGGGCCTGTTTGTGCCTGAGACGAAAAAGATCGCAGAGCTCTTGCGGCAGATGCAGCGAGACAAGATGCCGTTCGCAGTGGTGGTGGATGAGTATGGGGGCACCGCCGGCCTGGTCACCGTGGAGGATATCGTCGAAGAACTGGTGGGAGAGATCCAGGATGAACACGAAGAATCCCGGGAAGATCTGGTGGAAGAGGGGCCCGGGATATGGCTGGTCGCAGGATCCCTCGATCTGGAGCGGGCCACAGCCCTGGTGGGTCTTGAGCATGAGGATACCGAGGTGGAGACCATCGGCGGCCTGGTGACCAGCCTGCTCGGCCGAGTACCCGAGGCAGGGGAAACAGTGCTGACAGAGGGCATTCATATGGATATTGTTGAAGCCGATGGCCGCCGGATACTCAAGTTACGCCTGCGCCGTCAGGCCACAAGGGTGGGAGAGGGAACAGGGCACGCGCATGAATGACGGTTCGGGTACCGGGCAGCTTCCGGAGGGTCATCGTTCAGGATTCGTGACCATCTTTGGCCGCTCCAACGTGGGTAAATCCACGCTGATGAACCGGCTGGTAGGCAGCAAGGTGGCCATCGTGACGGATGTGCCCCAGACCACGCGGCGCCGTGTACGCGGTATCCGTACTTACGACGACGCTCAGATTGTCTACATGGACACGCCGGGTGTGCACAAACCGCGCTACGCCATGAACCGGCGCATGGTCGCTACGGCCATCGCCTCACTGGATGGTGTCGACCTGGTTCTCCTTCTCGTGGATGCGGGCGACGGCCTGGGCCGAGGAGATGAATTTGTGATGAATGTCGCGCGTGAGCGAGTGGTTCCGGTCTTTCTTATCATCAACAAGGTTGATCTCATCACCCATGACAAATTGCTGGTCCTCATCGGTGAGGCGACGGCGCAGCGCAGTTTTGCCGAGGTCGTGCCGGTCTCTGCGTTGAAAGGGGATAATGTCCAGCGGCTGGAGTCCCTGATCCGGAAGAAGCTGCCTCCTGGGCCGCGCTATTTCCCGGAAGGAACCCTGACCGACGCGCCGGAAAAATTTCTCATGGCCGAGATCTTGCGAGAGAAGATCATCCTGAATACCCGCCAGGAATTGCCCCATGCCACAGCTGTCATCATCGAGCGGCAGGAGGAAGGGGCGAATGGCATCCTGGAAATGGATGCGCTCATGTTCGTGGACAGGGAGTCCCAGAAAGGGATTCTCATCGGCAAGGGTGGCGCGACCATGAAGAAGATTGCCAGCCAGGCAAGGCATGAGATGGAGGAGCGTCTGGGGACGAAAGTGTTCCTGCAGACCTGGGTGAAGGTCGCGCGCGACTGGCGCATGGACCCGCGTATTCTGGACCAGATGGGAGTCGAAGGGGAGATCCGGGAAGACTCGCCGCCGGCCAAGCCCTCTCGCAAGAAAAGATCCAGGCCGACACGATCCCGCTGAACCGCCAGGTGCCCTGATCTCCAGACAGCGAACAGGCCACCGGGCCGTGACATGTTCTCAGGGCTTCTGTGAGGCGCGGCTCAACGACCTCAGCGCCGGGCAGGGAGTGGACAGCCTGTTCCCGATTCGGAGGCCTCTGGAACTTGAGATCGGCTGCGGCAAGGGCCGCTTCATCATCCGCTCGGCTGTTGCCTATCCTGACAGGAATTTTCTCGCTGTTGAAGTCGCGCGGCGCTTCCATAACATCGCCCTGCGGCGCGCCAACAGCCGTCAACTTGCGAACCTGCGCCTGTTGTGTACAGATGCAAAGTTCTTGATCCGCCACGTTCTTGCGGATGCGTCACTTCGGGCCGTGCATATCCTTTTCCCCGATCCCTGGCCGAAAACAAGGCACAAGAAGAGGCGCATGCTGCAGCCTGATCTCCTCCATGCCCTGTTGCGAGTGCTTGAAGACGACGGCTGCTTGCATATCGCGACCGACCACCAGGAGTACTGGGAGGCCATTTTGGTGGCGGTTGCCGGCGTTCCAGAGCTTGTCAGGATGTCTCGTTTTACCTTGGATGATCGCTTGCCGGTGGGT
This sequence comes from Acidobacteriota bacterium, assembly GCA_004356015.1. Lineage (GTDB taxonomy): Bacteria > Acidobacteriota > Polarisedimenticolia > SMYD01 > SMYD01 > SMYD01. The sequence continues at coordinate 4,381 of SMYD01000167.1, read as the reverse complement.
GAACTGGGACATACGAACTACGAGGTCAAGTACAGGCGCACCGGACGGGTCATCAATCAGGGGACCTGGCGCCGTCGTGGGCGCAAAGAAAAGCCCGGCGAGGGTGACTCGCCGGGCCGTTGAATTTCAGATCTGAAGAAACCTACGACTCTTCTTCGCTGCGTGCTAACTGCTTGCGCAATCGCCGAATAGACTGGCGTTTCTTGCGCCGGCGGCGCTCGCTCGGCTTCTCCCAGGCCATGTTCTGCTTGATGTCACGCAAGATACCCGCAGCTTCGTACTTCCGCCGGAATTTGCGCAAGGCTTTTTCCAGGTCGTCCTTGACCTTGACTTCAACATTCTCTGGCATTTTAAGCAGGGCCCTCAGCGCCTGTTGGCGCCGGGCCGAGGAATCGTCACCTCCTTACTTACAGAATGCTGGAACCGTACCATCGTGACTCCCCGAAATCAAGGTGGCTGAACAACTTGAAGGGGCATCGTCCGGCTGAGGCTCCTGCTCTATACTGGGTCCATGAGCCATCCTGAGCCAGCCGTATCCAGTGTCGGGGCCATTATTCTGGCCGCCGGGGACTCCCGCAGGATGAAGCAGCCCAAGGCTCTCCTGAGTCTGGGCGGGAAGACCTTCCTGGCCCGCTGGCTGCGGATTCTGGGAGAGGCGCGAATAGGGGCTATCAGGGTTGTTCTCGGGCACGACGCCGCCACCATCCGGGCCCAGATCGAGCTCCCGGACCGGCAGGTCGTCTTGCAGCCGAACCCGGAGGAGGGGATGCTGTCCTCTCTGCGCTTGGGGATGGACAGCCTGCCTGAGGGCCTGGACGGCCTGCTCCTCTGTCCTGTGGACCATCCCCGGGTGGAAGCCGGCCTCATCTCCAGCCTGGAGGCTGCCCTCAGGCCCGGCGTGGTGGTTGTCCCGGTTCACGACGGCCGGCGTGGCCATCCCGTTCTCTTCTCGGCGGAACTGTTCGCCGAATTGCGCACGGTGCCGCTGGCTGCCGGCGCGCGCGCGGTGGTACGGGCAGATCCCGGCCGGGTGGTGGAAGTGCCTGCCGCCGCCGGCGTCCTGGCTGACATCGACACCCCGGCTGATTACGACTCCCTGTCGCGTAACTGAGCGGCGAGCCACCCTGCCAGGTCCGGTGGTCCGGGGCAATACCCTCCGCGAGGACCACGCTAACGTCCTCGCAGTTGGGTGGCCACCCGGACCACCGCAGCCGCGACTTCATCGATTTCGGCGGCCGTGGTGTGCCGCGTGAGGCCGAAGCGCAGGGTCCCCAGGGCCCGATCCGGGCTGAGTCCCATGGCAAGCAGGACATGGGAGGGCTTGTCCTGGCCCGCCGCACAGGCTGCGCCGGTGGAGACGGCGATGCCATCCAGCGCCTCGGCAAGGGCCCGCCCATTGGTTCCAGGAAGCGAGATATTCAGGTTGTGCGGCAGGCGGGCCTCCTGGTCGCCGTTGACGGTGGCGCCCTCGATCCTGTCCAGAAGCTGGGATTGCAGGTGGTCCCGCAGGCTCGCCATACGACGACTGTCAACGTGCAGGCGAGAGGCGGCCAGCCGGCATGCCTCGCCCAGCCCGACGATACCGGGCACGTTCAGGGTGCCTGCCCGCAGCCCGTCCTCGTGGCCGCCACCGTGCAGAATTGGCCGCAGGGAAGAACCGGCCACCCCGCCGCGCACATAGAGAGCGCCCATTCCCTTGGGCCCATAGAACTTGTGAGCCGAGAGGGAGAGGAGATCCACATCCCATTTTTTAACGTCCACGGGGATATGTCCCACGGCCTGGGCGGCATCGCAATGAAAGAGAACATTCTGCTCACGGGCGATGGCGGCCAGAGTGGGGATGGCGTGCAGCGTGCCGACCTCGTTGTTGGCGGCCATGAGAGAGACCAGGGTAGTCCTGGTACGGAGAGCCTCTTGCAGAGCCTGAGGAGCGACCCGGCCACCGCTATCCACAGGCAGGATCTCGATATGGGCGCCGCGGCGGGAGAGAGTGTGAATGGGATCAAGGATCGAACTGTGTTCGGTCAAGCATGTCACTATCCGGCTGGATGAGGTCCTCTCGGGCATGACGCTGCCCTGAATGGCCAGGTTGTTGCTCTCTGTGGCGCTGCCGGTGAAGATGATCTCTTCGCTCTCGGCGCCGATGAATTCAGCTACATGGGTGCGGGCGATGGCCACGGCCTGGGCCGCCTCCCGGCCGAAAATGTGCTGCTCGCCGGCCGGATTGCCGTAGAAGTCGTTCATGAACGGGAGCATGGCCGTGACAACGGCCGGGTCCACCGGCGTGGTGGCGTGGGCATCAAGGTAGATCCGGCGGGGCATGGCAGCACTCCCGGTAGATCCGGATCTTAGACCATAGAAGCCGGGGGGAGGGGTCACTTCAGATTGCAGGATCAGATCCTGCTCCCGCAACCAATCCCACAGACGGATTTCCCGGCGCGGCAACGAGGGCCGCCAAGATTATTCTTATCTGGACATCCATGCGCATCTCGTCGGGGTGGACGGTGATGCCTGCCACAAACGCCTGCATGAATTCGTTGCGCTCCTTACCAAGCTGCAGAACTCCATGAGGCGGGGCAGGTCCTGCAGCGCCGCCAGGCCCTCCCTCAGGACCATATCGGCGTCGATAGGATGTAGGGCGTCTCGCCCAGGGCGTCCAGGCGGCTTCAAGGCCTCGGACCGAGATCCGGCCAAAACTTGCGCCTCTAGTGGGACAGGATCGCGGGGCGGACCCGAAGAGGCAGGGGAGGAACGGTCTGTTTGGCCATGAAAGTCCTCTTCAAGAATCTTAAGAACCATCCGGCCAGGCGGGGGGTAATGCCAGGGAACGGTTGGACTTACCCGATATTGGGGCGTTCTAAAGAATCGGTGGACCACTACACAGGCGCAAGATTCCAGAGAGCAAACACGAACTACGGCTACTATTTTTCACTGCCGCTAGCCGAGCCAAAATTTAGCGTCTCAATGAGTTTCTTGACTCCTTGCTCTCCATGAATGCTCATCCGGATGGGCCCCTGCGCTTGGTCAAAGGAAAGATTAAACTCAAAAAACGAACAGCAGCCACGTTCGATGTCAACGAATTCAAACAGGCGATGCATCCATTCGTCGGTGCCCGGAAACGTGAATTCATACCCGTCATCCAGCTCGCGCACAGACTGGATTCCTCCAACAATTTCTTGAAGGATCTCCTTTTTCCGTTCAGCAAGTTCTGCAGTTGGTAACTTGCAGGCGAGCGCCGGAGTGATCTCTTCTACTTGGGCCACGCTCGTCGCGGTGCTAGCGAGTATCACTGCGATGGCTGCGAGAATTGAATACTTCATCTTGTATTGCCCTCCGCGGAGCATTGAGCTCTGTCTCAAGTTTCGCCCATACCTGGCATGCGTCGAGGTTAGGATTCGCCTGGCAGCTATGGACAGTATCGGCCAGAATGCTTCGTATCTTGTTTAGTTCCCGTACCTTTCTCTCAAGGTCGATCAGTTTGCGTTGAGAGGCGGTGCCAAATTTACGGCAAAGTTCCCTGGGGTCATGGAGAGAGGGGAGTAAGTCCCGGATCTCCGCAAGAGTGAATCCCATCTCCTGTAAACGCTTTATAAGCCTAACCGCAAAGACCGATTCTTCACCATAGATACGCCATTTTCCTTCTACCGGGTTCGGACGGGACAGAATCCTCAATCGGTGGTAATAGCGAATGGTCTGTACACTGACGCCCGCTTCTCTCGCCAGCCAGCCTACGGTTCTCGTCCGCATTGTCATCTCCTCATACACGAAGCGAGCATAGACTAGGTACCTAAGTACCGAGTCAAGGCTTTTGTGATCAAATTGTTAGATTATTGCTGTCCCTGCAAAAAACCTCATCCGCCCGCCAGAATCTGGCATTTACATCAGCCGAGGGTCGCGAACCCGGCTCGCAGGGGGGGTCGATGTCGATGCGTGGAGCGCGCCTGCCCGATACCGAGAAGGCAGCCGCCTGGGAGGGCGCTGGAAGGCAAGAACTCGCTGGACCACCACACCTGAGTGATGGGTCACTTCAGGTCGCAGGTTCAAATCCTGTCCCCTCCACTTGTGTTGGTTGATACACGCCGCCGATAACGCGGCAGGAACGAAGCCAACACTTATGCCTGAGTAGCTCAGTTGGAAGAGCAGCGCACTTGTAATGCGCCGGTCGGGGGTCCGAGTCCCTCCTCAGGCTCTTGATTTGATTAGCAATCAAATCAACACTGTGCAGGGGATGTACTGCGTTGTGGCCCGAGTGATGTTGGATCGGATCGACGGCAAAAAGTTTGATCTTTTACAATTTGGTAAGCTATTGCGACCGATACCAATCGGTCGCAAATGCGTCTATGGTGTAATGGTAGCACATGACCTTGCCAAGGTCAGGGTG
>SMYD01000166.1 GCA_004356015.1 Acidobacteriota bacterium | reverse complement strand
TGAGCTTGGCTCGAGTCTCACCCTCCCGCAGCATGGGAAAGCGGAAGTAGCGTACTGTGGCGCCGCGGCGCGATAGAAACTCCGCCAGTCCCTCCCGCCCTGCTTCCACATCCGCGATGTAGTCCTCGGAGCTGGTGGTGGTGTAGCTGGGATGAGTTGCGGAGTGATTCCCCAGTTCGTGGCCGGCATCCAGCCACATCTGCAGGATCCGGCGGTCCGTCTTGCTGCGTACATTGCCCCAGATCACGAGTCCCACCGCCTGAACCCGGTGCCGGGCCAGAACGTCCAGAAGATCCCTGGTGATCTCCTCCCTCTCTTCAGGGTTGGTATGCAGCGAGCCGCCGGCCAGGGGCAGGTCGTCCACCGTGACCGCCAGGGGGCGGAGATCCACGGCCAGGGCCGGTGAGATGGAGATTGCCAGAACCGCGGTCAGGCAGATCAGGATGCCCCTGAGCGTGGGGCATGGTGTTCTCCCTGTCGCGATTCTTCCAGGCGGGCAGGGACCGCCACGCTGTTGACCATGTCTCATCCGGCAGGGAAGGAACAAACCCATGATGTCATCTCCCGGGCGCACAGGAACGTGCACCGGCCACCCTATCATCCACCCTCGGCATGGTAGCCTTGCTTCTCGATCATGGACCTTCAGAACCTCCAGGCCGAAGAAGTGGGCCGTATGCTGCGGGACGCCCGCCGGCGGACGTTGGAGCTGGTGTCGGATCTCGACGACGACCATCTCATGGTGCCGCGCCTCGCCATCGTGAACCCTTTCCTGTGGGAGATGGGGCACCTGGCCTGGTTTCAGGAGCGCTGGGCGCTCCGCCACCTCAGGGGCGCGCGACCCATGGTCGAGAACTGTGACGCGCTCTACGATTCCGCAACCGTGCCGCACGAGACGCGCTGGGATCTTCCGATTCTTGACCGAACGGGAATTCTGCACTACATGGACCGTGTGCTGGACCGTGTGCTGGAGTGGCTTGATACCCAGGACCACGGCCCGCTGGATAACCGGGCCGCCTACTTTCACCTGCTGCCCATCTTCCACGAGGACATGCACGGCGAGGCGTTCACCTACACGCGACAGACCCTTGGCTACCCGGCGCCGTCCTTCGCATCCTCCATGTGGCCGGAGCCGGCAGGGACGGCGGATCGCCCGGAGACCGGAGGCGCTCCGAGCCAGGCGAGCGTCGATGTGGAATGGGCCGGTGGCGAGTTCCAAATGGGCGCGCCGCCCGGCAAAGCCTTTGTGTTCGACAATGAAAAATGGGCCCATCCGGTACGCGTGGACCCATTCGCCATGGCCCGCAGGGCGACGACGCAGCGTGAGTTTCTGGCCTTCGTGGAGGAGGACGGTTATCGGCGCAGAGATCTCTGGTCGGAACCCGGATGGATCTGGCGAGAGAGGAACGGGCAGCCCCGGCATCCCGTCTACTGGAAGGAGGAGGCCGCGGGCCGCTGGCTCCGGCGCCACTTCGACCGCTGGGTCGACCTGGAGGAGGATCTGGCCGTCCTCCACATCAACAGGTACGAGGCGGAGGCCTGGTGCCGCTGGGCGGGACGGCGGCTGCCCACCGAGGCAGAATGGGAGTTCGCCGCAGGCAGAGAGGGCGGCGCCACCGGCGGCACGAACAGACCAGGACTGCCGGGTCACGGGTGGGAATGGACCGCCAGCGACTTCGAGCCCTACCCTGGGTTCTCCCCCGATCCGTACAGAGGATATTCTCAGCCCTTTTTCGGCAGTCAGAAGGTGTTGCGGGGTGGCGCCTGGGCGACGCGATCGCGGCTCATCCGCCCCACCTATCGCAACTATTACTCGCCCGAGCGGCGCGACATTCTGTGCGGCTTCAGAACCTGCGCACGCCACCGCTGATGCGCATCACCATCATCTCCCCGGCCGGCCCCCGTTCACGCGCGGGCAACCGCACGACAACCGTGCGTTGGACCCGTATCCTGCGCAGTCTCGGCCACAGGGTGAGCCTTGCGCAGGAGTGGAACGGGAAACCGGCCGATCTGCTCGTCGCTCTCCACGCCCTCAGGATGCACAGCAGCATCGCACGCTTCCGGGCGGAGCGGCCGGACAGCCTCCTGATTGTGGCCCTCGGGGGCACCGATTTGTACCGCGATCTGGGCCGCCGCCGCGAGGCCCGGCAGTCCCTGGAGCTCGCCGACCGGTTGATCGCTCTGCAGGGACTCGCGGTCAGATCGCTGCCGTCCGGACTGCGCCACAAGGTGAGGGTCATCCACCAGTCGGTGGATTGTGTCCGATCAACACACGGGAAAAGGCCCGGCAGGAACGTGGCGCGGCGAGGTGTGGAGGGCAACGGCGCTCCTCTCAAGATCGCTGTCATCGCCCACCTCCGCCCGTTGAAAGATCCCTTCCGGCCTTCCATGGCCGCACGGCTGTTGCCTGGAGCACCGCCCGTTCGCGTTTTTCAGGTGGGGGCCGCCATGACCCTTGCCATGGCGCGTCGCGCTAAGGCGGAGCAACAACGCAATCCCGGCTACACCTGGCTCGGCAGTCTGCCGCGCGGCAGGACTCTTGCCGTCATGTGCCGCTGCGACCTCGTTGTCGTCCCCTCTCTCATGGAGGGGGGAGCGAACGTCATCGGCGAGGCGGTGGTGCTCGGTGTTCCCGTTCTTGCGTCGAAGATCGACGGCAATGTAGGTCTGCTGGGCGCCCGCTACCCCGGCTACTTCACGCCGAAAGACACTCTCGGCCTGGCGCGGCTGCTGGAGCGTGCCCGGACCGACAAGTCTTTTCTTTGCCGTCTGCAGACAGCGTGTGCAGCGCGGAAGAAGCTCTTTGCGCCGGCGAGGGAGCGAGCGGCGTGGCGCGCCCTGCTCGCCGAGTCACGATGATCGGTGTCAGATGGGGCCGAGATTCCACCCGGCCTGGATCGGGCGGAAGGCCCATCCCACCATGCTGTTCATCGGCGCCATGGCCGCGGACGCCGAATGCTTCCGAGCCCGGGAGGTCCGGCCGCCGGTGACTCCCACCGGCGGCTGATGGATGAATTCGAAGAGCTTGTTCGGGATCTCATGGCCAAGCCGGACTTCTCGTCCTGAGGCCCGGCGCCTCTGGCGGATGACTCGTTCTGGTAGGATGCGCGCCATGCGTCTCCTGTTGCGCCTGGGCAGTTTCATGCGTCCCTATGCTTCGCGGATGGTGACTGCGTCGATTCTCCTGGCCTTCGCCGGCGGGCTCATGTCGCTGGTGATTGCCAGCATGAAACCCCTGGTGGATCTTGTGCTTCTGGCTCCTGCCAGGGACCAGGGAGAAGCTGGTGGTGGCGGAGGGACTTCCTCGCTCCTCGCCAGCCTCGGCGACTGGATGCCGGTGGAGTCCTGGTCCCGGTGGCTCGCCGGTCATGCCTTCGCCGCCGTGCCCATCCTGCTGATCGTGATCTTCGTTCTTCGGGGTGTGGTGCTCTATGGCGGCAAGTACATGACCTCCAAGGTTGGCGCCATGATGATCCGGGACATCCGGGCGGCGCTGCATGCGTCCATCTGCACCCAGTCCCTGAGTTTCTTCAAGGACCATCCCACCGGCGAACTCATGTCCCGCGTCTTCGGTGACGTGCAGCGCCTGCAGCGCCTCAGCACCGAAGTGCTGGCGGATCTCGTGCGCGTCAGTACCATGATTCCGTTTCTCCTTGCGGTGGTCATCATTCATGACTGGCGCATGTCTCTCTTCACCATGGTGGTCGTACCGGTGGTGATCTACCCCTTCGCCAGGCTGGGCAGGCGCCTGCGCCGGGCAGCCACTCGCGCCCAGGAGAGCATCGCCCAGGCCACCAGCCAGTTCGGCGAGACCACCAGGGGAATCATGGTGGTGCAGGGCTTCGGCATGGAGCGGTTCGTGGTGGCTCGCTTCGGGCAGGCTCTGGGCCGCCTGCTGCGCGCCGAACTGCAGTCCGCCCGGGCCGCAAGTCTGGCGGGACCGGTCATGGAGGTGGTGGGCGCCTTCGCCGGCGCACTGCTCATCTATCTTGCCGGCTGGAGCATTTCCCGCGGCCGGGTCGATTCGGGCGATATGGTCGTGGTGCTGGGGGGTATGGGCATGCTGTTCATGTCCATGCGCCGTCTGACCCAGATCAACGCCTCCGTGCAGCAGGCCCTTGCCGCCGCGGAGCGTGTCTTCGCGATTCTTGATCGTCAGCCTGATATCCGGGATCTTCCTCAGGCCCGCCCCATGACCGGGTTCCATGGGGACATCCGCTTTGAAGCGGTATCCTTCTCCTATGGCGGTGAACAGGTTCTCAAGGGGATCGACATCACCATTCGACAGGGAGAGCGTGTGGCTCTGGTCGGCCCTTCAGGCGCCGGCAAGACCACCCTGGCCAATCTCCTGCCCCGGTTTTACGATCCGACAGCGGGCCGTGTCAGCATGAATGGTGTGGATCTCAGGGAGGTGACCCTGGCGTCACTCCGCGCCAACATCGGCATCGTGACCCAGGAGACATTGCTCTTCGACGACACGGTGCGCAACAATATTGCCTTCGGTCGCGCGGACATTCCTCTTGAAAAGGTGATGGAGGCGGCGCGGGCAGCCCATGTCCATGAATTCGTGACCGCGCAGCCGGACGGGTACGATGCCATGATCGGCGAAGGGGGTGGCCGTCTCTCCATGGGCCAGCGTCAGCGGATTGCCATCGCCCGGGCCTTGTTGAAGGACCCGCCCATTCTCATTCTTGATGAGGCCACATCATCACTGGACGCCGAATCGGAACACCTGGTTCAGGAGGCCCTGGAGACGCTCCTGCTGGGCCGCACCAGCCTGGTCATCGCCCACCGTCTGTCCACGGTGCGGAATGCAGACCGGATCCTCGTCATGGATCGGGGCCAGGTCGTTGAGGAAGGCCGGCATGAGGATCTGCTGGCCCGCGGCGGGCTCTATGCCCGCCTTCATGAACTGCAATTCCGGGATGCAAAGCCCGAATAGCGAACTTCCTGCCTCGACCCTCTGAAACGGGACATAGGTTGATCCCCCGAGGGGCCCCCTCCAATCTTCCAGAGGTCATGAGTTTCCCTTTGAATCAAGAGAAACTTGACAGAAGAATATGTATAATCTATATATTGCATAGTTAAATAAGCTAATAAGCATATACAAAGGAGAAGGCCATGT
>SMYD01000165.1 GCA_004356015.1 Acidobacteriota bacterium | reverse complement strand
CCGCCGCCCTGCGCTTCATCCCGAGGGAGAAAATGGAAGCAGAAGGCTATGGCCATTATCTCTTCCTGTTCGCTGACCAGGATCCTCGCTGACGATTCGCAGCTCATAGCAGGTGCAGGATGATCCCGGGCGGCGGAGGTACAATATGGCTGTGAAAAAGGGTGGCAAAAAGTGGCTCTTTTACGGTTGCTTCGGCTGCCTGGGTGTCGCTGCTTTTTTCATCATGATTGTTGTGGGATTCGTGGGTATCGCGTTCATGCAGATGGGCCCGGAGGACGTGCAGCAAGAAATAATTACCCCGGAACTCCCGTCCCAGGCCATCTTGTCCGGCTCTCTGGAAATCGTTCCCGGAAGGCCTGCTGCGGCAGGGCTCGAATTCCAGGAGCCTCAGGCGGAGGTGGATGGAACCCCGGCCGGAGGCCGGGTCATCCTGGATGCTCAGCATGGAGGCTTCGAGATCGAGCCAGGTCAACCCGGCGAGACTCTGCGGTTGGAGGCCAGCTATGACAGGAACGCCTTTGATCTGGAGGAGATCCTGGAGGCCGGCGAAGATGGCTCCTGGGTCTATCGAATCAACTTCCGCCGCAAGGCGGGGTCCGGATTCCTGGGGGCCATACAGCAGTTGATCTGGGGCGACTCGCCCTCAGTGAAGGTGGTCCTGCCGGTGGATGTGCCCCTCGATCTTGAGGTGCGAGCCAGCCAGGGAGGCCTGAAAATGGAACTGGGTGGCCTCTGGCTGCGAACGGCGGAGATCCATTTCTCGCAGGGCGGCTTTCTCATGTCGGTCTCTCGACCCCTGCGAGAGCCCATGGAGCGCCTGTCCATCACCGGTTCCATGGGAGGCTTCGCCACGGCCAATCTGGGGAATGCCAGCCCCCGTATTCTGGATATCAACTTCAGCATGGGCGGGGGGGTTCTGGGTCTGAGGGGGGCGTGGCGCAACGATTCCCGGGTGAGCATCTCATCCAGCATGGGGGGTGGCAGGGTGCTCCTGCCGATGGATGTGGCCATTGAGGGCATCGAGCTGAGCAAGCCCCGGCCGAAATCGACCCTGGAATTGCCTCTCCCGACCCTGATCTTCACGATGTCCGGAAGCTCTCTGGACAACCTGGAGTTCGACGACTGAGGCTGTCCCTGTCCGGGCCGGCCAGGACACTGCGGCCGCGAACCTCATGGCCTGACTGGCTTTATCGGTTCAGCCCTGCCGCCGTTCCGGAGTCGGCGTGACCGTTTCTCGTTTCTCGACGAATACCACCCCTGATTGGCGAAGTTCGGCCAGGACAGGGGCGTAGATGGACGGGTGGGTCGGCAGCAGACTGCCCGTGAGGGGGAGTTTACCGCAGAGCAGCAGCTTGACAGCACTGGCCACCGGCAGCCCTACCGATTGGGACATGGCGGTGAAGCCGTTGCCCTCGCTCTCCAGGATCATGGTTGAACGGATACGCTCCGGCCGGCGTTTGCTGCGCGGGTATTCCACGTCAAGCTCGTGGAGCAGGATGACCATGTCCCGCAATCCCGGGAGCAGGGGCAGCTTCGTCTTGAGCAGGTGGACCAGCATATCGGTGCCTGTGCTCCCCTTGCAGCCGATGCGTTCCTCGGAGAGAAGCCCGAGCCAGCGAAGGTTCTCCATGATCTTTCCTGTGGGGCTGATATCCAGGAACTGGGCCAGTTGCTGCTCCATGGGCGCGCCCTGGATGTTCAGAGGCAGGAACATGCGGACCACTTCTCCATAGGTACGATCCGCCAGGCGGGGAATGCGCAGGGTCTCGGTAGGCAGGCCAAGCCGGACGATCTGCCGCCAGGTCTCACTCCAGCCCGGGTAGCGCAGGGTCCCGCGGATCATGGTGTGGACATGCTGCAGTCCGAAGGTTTCCATGTAGGCCATGGAATCACGGTTGGCATAGGCCTCCAGGGAGCCGATTCCTTCCACCTCAACGCTCCAGGTGTGCTGAAAAACCTGGTGGAAAGGGACGATCTTGATCTTCTTGTTCTCCATGTACTGAGCGCCCTCGAAGCCGGCCATGACCACGTTGCGTGGATTCCAGGTGATCACGTACTGCAATGGATTGGACTCCTGATCCTTGGCGGGAATGCCGCTGCCGTAGGAGCGAAAGCCCATGATTCTGCCGCCGTCAGCGTGGATTCTGTGGATCAGAGACATGGCCGACATGTGATCGATGCCGGGATCCAGGCCCATTTCGCAGAGGAGGAGTACCCCTTTGCGCTTCGCGTCCCTGTCCAGATCCCGTATGGACTGGTCCCGGTAGGAGACCGAGAGCATGTGCCGGCCATGGTTCAGGCAATCCCAGGCGACCAGATCCAGGAAGGAGGCGGGAAGCATGTTGATCACCACGTCGGCACGCTGGATCTGGGTGGAGCGGAGCTCCGCGTCATTGACGTCGAAACGGATTGCGTTGCCCCGTGGATGTTCTTTCACCCGGCGTCTCGCCGCGGCCAGGTTCAGATCGCCCACCGTCACGAACCAATCCTCGTGCCCGGCTTCTTCCAGCAGCTTCGTCACCAGGAAGGCCGTGCTTTGCCCGGCTCCCAGTACCAGTATCTGTCGCATGGACGTCTCTCCTCGGCGTGGCATTGTAGCCTCCTTGAGGCCCGTGTGCCGGGGAGCAACCCCTTTCATCCCTCCGCGGCGAGCATCTCGAAGCCGGTCGCAAACGCGCTCACCAGTGAGTCGACCTCGGCTTCGGCCATGGGGGTCGACAGGGCGGCTGAGCAGGTACTGATCATCAGGAAGCCCTGTGCGTACAGGTGATGGACCAGAGCCTTCAGACGGCGGTTTTCCTCGGGGGAGAGGTACGCCTCGCGGTAATTGCGCGGGGGGCGCTCTTTCATGTGGACCCGGAACATCGAGCCGCAACCGGTCACGCAGGCGGGCAGGCCTGCCGCATGGATGGCATCCTCGATTCCCTTCATGGTCCGCCGGGTGAGCTTGTTCAAGCGAGCGATCGCCGGGTCATCGAACTTTTCCATGGCCACGAGGCCGGCTGTGGTGGTGATGGGATTGGCCGAGAAGGTGCCGGAGTGCGGGAAGAGGAGCTTTTCCGCGAGAGGGTTCATGACCTCCATCACCTTGGCGCGGCCGGTGATGGCGCCCACGGGGAACCCGCCGCCTATCACCTTTCCCAGCGCGGTCAGGTCGGGCGTGATGCCATAGCGTGACTGCATTCCGCCGACGTCGGAGCGGAATGTGATGACCTCGTCGAGAATGAGAAGTACCCCGTGGCGCGTGGTCCAGTCCCGCAGCGCGCTGACGAACTCGGCGTCGGCGGGCTTCAGGCCGACGCGGTGAGGCATGAGGTCCAGGAGCACACACGCCAGCTCGGGGGCGTGCTCGTCGAGAATCGCGAGGGCACGTTCTGGGTCATTGAACGGGATGATGACGACATCGCGCAGCGCGGACTCGGGCGTCCCGTGGGCCAGGGGCACGCTCCGGGGATGATCGACACTTCCCCAGGTCATGGGGTCGGGAGACTGGCTCACCTCGGCGTAGTCATACTGGCCGTGGTAGGCGCCTTCGACCTTGGCGATCCTTGGCCGTCCGGTGTAAGCGCGCGACGCCTTGAGCGTTGCCATCACCGCCTCGGTGCCCGAGTTCACGAAACGCAGCCTCTCGAAGGCCGGGTTGCGGCTGCAGAGATGCTCGGCATAGCGCACCTCGTTCTCGGTGGCCATCATGAACGCCGTGCCCCTGGTGAGTTGTTCCGTGACTGCGTGAACGATCTCCGGGCATGCGTGACCGTGGATCAGGGATGCCATATTGTTGGAGAAGTCGACTCGGGTGACTCCCTCCAGGTCGGTCACACGGCAACCGACACCGTAGTCCGCATACGCCGGATGCGGCGCCCGTAACACGGTATTGCGGCTGACTCCACCGGGAAGAACCTTGAGCGCCTGCGCGTAGAGCGCGGCGCTGCGGGAGGTATGGGTAGGAGGGCTCATGTCATCTTCGGGACGCCGGGGGGATCTGCCATGGGGCTCAGGGGCGCACCCGTACGCTCCTGGACCTGGTTGAAGTCAACGCCGGGACTCAATTCCAGGACCTGGAAGCCAGCGGGGGTGATCTGGATGACCGCGAGATCCGTGTAGATGCGATGGACGACCCCGCGCCCGGTCAGGGGAAAGGTACACAATTCCACGAGCTTCGGCTCGCCGTTCCTGGTGCAGTGCTGCGTGATCACGTAGATCGACTTGACGCCTGCGACCAGATCCATTGCGCCGCCGACCGCCGGAATGGCGTCGGTTGCGCCGGTGGACCAGTTAGCCAGGTCGCCGTTCTGGGAGACCTGGAGCGCGCCAAGCACGCACAGGTCCAGGTGGCCGCCGCGAATCATGGCGAAGCTGTCCGCGTGATGAAAGAAGGCCGCACCCGGGATCGCCGTCACCTGCCGCTTGCCGGCATTGATCAGTTCAGGGTCGCCTGTGCCGGGCTCGGGAGACGGGCCCATTCCCAGCAGCCCATTCTCGGTGTGATAGATGAATTCGCGGCCAACAGGTACGAACTTCGCCACGAGTTCGGGGATTCCGATGCCCAGGTTCACGTACGCGCCGTCGGGGATGTCCTGGGCGAGCCGCCTGGCCATTTCTTCGCGCGTCCGTCCCCCGGTTGGCTTCTGCTCGCTCATGGATACGATTCTCCGGCGGCAACCAGTGTGGATTCGTGCGCCGGGTGTGTGATCTCGACCACGCGATTCACGAAAATTCCGGGCGTCACGATCACCTCGGGATCGAGTCCCCCGGGCGCCACAACCTCGGCTGCCTGAACGATGGTGATCTTGCCCGCCATGGCCATGAGCGGGCTGAAGTTGCGCGCTGTCATGTTGTACACCACGTTGCCGTACGTGTCGGCCACGCGCCCCTTGATGATTGCGAAGTCCGCGGTGAGCCCGTACTCGAGGACGTAGTCGCGTCCGTTGATGGTGCGCCGCTCCTTGCCCTTCTCCAGCGGCGTGTCCAGGGAGGTCGGGGTGTAGAAAGCAGGGATGCCCGCGCCGCCGGCACGAATGCGCTCGGCGAGGGTCCCCTGCGGCACCAGATCCAGCTGGATGGCTCCTCTGTGGTACAGCTTGGGGAACTCGGTGGAGTTGGCCGTGCGCGGGTAGGAGCAGATCATTCTGGAGACGCGGCCAGCCTTGATCAGGGCCGCGAGTCCGACTTCACCACTGCCGGTATTGTTGTTGACTGCCGTGAGATTCCTGGCACCCTGATCGATCAAGGCATGAATCAACTCGATGGGACTGCCCGCCTCGCCGAATCCACCGATCATGATGGTTGCGCCGTCGAACAGGTCCGCCACCGCCTCGGCGGCGCTTGCCACCTGCTTGTTGATCATGGCTCAGCTCGCCTCCTGGGCCTCGACACCAGGGACGGTCACCCGCGAGTAGTCAAACAGCCCCGCCTCATCGAACAGGACGCGGTCCTCGTAGCCATCAAACCAAATCGCCTCGGGGTTGCGCCCCACGATGCAGACCTTGCCACGGTGGGGGGCGCTGGCAGCGTTGCGCAAGATCTTGAAAATGACCACGCCGCCCTCGCTGCCGGCAAGCCCCGGAATCGGCCCCTCGGTCACGGCACAGACCTCGGTCTTGCCCCTGTAGTGGGTGATGGAGAGGCGCGCGTGATTCTCGACACCGGACAGCCCCTTCTGCGATTCGTTGAGAATGTTCCAGGCGGTCTCGATGGGGACATTGAACGCCCGGTGCGCGACGATGTCGCGCCCGCAGAAGAAGTAGTGATTCTCGGCTCCCACCCGCTTGATAGCGCGCTGCATGATGCGCAGGGCGACCGGGTCGTCGTTGACGTTCTTGATGATGGGCGCCTGGTTCTCGATGCTGATCCATCCACGCGAGACCAATCCCCGCATGGCCCGCTCAGTGGCGGGGACCCACTGGAGAAATCCGGATGCATCCTCGATGTAGTGACCTTTGTCGTCCTTGGCGAGAAACTCGTCCGGGTGGTTGAAGTGCAGCATCAGGCGCAATCCGACCTGAGGATACGTTGCGTGGAATCCATCGAGCATGGCCAGGAACGCGTCGTCGAACCGCTGCGGGAAGAACGCCATCTCTTTGGTGCCGATGCGAATGGACTCGATGTCGACTTCGGCCAGCGCCGCGAGCCATGCGGCGATCTTCGAGTTGGAGAGAATCAGCGGGTCGCCGCCGGAGAGCAGCATCTCGCGCAGCTTCTCGCGACCGGACTCAGGGTGCAGCCCGCCGTTGGCGGCAACGCGTTCGTTGTGAGACCGGATGTAGGAGGTGATCTCGGAAATCTGCGCCAGTCCCTTCTTCGCCACGGTGCCGTCCTGGCGCTCGATCTCCTTGCGGCCGATCAGCTCCTCGCGATAGCAGAAGCGACAGTGCGCCGAGCAAGTGGAGGTCACATACATGAGGCCCATCTCGTACTTGTGCAGCAGCCCCTCGACGGGGCTGTAGTCCATCTGGAAGCCGGGATCCTCCGAGCCCGCCAGGTCCTGCGTCTCCTCGGGGCTGGCCTTGACGATGTGCTGGATCGGCCTGCTCCGCCTGGCCAGATCGAAGTAGTGGCGCGTGATCTTCACCGGCATTCGCGCCTCAACGTCGCGGTCGGTGTTCTTCAACTCCCGCAACGCGTCGATCTCGGCCGGGCTGTAGAACCCGAGCATGTCCTGAGGCGCGCGCTCATCAAAGAAGGGTGCCAGCCCGTTGATCATGCCGCGCTCATACCGGGGATTATCGACACGGTCGAGAAACGCCTGCTCTCTCGCGGTGGGGACATGCTTCGGAGATTTGCTCATGGTCTGGACTCGTTTCCGCAGTCTGTGCCAGTCAGGGGTGGACTTGTAACCAAATGTACATTAACATTGAATGAATGTAACACATTGCTCACCGGAGGGCCAGGATTGTCTATCAAGGACCTGATTGCATCCGCCAACATGCGGCTGACGCCGACCGAGCGCCGTATCGCCGAAGCGGTCCTCGACGATCCGACGCTGCTCGCCTTCGGCACCGTCTCGGACCTTGCCGATCGGGTTGGAACCAGCCGCCCGTCCATCGTGCGCTTCGCGACCAAGCTCGGGTTTGCGGGCTACAGCGATCTGCAAAACCGGGTCCGTGCCGGGGTTTCCCTGCAACTCTCGAGCCCCAGTCACAGGATCCTGCACCAGGACGGGTCCCTCGCCCCGATCCGCCTCGCCATCGAGGATGCGATTCACGCCGCCTTCCAGGCGCTGGACGAGAAGCGTCTCGCAGCACTCGCCGCCCCCATCGTCAGCGGGCGCAACGTGTGGATCCTTTCCGGCGAGACGTCCATGGCGGGAGCACATGCCCTGAACAGCGGTCTGGCCATGCTCCGTCCCGATGTGCATCTCGTGGAAGAGCATTCCACCGGTCGCGATCTGAGCAGTGCGGCCCCCGGCGATGTCGCGGTGGTCTTTGACTTCGCGCGTTATCGCTTCAACTCCGTCACTGCGGCGCGCGCTCTGGCCAAGCTCGGGGTGACCATCGTCGCCATCACCGACGGACCACTCTCACCGCTCGCCTCTCTCACCAAGACCTGGTGCGAGCTGAAGATCCCGGCCGTTGGCCCGTTTGACAGCTCCATTCCCGCGGTCACCGCGGCAGAGCTCATCGTCGCCCGGGTCGCCAGCGAGCTTCGTGACGAGGCCCGCGAGCGCATTGATCGACTGGAGGCTCTCTGGCGGGCAACCGGCACCTTCCTGGACTACAGCCCGCGGCCAAACCGCGAGCCCTGACCCCGCTGGTATCCCGCCGCAGCGCTTGTACTCCCCCTCACGCGGACTCTATGGTGGCCGGCTTCTCCAGCCCCTTCCGAAAAACTAAAGACACTTTCCATATATCAATTTGCTTTCTTGTTCTGCTGGCTGCATTGGAACGCTGAATGGGGTTCAAACGCGGAAGCCTGAGTGCGAGAACACCGTGAGAGAGTGAAAAGGGGTATAACACCCAGCGTGAACCTCTGCCTCCTCGACGGCCGGGATGTGGCGCGCTTACTTCCCATGGCGCGGTGCATCCAGTTGATGGAGGGAGTCCTGCTCGCCCTGCAAGCCGGCAAGGCTACCCAGCCTCTCCGGAGCATGACCCGGCTGCCGGACAAGCGCGGGCTCCTGGGTCTCATGCCGGCCATCCTGGAAGATCCCGCCATCATGGGTGTCAAGATTCTCTCGGTCTTTCCGGAGAATACCGGCACGCAGATGGGTTCTCACCAGGGAGCCGTCCTTCTGTTCGAGACGAGCAGCGGCCGCCCCCTGGCCCTGGTGGATGCCGCCGCCATCACCGCCATCAGGACAGCGGCGGTGTCGGCCGTGGCCACACGCCTCCTGGCGCGCGAGGATGCAGGCCTCCTGGCGCTCCTGGGATCGGGAGTGCAGGCGCGGACGCATCTTCAAGCAATCCTGAAGGTTCGCCGGTTGCGGACTGTTCGCGTTTTTAGCCGCAACCCGGCCCATGCCGAGGCCTTCGCCCGGCGGGAATCCCGGCGGCATGATCTGGAGATCATGGCGGTGGCAAAAGCCCGGGAAGCGGTCGCCGACGCCGATATCGTATGCACGGTCAGCGGAGCTCCCCAGCCGATCCTGAAGGGTGACTGGCTCTCGCCGGGCACGCACATCAACGCTGTGGGGGCCTGCACACCTGGCGCCCGGGAACTGGACGGGACTGCGGTGGCCCGTTCCCGCCTGTTCACCGATCGCAGGGAATCGCTGTTCGCCGAAGCAGGTGACCTTCTCCTGGCCATCCAGGAAGGGGCTGTGTGCCGGGAGGATGTCGAGGTTGGTGAACTGGGAGAGGTCCTTGAGGGCTCGCGTGCCGGCCGCTCCCACAATGGGGAAATCACCTTGTTCGAGTCTCTTGGCCTGGCCGTTGAAGATCTGGCGGCCGCCTATGAAGTATATGAAAGGGCGCAGCAGGAGGACGGAGGCACCTGGATACCCTGGGAGGGTGAGCGGCATGCAACCGATTGAACAAATCTCTCTGGGCGCCATCCGTGAAGCTCAGCGGCGAACTGAAGGCCTGGCTCTGAGAACTCCACTGGTCCGTCTCAACCTGGAGGATGCACCGGCCGAGATTTTTCTCAAGCTGGAGAATCTGCAGCCAGTGGGGTCGTTCAAGATTCGGGGTGCGGCATCGGCGCTGGGCGCCGCAGAGGATCGGGATCTGATCCACGGAGTCTACACCGCCAGTGCCGGCAACATGGCCCAGGGACTTGCCCTGGCCGCCCGTGAGAGGGGCGTTGCCTGCACGGCGGTGGTGCCCGACCATGCTCCCGAGACCAAGCTGGCCGCCATCCAGCGCCTGGGTGCCAGGATCATCAAGGTCTCCTTCGAGGAGTGGTGGCAGGTCATCGTGAATCATACGTACCCGGGCCTGGACGGCCTGTTCATTCATCCGGTCAGCGACCCTGCGGTCATGGCCGGCAATGCCACCATCGGCCTGGAGATCGCGGAAGACCTGCCTGACGTGGACGCGGTTCTTGTGCCCTACGGTGGCGGTGGCCTGAGTTGTGGCATCGCGTCGGCCCTGGCGGCGCTGCGTCCTCAGGTGCTGGTGTATGCCTGTGAAGTGGAGACGGCTGCGCCCCTGGCTGCTTCGTGGGCCGCCGGCAAGCCCGTTGCCATCGACTATGTGACGAGTTTTGTGGATGGGATCGGCGGCAAGAGCGTGCTGCCGGAGATCTGGCCCCTGGCCCGTCGGCTCCTGGCCGGCTCACTGGTCGTGGCGCCGGGCGAGGTGGCCTCCGCCATCCGCCTCCTTCTTGAGCGAAACCGGGTCCTGGCCGAAGGGGCTGGGGCCGCGCCGGTGGCGGCCGCGCTGGCAGGGAAGGCGGGATCCGGGAAGGTTGTGTGTGTCGTCTCGGGCGGCAACCTGGATTTTACAAAGCTGGCAAGCATCCTGGCAAACCGGATACCCTGAGGGTTCCATGTTGTCTCCGCATCAAAGGCCTCAGCCTGGAGCTGAGAATGCGACTCCGCTGTTGCCGCTGCCCGTTCATGGGCGCCGGCGTCCGGCGGAGTTTCTGCCCACGTCACGGGTGGAGATGCTGGCACGTGGCTGGGACGCAGTGGATGTGGTCTTCGTCACTGGCGACGCCTATATCGATCACCCCAGCTTTGCCATGGCTCTCCTGGGCAGAGTGCTGGAGGCCCACGGGTTCCGTGTCGGCATGCTGGCGCAGCCCCCCTGGCAGGATTGTGAAGCGTGGCGAACCTTCGGGCGGCCGCGTCTCTTCTTCGCCATCAGCGCCGGCAACATGGACTCCATGATCAATCACTACACGGCGAACCGCAAGGTCCGCAACGACGATGCCTATTCAGAAGGGGGGCGGATCGGCATGCGCCCGGATCGTGCGACCCTGGCCTATTGCCAGCGAGCCCGGGAAGCCTACAAAGGCGTGCCGGTGATTGCCGGTGGTGTGGAAGCGTCCTTGCGGCGGCTGGCCCATTACGACTACTGGAGCGATACGGTCCGGCGGTCGATCCTGCTGGATACCAAGGCGGACCTGGTGGCGTACGGAATGGGAGAGTCCTCTATTCTCGAGATCGCGAGACGCCTGGCCGCCGGAGAGAAGGTTCAGGATCTGCGTGATATGAGGGGAGTGGCCTACGCCATGGGTGCGAGAGAGACCCCACAGGCCGGTCCGGAGATTCTCTCATTGCCAACCTTCGAAGAGGTCAAGAGCGACAAGAGGGCGTTCGCCCGGGCCACCCGGATCATTCATCAGGAGACCAACGCCTACAATGCGCGCACGCTGGTGCAGTGGCACGGACGACGGGCTGTCGTCTGCAATCCGCCGCGCCTGCCCGAGTCAACCCAGGCCATGGACTTCTATTATGGTCTGCCGTACACCCGCAAACCGCACCCGGGCTACACAGAGGACATCCCTGCCTTCCAGGTCGTCAAGGATTCGGTGACCATCATGCGCGGCTGTTTCGGCGGCTGCACCTACTGCTCCATCACGACGCATCAGGGACGCATCATCCAGTCACGCAGCGAGTCTTCCATCGTCCGGGAAGTCAGGGGCATGGCAGAGGACAAGGCCTTCAAGGGGATTGTCAGCGATATAGGCGGCCCGACAGCCAATATGTACCGGATGCGCTGCAAGCGTCCCGAAATCGAGGCAATCTGCCGGCGCCTCTCCTGTGTTCATCCCACCGTGTGTCGCCTCCTGGGAACCGACCACGGGCCTCTGACCCGTCTCATGCGCGAGACTCGTCGCCAGCCCGGCATCCGCAAGGTGCTTGTGGCCAGCGGTGTGCGCATGGATCTGGCGCGCACCGAGCCCGAATACCTGCGGGAACTTGCCCGTCATCATGTGGGCGGTCACCTGAAGGTGGCTCAGGAACATTCGGATCCCGAGACCCTGCGGCTCATGAAGCGCCCGGCCGCCGAGACCTTCAGGGACTTTGACGAGAAATTTACTCGCGCTTCGCGAGAGGTGGGCAAGAAGCAATACCTGGTGCCCTATTTCATCTCCTCCCACCCCGGCAGCGACATCAAGGCCATGATCGAACTGGCCCTGTTTCTGAAGAGGAACGGATACCGGCCTGACCAGGTCCAGGACTTCATCCCGGCGCCGTTTGATATCGCTGCCTGCATGTATCACACGGGTCTGGATCCCATGACCATGAAACCCGTGGTGGTGGCCAGAGGTTTGCGGGATCGGCAGGCTCAGCGAGCGCTGTTGCAATTCTTCGCGCCCGAGAATTATTTCCAGGTCCGCAAGATCCTGCTGAAAGCTGGCCGCAGTGATCTCATCGGCGACGGGTGCGACGCCCTCATCCCGGAATATCCGCCCCGGGAAGCCCTGCTGGCACGCCGCCACGCTGCCCAGAAGATCGCCCGCCGGGAGGACCATGTCCACAGCACGAACCGCCGGCCCGGGGAGGGATACAGGCCCGGGCGGCGTGAGGCGCGCCGGCGTGACCGGACAGACGGCCAGTCGACCCGGTCGTGAGGTTCCTGGCCTCCCACATGCGCTTGCTCTGGATCTCGCTCTCCTCTTGCCGGTTGTCAGGCTGAAGGTCTACCATCCTCAATGGGAGCAAGAGGAGCATGAATGTCCTGTGTGCTGGACAGGTGGTTCTCACTGAGGTACAGCAGGTTCCTGACGTGGACCCTGCTGTTTTTCCTCCTGCCGCTTCCTGCGCTCCTGGAAGCCGGCCATTCCTGTCGGCCGGGGATTCAGCGGCACGCGCCCTCGCTTCTGGTTGACGGCCGGGAGGAAGTCCCCGGCAACCCGCCCCGCCTCTGGAACGGTTGTTTCGCCTGCAAGTTGCTGCGCGATCTGCTCACCCACGGAGTGGGTGCTTCGCCGGTGCCGGCCACCGTTCCGGTCGCCCGTCTGAAATCTCCAGGCGCCGGTGTCCCGATCTCATGCCTCCATCCGGAGACATCTCTCCTGCCCCGCCCTCCACCGGCACCCGACCCCGGACGCTGGGCTTGAAGAAGCAGAGGCAGGCGTAGAGCGTAGGGCGCCGCCGTCGGCGGTGCCCGGTCCACCTCACGCCGAGAGAACCGCGCTGGCGGGATTGCGGCGCTTCCGGCAGGACAGGGGGTGAGGGTTGTCGACCTCTCCCTCTCAAAAACCGATGTCACCATGTCTCATGGAGTCAACATGCACGATTCCATCCTTTCACCCTGCGGGCGGCGCAGGATCGGCCGGGCGCGGATGGTCGCCTTGGCCGGCCTTGGCCTGTCCCCCCAGGAGTCCTGGGGCCGACAAGACACTGCCTGATTCAGAAAATCAGTCCCTGCAGGAGCGAGGCGATCATCTGGAGCAACGCCTGGAAGAGGTCCCGGAGCCTGGGAGGCGAGGAGCGACGGTGCGAGTCGGAACGAGAGGTGGAATGAAAGACATCCAACGATCTCAGGGCAGGAAACAAGTCCTCTGGCGCCTCGTCACCGCGGGGGCACTCGCGCTGAGTATGATGGCCGGGAGTGCCGGTTTTGCTTCCGCTGCCGAGGGAGACCAAAAACCTGAGAGTGGCACTCTGCTTGAGAGAATCGAACAGCTCGAGCAAACCGTCGCTCAACAACAAGCCATCATCCAGAAGCTGTTGGCGCAGGGGATGGACGAAGCAGAACCGGTCGAAGAGGGCATGGCCGAGGTGGAGAGCACCCCGTCGGAGTCCGAGTTGGAGCAGCAACTGGTCGAAGAACTGGGTACGGGGCAGATGCAAGCCGATGACCCACCCCAGCCTCCGAGTCCGCGACCTCTGACCGTCATCTCGAATCGCTCCGGCAAGAGCTACATGAATATCTCCCTGGACGGCCTGGTGGCTGCTGGCGCCTCGAGCGATCCCGACGTCCCCAATCTCCAATTGGGTTCGCACGATCCTTCCCGGCGAGGGTTTACCGTCCAGAATGTGGAGCTCGTGTTCAGCGGCGCAGTGGATCCCTATTTCACGGCCCAGGCGAACATCATTTTCGTCGAATCACCATCCGGGAAGACCGAGGTTGAGGTCGAGGAGATCTATGCCACGACGACCAGCTTGCCCTACAATCTACAGGTCAAGGTCGGGCACTTCTTCACCGAGTTCGGAAGGCTCAATTCTCAGCACCCTCATTCCTGGGATTTCGTTGACCAGCCGCTGAGTAACGCGCGAATGCTCGGCCCGGACGGCCTTCGTAGCAGCGGTATCGAGCTGTCGTGGCTGATGCCAGTGCCGTTTTTCTCAGAGCTGTTCCTCACCGTCCAGAATGCTTTCGGCGAAACTCTGAACAGCTTCGGTTTCGAGGCAGACGAGGAAGTGTTCGGTCGCATTCTCATTGACGCTTCAGTCCGGGATGCAGAGGACTTGCTGTACGTCCCCCGGTACGCGGCGTCTCTGGACCTGACGGACAACCAAACCCTCCTCGTGGGCGCGTCAGCAGCGCGGGGACCCAACGGTACCGGGGACGGCGGTCGTACGGCCATCTACGGAGCTGACGTTTTCTGGAAGTGGAAATCTCCGCGAGCCATGCAGGGTTTCCCGTTCGTGAAGTTTCAGGCGGAGGGAATGAAGCGCCGGTACCGAGCGGAGGATCCGCTGGAAACCTTCGAGGATTGGGCGGCTTATAGCCAGATATTGTGGGGATACAGGCGGGGCTGGGTGGCCGGGATCCGGTATGGCAGGATGGGCGGGGATGACGGCGGTGAGGTCTCACCATTCTTCGAACATCGCAGGCGGATCTCGACGAACCTCACATGGTTTCCCACGGAGTACTCCAAGTTGAGGTTGCAGTACAACCATGACGATAGGGATGAATTTGAGGATTCCCATTCCCTGTGGCTGCAGTTTGAGTTCACTCTGGGCGCGCATGCAGCACATAAATTCTAATCAGGCACCAGATCGTACCGTCAACGGTTCGGAGAACACAATATGTTTCAAAAGCTGCTGACCCTCGCCGCCCTGCTCCTGATCCCGACGGCGGTCCATGCCGGTTCCGGGCTCAAAATCGTGGCCACCACCAATGACTACGCGGCTCTTGCCAGGGCCATCGGCGGCGACCGGGTCACCGTAAAATCCTTGGCCAAGGCGACCGAGGATCCCCACTTCGTGGATGCCAGGCCCAGCTATATCGTTGCTCTGAACCGCGCTGACATCTTGATCGAGAGCGGTGCCGCCCTGGAGATCGGGTGGCTTGCTCCTCTGGTGAAGGGTGCCAGGAACAAGAACGTCCTCCCTGGAGCAAGCGGTCGAGTGAGGGGTTCGGTAGGCATTCAGTTGCTCGACATTCCCGTCGAGCTGGATCGCTCGCAGGGAGACATTCATGCCCTGGGCAATCCCCACTTCCTCATGGATCCGCTTAATTCAGGAATTGTCGCCAGGCATCTTGCCGAGGTTTTCTGCCGGCTCGACGCCGATGGCTGTGCTTCGTATCAGAATAACCTGTCCCGATTCAGTCAAATGCTGAACACGAGGATGAAAATCTGGACGGAGACTCTCGCGCCTTATGGCGGGATGCCCATCGTGACCTATCACAACACCTGGAGATACTTTGCCAGCCGCTTCCAGCTTCAGGCCGAGACCTTCCTGGAGCCGAAGCCCGGCATTCCTCCTTCGCCACCACACCTGGCCAGGGTCATCAAGAAGATGAAAGCTGCAGGCATGAAGGTCATCCTTGTAGAACCCTTCCAGTCCAGGAAGACCGCGGAGGTCCTGGCGGGACACACCGGGG
>SMYD01000164.1 GCA_004356015.1 Acidobacteriota bacterium | reverse complement strand
CAATGGGGCAGGGGCCGGGGCGCAAACCGCTTCTCGACTTCGATCCGACGGCGCAGGTCCGGCCAGAGGTCGCTGGAAGGTGCCATGGTGCCGGGCAGTTCACGGGCCCGCAGGGCCAGCTTCTCAAGTTCTGCTCGGGTGGTCCGGCAGGATGGGCACGCCACCAGGTGCGCCCGTATCTCCTCCCGGCCGGCTCCGTCCAGGATGTCATCCAGGAGATCGTTAATGTTCTCTTCACGACGCAGTGTGCAACTCATGATGATAGAGCCTCCCGCAGAAGCCGGCGTGCACGATGGAGCTGGGCCTTGGATGTCCCGGTTGCCAGACCAAGACACCTTCCGATCTCATCATGCTGCAGGCCTTCCACTTCATAGAGGACGAAAACTTTGCGTGCGCCCGCCGGCAGTCGGGCCATGGCCTTCTCCAGGTCCAGAGCCAGAAGGGGCTCCACGGAATGCGCCGGCGGGTCCCAGTTGTCGGGATCGGCCGGAGCCACCTCCCTTGCGTTTCGCCGGGCCCGGCTGCGTGCCTCCCCGAAAACCGTGTTCATGGCGATGGTTCGCAGCCAGGCCTGGAAGCGGGTTCCCGCCCTGTAACGGGCCAGGTTGCGCCAGACCTTGAAGAAGGTTTCCTGGGTCAATTCCTCTGCCCTCTGCCAGTCACCGGTCAGGCGCAGGATGAGGGCAAAGACACGCCCGCAATGCTGCCTGTAGACCCCTTCGAAGGCATCCACATCACCGGCCTGGGCCCGGCGAATCAGATCCTCCACATCCCCCGGTTCCTTCCAGGCCAGATTGGCCGCCACGGCTCCCATCCATCCTCCCCGGGCGCTCACATGGGCCCGCTCACCTCCAAAACGCCGGTAGGGGGGTAAAGGTTGGAAAAGGCCTTGAATCAGTCGGGAACCCGGTAGGCCTCATCGGCCGGGCGCACGGCCCGGGACAGCCAGAGGGGCCGGCGCAGACCGCCCGGGCCCGGGCCCGGGCGCGACAGGGCCAGCCACTCACGGTAGACCTCCATGGACCGGTTCGTGTCCACCACCACGTCGCCATAGCGATCGTCCGGGCGCGCCGGCTCCACCGTGACCCGCTGGTGCCAGCAATGCATCCCCGAGATTGGATCCGGCTGCACGGGAAAGATGAGATTCTGGTGGACCCCGCCGTCGGTCCACCAGACGCGCTGACTGTCCGGGTCATCACTGCTGAAGGGATGGATGTCGCCGCGGCGCCGGAAGCGCACCACACCCGGTGCTATCTCACTTTGCTCCACCGGCACGCCGGCCCAGTGACCGGGCCCCACCTGGTCGAACAGGCGCCAGCGTCCAAGATGATGGGAACATGCCAGTACACCGGGACGCATGCCCTCGGTCACCCACACCTTGTTGACATAGTGGCCGATGCGCGTGGCGACGCGCAGACAATCTCCTGTCTTCACACCTATGCGCCGGGCATCTTCAGGGTGGACCCACACCGGGTTGGTGTTGGACAGTTCGTAGAGCCACTTGGAATTCGCCGAGCGAGTGTGGATCAGGGTCGGCAGCCTGAAGGTGGCCACCAGCACATACTCTCCCTTCTCCTGATCCAGGTGTCGCCTATGGATATGGCTCTCGATATACCCGGGCAGAGCGTGCTCGGGCCAGCCCCATGCCGCCAGGGTCGTGCTGTAGATCTCCAGGCGGCGGGAGGGTGTGGGAAAACCGACCCGGGGCGCACCGTCCGCCACCACGCCCACCGCCTTCCCTTCCCGCCGGATCACCCCCGCGCCGTCGAGTTCGACGCCGCCTGCCATCTCGTCATCGGACAGCTTCCGGGCATGAGCCTGATAGGTGTCACGCTCCACCTCAAACGCGCCGAACTTCCGCATGTAAGCGAGAGGTGTGAGATTCTTGCGGGCAGCTTCCTCCGGCAGACCCGGCACGGAATTT
This sequence comes from Acidobacteriota bacterium, assembly GCA_004356015.1. Classification (GTDB taxonomy): domain Bacteria; phylum Acidobacteriota; class Polarisedimenticolia; order SMYD01; family SMYD01; genus SMYD01. The sequence goes on along the minus strand of SMYD01000164.1, from coordinate 14,239 downwards.
TCGAAGATCCAGCGGTAATACTCATCGATGCTGATGCGCTCTCCCGGGCGGTAGGGCGACTCGTAGTATTTTCTGATGCCCAGGGAACCGTCGCCATCCATGCCCCACGAGAGAGCGATCCAGAATTCATCCTCCTCCCAGACCTCACCCGGGTTGGCCTGCCAGGTCCACTCCACCGGCCGGCCCAGACGCTCCCGGGCCACACGCAGCACCGGCTGGCGAAAACTGATCCAGCGGGCCGCATGAGTCTCCTGGCTCATGAGGTCGTGGCGCTCGGCTCCCATTCCCATGGGCAGAACGTAGTCGGCATACTGGGCCGTCTCGCTCCAGACCGGGGTCAGGGCCACGTGCAGGCCTATCTTGCTCTCGTCGCGCAGGACTTTCTCCCACATGAGACCGTCGGGATTCGTCCACACGGGGTTGTAGACACGGGTGAAGTAGACCGCCAGACGGCCGCGCCCCTCGCTGAGGAAGTGAGGCAACAGGTAGGACAGTTCGTGGTGTGAGAGGGGGTACTCGCGCGGATAGAGAAGCTCGTTCCAGCGGTTCTGGGGTGGCGGCTGCGAGAAGGGCGACGCCACGAATTTGTCCGACGTGTTGGGATTGGTGCCACCGCGGGCGCCGACACCACCCACCAGGACCACCAGAAGCTGCAGGCAGCGTGCCACCTGCCAGCCACCCAGGTTGCCCGCCGCCGCGTTACGCCACACGTGGGCAGCGAAAGCACTGCCGGCTTCGCCGATATCCCGGGCCACCCGCAGGATCTGCTCCACCGAAAGGCCGCACTCTTCCGCCGCCCGCTGGGGAGTGAACTCGCTCAGGTGTTTCGCCAGTGCGGCGAGGAAAGCCTCGAAGTCGGGGCCGTCACCGCTGTCCACACCTGGCATTTCCCGCCAGTTGGTCCACTCCTTCAGGAAATCGCGATTGTGCAGGTTTTCACTCAGGATCACATGGGCCATGGCCAGCAGCATCATGGCCTCGGTTCCCGGCCAGGGAGCCAGCCATTCGTCGGCCATGGAGGCGGTGTTGGACAGGCGCACATCCACCGCGCACAGTTTCGCGCCCTTCTCCTTGGCATCCATGATGCGCTGGGCGTGGGGAATGAAGTAGTGCCCGGTTTCCAGATGAGCGGAGAGGAGCATGATGTAGCGCGCGTTGGCAAAATCGGGTGAAGGCCGATCGGCCCCGCCCCACAGGGCGTATCCCAGGCGGGCCGCCGCCGAACAGACATTGGTATGGGAGTTGTGACCATCTATACCCCACGACCTCAGGACCCGGTCCATGTAACCGTCGGCGCCGGGCCGGCCCACGTGGTACATGACCTCGTCATGGCGGCCCTCACGCAGGGCCCGGGCGATGGCGTCCCCGATGGTGCCCAGCACTTCATCCCAGGTGGTGCGCTGGAACTGTCCCGACCCACGGGGCCCGACTCGTTTCATCGGGTAAAGGATGCGCTCCGGGTCTTCGATCTGATTCAACGTGGCCGGACCCTTGGCACAATTGCGGCCTCGTGATCCGGGGTGATGGGGATTGCCTTCCAACCGGTGAATCTTCAGCGTCTCCCTGTCCACGTAGGCCATGAGTCCGCAACCCGCCTCGCAGTTGAAACAGGTGGTGGGGATCAGCATCATCTTGCGTTCCACACGGCGGGGCCAGGCGGCGGCGTCGTACTCGCTCCAGTTGTCCCACTGTTCCACCGGCGGAAAAGATTCCAGTGGTGTCTCGGTCATGGGCAAACGACCGCCCCGCTGTGCGCGGTCGCCGGAAGAATTAATGGGTTCAGGCTTTTTTGGCATCATGAATTGGGAGGAAGCTGGCCGGCGCGCACATAAGCCCATTCGTAGGCGCCCAGTCCGATGAGGGCTGCGGCGGCGGCGGCAAGGGGAGCCACCAAAGTCAGCAGAGCCGCCAGCAGGCCACCCACCAGCAGCCCGTCCCGGTAGGGGCGCAGCGGTCCCCAGGCCACGACGCCCAGAAAAGCCGCTCCCTGGCGGGCGTTGGCCGTGTCATGGCGGCGGTATCGATCGACCAGAGAAAAGATGAGGTGAGCGGCAGCAGCACCTGCCAGCAGACCCTGCAGACGGCCGGATCCCGGCGCCATGAAGAGAAAGATGGCAGCGCCGCAGAGCACCGCCTGGACCAGCAGATGGGGCAGAAGAAGCCGGCTTTGCCACAGATCGCGTCCCTCGCACTGGCCGAACAGGAACGCCGTGTACCCCGCCGCCGGCAGGGCAAGAACAGCAGCCGCCCAGCGCAGCAGATTCGCCATATCATCAGCGCCCATGAGGCGCAGGATCAAGCCGCCCGTCACCACGCCCATGAAGGCCGACAGGATCACCGCACCCCAGACCAGCCAGCTGCGCCAGTTGGGACGGGTCAGGATGCGCAGAAAGAGCAGCGGCCGGGCCAGGTCGCCGGCCAGGAGCAGCAGGGTGATCGCCATGAAGACCAGGGCCAGTACATCCGGAAGAATGCCGGCTGCCACCTTCCCGGCACCCAGCGGCACCGCCCAGGGCGCCAGAAGGGCGACACCGGCGGCGATCCCCTTGGTGATGAGATAGGCACCCACGGGCCAGCCCCACTCCACCTTGTGGTCCGTATCCAGCACGGTGACCGTGTCCGGTGCGACCGGCAGGCTGGCGGGCCACGCCTCGGGCTTGTGCATCTGGCGCTGGCTCCAGAGATAGGTCTCTGGCCTGGCGGCCGCGCCCGGTTGCAGAACCGTGGGCTCGTGCCCGGTGTAATGGACGTTGGGACCGGTGCCCTGTTCGGGACTGCGGACTTCGGTGGGCATGTCACGGATCATGCCCGCAATGGCTGATTGGGGATCGTGCAAATCGCCGCTGATGATGGCCTGCTCCGGGCAGACCACGACACACGCCGGCTCCAGGCCGCGCTCCACCCGGTGGGCGCAGAAATGGCACTTCTCCACGGCTCCCGAGTCTTCATTCAGATAGAGAGCGTCGTAGGGGCAGGCCTGCATGCAGGCCCGGCAACCGATGCAGGCATCCCGGTCGAGATCCACGATGCCATCAACCCGCTTTTCCAGGGCGTTCACCGGGCAGATGGTGACACAGGGCGCCTTCGTGCAGTGGTTGCAGCGCAGCACGGCAAAATGCCGCTTGACATCCGGAAATGTTCCTTGCTCGGTGTATTTGACCCAGGTGCGAAAGCTGCCCACAGGCACATCGTTCTCGGCCTTGCAGGCCACCGTGCAGGCGTGGCAGCCGATGCAGCGGTTATGGTCCATGAGAAAACCGTATTGCACGGCGACAGCCTACACGACCAGCTCTGGCTAAGCCAGAGTTGAAAATAAACCGGAACTTCGGCGGCCGACCCGGCGGTGGCCCTGGCAAGACAAACCAGGGGCTACCCGGCGGTGTCATGCCTTCCCGATCCAAACGTTTTCCAGGTTGCAGTCGATTCACAAGGCCGCGCCAGGTGTCATGACCCTGCCGGGGACTCCGCTGTGGCGTCTCGTCATTGTTTCAGGCGGCGGTATTCCTTCATGGCCCAGGTGTCAGTCATGCTGGCCAAATGATCGGCCAGGAGGCGCACGAAGATGGGGTTGCCATGGTAGTGGTCCGCGATCTCCCGCGCCATGTCCGCGGGCCGGCAGTCGCGCAGAAAGCGCACTCCGGTTTCCTCCCGGAACCGGATGAGCACATGGTCCTCGAGGAGGCGCGGATCATGGTAGAAAACTGAGAACAACGTCCTCATACAATGACCGGCCCGTTCATCGGCGCGCTGCACCGTGAATGAATTGATCACACGCCGGGACACCAGCTCCGCCAGTTCAGCGTGCATGGCGTACACTTTCGGAGGCAGGGTGATCAGGTCGGCGGGCAACTTCTGCCGCCTGGCTGCGAACTCATCATGGACTGCCAGCGAGGTGCTCTCCATCCAGGCAGCCACGGCAGCGGCCCCATGTGTCGCCCCCGCCGTGACCAGCAGGTGCACCAGGCCCCGGTTGAGTTGATTGATGCGCAGGAAACGTCCGCGTCCCAGGGCGTGACCCATGCGTGCGGCGACCTGACGCACAATCGCAAGATGATGGACTTCTTCCAGGGCCAGGGCACCGCCATGGAGCCCGTCATCCAGGTCATGGACCTGGGTGGCAATGGCATCGGCCAGAATCACGACCTGGGTTTCCAGAAAAGGCGCCAGGTCCAGGTGCAATCCCTCGCAGATCACGTCGGGATACGAGATGCCCTCGCCCGGATCGGCCGACTTGAGGATTCCCTCCCGCACCGCGTCGGTGAGGTTCAGGCCGGGGTGGCGGTAGCGCTTCTCCAGCCGGTCCACCACGCGCAGGCTCTGCTGATTGTGCTTGAACCCTCCCACCGACGCCACATGGGGTTCCAGTCCGGAGATCTTGACGTCGCCGCTGAGGATGCCGTGGAGAACCCGTTCTCCTGGCAGGCCAAAGGCACTGTGCCCCAGATCGTGGCCCAGGGCAATGGCCTCGGTCAGATCCTCGTTGAGGCCCAGCGCCCGGGAGAGAGTGCGGGCCATGCCGACCACCTCCAGCGTATGAATGAGACGATTGCGGGTGTGATCGTCCCCGCCTATCAGGTAGAGCTGGGTCTTGTGACGGAGGCGGCGGAACGCACGGGCATGAACAATGCGATCCCGGTCCCGCTGAAATTCGGTGCGCAGATCAAAAGTGCGACCTTCAGGATCAACCGGGTGGCGGCGCGTTGCTGCCGCTGAACGCAGGGCACACGGCAGCAGTCGGGCTTCCTCGATGGCTTCGAGACGCTCGCGACTGAGTCCCCCGGCGGAGAGGGCACCGGACACGGAAGGATCAGCGCCCGCGGCCGCGGCCCGATGAGCGAGAGCCTCCGCCCGCGTGACCGCCGCGGGAGCGGCCGGCACTGGAGCGACCAGTACTGGAGCGACCGGCACTGGAGCGGCCTACGGAACTCCGGCCGCCGGAACTTCGCGACCTTGATGTGCGGCTGATCGAACTCCGGTCACGGGAACTTCGGGAGCCGGTCGCTCGACCCACGGAACTCCGGCTGGTGGTGGTGATGACCCGGCCGGGTTCGCCGCTGCCACGATCACGGCCGCGCGCTGCGGCACTGTCCACCCGCCGGACTCCGCCGGAGGTACCTGTCGGGTCGCGACCCGCCTGGTCCAGGATGGCATTCTCTTTCACCTGACGGCCCGAGATGCCCGTACAACCGGAACAGGGGTAATACGGATAATACGGGGGGTAGTAGCCATAGCCGTATCCAGGATAACCGTAGTAGGGGTAATAGCCGTAGGGATACCAGGGATAGCCGAAGACGAAGCCGAACGACAGGCCATAGTACGGCTCGTTCCAGTCATCGGGGTCTTCCAGAGTCCAGTAGGGATCCGCCGCATAGAGATCATCGAGTGGATACTGGTCATCGATGTCGCGTCCCGAATCGGTGGACGATGGTGCCGCGGCCGGGACCTGCGACACGTACCCGTCTCCAGGGGCGGCCGCATATTGCACCACGCCGGTCCGCGGCCGATAAGCCAGCAGGCCACCCCAGTGCAATTCGAAGCTGTCGAACGAAGACGCTGTTCCCAGCCTGAAGAGAGCGACCAACTGGGAACGCTTCTTCGCGTTGACCTCGGCACGCCAGACAGCCACACCGTTCTGACGCAGTTCGGGCTGTGACAGAACAGTGCCATCGGGAGTCACCACCCAGAGATCCAGGGTGTTCATCAGCAGGTCCTTGTGGGAACGGTTGTCCACTTCGATGGGGATGGAGAGCATGGCACTGCGTCGGCCGCGGATGATGCGTTCGCTGACGCCACTCCCTGAAAAGCGGATGACGCCCGAGCCTGCCTTGCCCTCCACCAGGGGGACTTCTTCCTGGCCCCTGGCGGGGCTGAACGTGGCCGCCTGCGCAAGCAGAGGCAACGCCAGGGTGGCCAGGGAGACAAGGATGCCCAGCGCGGTGTTCGTGCGAATCCTCATGGCTCTCTCCTCACCCCGTAAGGATACCACCAGATAGGGCCGGAGGCACGCACATGAAAGTCGGGTCGAGCCGCCAAAAGCCGCGCCAGTATGGTAATTCCACTGGACATGACGGAATCGTCACCGTATATGGATGTTCTCGGATGAATTCGGGACTTCTTCCCGGTTCTTTTTGGGGAGGGCTGGACTGTGGCCAACTTGAGGGGGAACCCAGCCACGATCTGGCGCTTCATGTACGTCGTCGCCCTGCTGGCGATCCCGATCCTTGTCAGCAGGTAGGGAGGACGTCACCAGAGGGTACCGATCGGCTGGCCAACGCTGCTTCCTGGCCCCACAGGTAAGCGCGAGGTCGGTCGGGGGGGAGGGGGGGAAAGGCGCGCCTCAGGGCGCGCCTTCTTTTTTGTGCACCCCCCTTGCAACTGTCAGCGAGCCGCCCGCTTTCCCAGGGAGGTCAGATCGCGGGACAGTTCTTCCGCCAGGTCCATCCCCGGAGTCCAGCCCGAACGCAATACCGCCAGACGGCCATCACGATCGAAAACAAGGATGGAGGGCACCACCATGAAGCCGTATTTCTCCAGGAACTTGGTGGTGGCCAGTAAGACCGGTAGGTCGAGACCGGCCTTGTTCATCCAGGATCTTGCCCGGGCGCCCGTCTCCCCCAGGTTCACCGTCATGAACACAGCTTCGGGATAGCGACCGGCCAGTTCATCCCGGGCCCGGGCGAACTCGGGCAACTCCTCCCGGCAGGGCATACACCAGGAAGCCCAGGCCGAGAGCACCAGAACCCGTCCGCGATAATCACTGAGGGCATGCTTCTGGCCATCCAGACCGGGCAGGTTGAATTCGGGAGCCTGCCGGGGCGGGTTGTAGTGCTTCACCTGCCCCCGGGTGACACCTGTCTGGACCAGCAGGACCACGGCCAGTGCCGCCAGCAGCAGGGGTGAAAAGGTTCGGTGCCTGAGTCGCATTCCGTGATTATAGCGTGCGGCGGGACCTGTGTTAGGCTGCCGGCATCATGGGACTCAGACGACGCGACTTCGTGAAAGCCGGCCTGGCTGCCGGCGCCACCGCCCTGGCCGGCAGCGGCGCCATCAGGGGCACTCCCCTGCCGGCCCCGGCGCCGCCGGCCACGAGCGGCAAACCCGTTCGCCCCGTGGCCATCTGCTCGGCCAACGGCCTCGCCGCAGTGGAGCGCGCCATGGAACGGCTGCGCGCCGGTGAGGACACTCTCGATGCCGCTATCGCCGGGGTCAATCTCGTGGAGGACGACCCCGAAGACATCACCGTCGGCTACGGTGGTCTTCCCAACGAACGCGGGGTGGTGCAACTCGACTCTTCGGTCATGCACGGACCCAGCCGCAACGCCGGCGCTGTCGCCTCCCTGGAGAACATCCGTCATCCATCACGGGTTGCCCAGGTGGTCATGAAGCGCACCGACCATGTGCTGCTGGTCGGGCCGGGTGCGCTGGAGTTCGCCCGCCTCCACGGATTCAAGGAAGAAAATCTTCTCACCGAAAAATCCCGAAAGATCTTCCTCTACTGGAAGGAGACTCTCTCCGGGAAAGACGACTGGTTCACCTCCGCAGAAGAGCTGGAGGATCCGGATCTCAGGAAGTACATCCGCACCTACGGCACCATCAATCTCAACGTGGTCGATACCGCCGGAGATCTGTCGGGCGTCACAACCACGTCGGGCCTGTTCTTCAAGATCCCCGGACGGGTGGGCGACTCGCCCATCATCGGTGCGGGCCTCTACGTGGATAACGATACCGGTGCCTGCGGCGCCACCGGCCGCGGTGAGGCGGTGATCCTCACGTGCGGTTCCCACTCGGTGGTCACGCGCATGGCCGGCGGCGAATCTCCCGAGCAGGCCTGCCTGGGAGCGCTGCAGAAGATTGTCGACTGGTCGCAGGCGCCGGCGCTCCTGGACGCCGACGGCCGGCCAAACTTCAACGTGAAATTCTACGCCGTCAACAAGCGCGGAGAATACGGCAGCGCCGCCATCTGGAGCAACAGCCGCTACGCTGTCCACGACGGCAGCGAGGCCCGGCTGAGAGACTGCGCCTACCTGTTCAAGCGCGCCTGAAGGGCCCTCAGCGGGAACGCAGGATCGCCAGGGCTGCCTCCAGAGCGCCATCGGGACGGCCTTCCTCCAGGAGGAGCGGACTGGCCGTCGCCAGGGCCAGGGAGGGCTTCAGCCCGCGGCCGTTCCAGCTGGCTCCCGAGGGCGCCAGCAGGCGGAAGCGAGTCAGCGACATGCCGGAACCATCGGGCAGGAGGAGCGCCCTCTGTCCCACGCCCTTGCCGGCAGTCCGCTCCCCCACCAGCATGGCTCCCCCCGTTTCATGGAGTGCCACGGCCAGAAGCTCAGCGGCGCTGGCGGTCACGTCATCAACGAGAACCACCAGGCTCCCCTGGGGCAGGAACAAGCTGGTGCCCAGGCTGCGGCGCACCTCGCGGCCGCGACGTGTCTCGTAGGTACATACCTCCGTGCCCGGCGCCAGGAAGAGGGATGCCACCTCGACGGCGACTTCGCCATCACCACCTCGATTGCCGCGCAGATCGATCACCAGGTGCCGGCTGCCGGCCAGTTCCACCAGAGCCAGATCGATCCGCTGGGGCAGGTCCAGCGCCGCCAGTGAGGGAATAGCCAGGTATCCGATCCGGCCTGGGAACCTCCGGGTCGAGGGTCCCGGATCCCGCCGCCAGCCCGGCGCACTCCCACCTGCCGCCGGCGCATCGGCCACCACCCGGCTCCCATGGGCCGGCCTGGCCCCTGGATCCGTCTCCGGCGGACGCACCTGGAGACGATGAAGGTTGGCCGGCGCGCGCCGGGAGCTCACGTCCTGAGCAACAACATCGCCGCCGGTCGCGGAATCGGTCATCTTCTGTCCGGGGGCGGGCGCCGGCCGCTCCGATGCAGCCGCGTCCCGTGTCCCGGGGGCACGCCGGCCTGGCGGCGGTCCTTCTCCGCCGGGATCGATCACGGGAATCCACGCCGTCTTGAGCTGCGGCGTGCCCGCGCCGGCGTTGGGCGTGAGGAGGTAGCCCGCAAAACGCTCCGGGTCGAACAGGTAGGCGTAGCGATCACCCAGACCGGCCAGGAGTTCGGCCAGGGCCGCCTTGGCGTCGTCCAGGGTGCGAATGGATCGCCGGGCTTCCGCCCGCAGGCGAAAGATATCGACCCCGCCATAATCGGGATCGATGTAATCGTCACGCACGGCCCGCCAACCCTGCTGGTAGACATCCCAGGGAGATGGCTCCACCGGTCCACGCAAGACCGCCCGCGCCGCCCCTGGATGAGCGCTCTGCTCCAGCAGCAGAGCCAGCAGGATGCGCGGCTGCAGGCGCAGCGGCGCTGCCTCCACGCTGCGCCGGAGCGCCGCCAGGGCAACAGCATGATCCCGGATGGTGAGGGCAGCCATCCCCTCCTGTTCATAGCGGGGCGCCGAACGGGGGTCCCGGGGGCCGAAGTCGGGCAACTCCGCCGCCGGCTCATCCCGATCCGGCAGCAGCGGCACCGGCGCCGGCCCTGCGGACGCTCCCGGCGTGGCGTCACCGATCTCCTCCCCCGCAACCGGATCCTGCTTGACCGCGAGCGTCTCACCCGTCGCGACCGGTGGTTCTCCCGTACCATCCTCAGCCCTCGGGGTTCCAGCGGCGAGGCTGCCTGCCGCCAGGACACCGGCCTGCCGCAGCAGGCGGCGACTGGTCTCCTCCTCCCACGCCTCTCCGGCGGCAAACGCCACGGCGGCCGCGCCCTGGCCCCGCTCGAGGAGGAGACGCACATAGAGGAGTCGCAGAAATTCCGGTGCGCCATCCAGGCGGGCACGTCCTCCCACTCCCTGCACGTAGGCCCGGAATTCGGCGGTACTTGTAAAGGCGTCCTTCAGAAAATTGTAAGCGATGTTGGAGGCCGGCACATCCAGAAGGAAGTTCTCGAGGGTCATGGCCGCTTCGCTTCCACGCCCGGCCGCCGACAGAGCCAAGGACTGTTGCAGTCGGGGCACCTGCGCCGCGTCATTCCGCCCCACCCGGATCTCCAGCGCGGCCAGCTCTTCCTCCAGGCCACCGGCCCGCGCCAAATTTCGGCAAAGGTGCTCATAAGCAAACAGATCGCCTGGATCGGCCGCCAGAGCTCCACGCCAGACGCCTGCCGCCAAGGCGGGACGGTCAGCGTTCTCGAGAATGATGCCCGCGTTGTAGGCGGCGAGGCGATGGACCGGAACCCGGATTAGAATCTGTTGATACAGGGCGGCCGCCCGCACCATCTCACCGGCGCGCCGGGCCCTGGCCGCTGTTGCCAGGAGAGACTCTATGGAAGGCGCCGGCACCGTTTCCGCCCATGCGGCCGTACTCAGCAGAACGGCCGTGAGCACCGCTGCTGAACGGAAACACCATGAACGGCAAGGCATACAGCGATTCTAGCAGTCGCCCTGCGACACCTTCCCCGGGGCGCTAGAATCGCCAGCTTGCCATGATTCGCGTCGACGCCATCGAGAAACGTTACGGCCCGCAGATCCTGTTCCAGGATATGTCCTGGCATATCCGCCCTGGGGAGCGGATCGGACTGGTGGGAGCCAACGGTGCCGGCAAGACAACCCTGGTACGCATTCTCTCCGGCCACGAAGAGCCCGATGCCGGCCGGGTGCAGAAGGCCAAGGCCGTCCGTATCGGCTACCTGCCCCAGGAAGTCATGGAATTCGACGAGGGAACCATCCTGGAGTCGGCCCTGGAGGGCATGGGCGAGATCGCCCGCCTGGAGAAGGAGATGCACGCCCTGGCCGAACGCCTGGCCAACCATCCACCGCGCCGGGAAGCCGAGGAATTGACCTCCCGCTACGGTGAGATTCAGGATCGCTTCGCAGCTCAAGGTGGCTACGACCTGGAGACCAGGGCACGCACCATTCTCACCGGCCTGGGATTCGATCCCGACAATCTGGAGCGCCCGCTCCAGGAACTGTCCGGCGGCTGGCAGATGCGGGTGGCTCTGGCCCGCCTGCTGCTTGCGGACCCCGAGCTCCTTCTCCTGGATGAGCCGACCAACCACCTGGACCTGGAGTCACTCAACTGGTTGGAAGAATTCCTGCAGGCACGCACCGGGGCTTTCGTCGTCATCTCCCATGACCGTTACTTTCTCAACCGGATGGTAGGACGGATCGCGGAACTGTCCCAGGGGCGCCTGACTCTTTATTCCGGCAATTATGATCACTATATCCAGGAGCGGGAACGGCGCTTCGCCGCCGTGGAGGCCGCGGCTCGCAACCAGGCCAAGGAGATCGAGAAGATCACCCGCTTCATCGATCGCTTCCGCTCCCAGGCCACCAAGGCGCGCCAGGTGCAGTCCCGCATCCGCATGCTGGAAAAGATGGAGAAGGTGAAGGCACCATCCAGCCGCCAGGAGACGGTTCGCTTTCGCTTTCCCCAGCCACCTCGCGGCGGCCAGATTGTCATGAACCTGGAAGGCCTGGTGAAAAGGTATGGCGACCTGACCGTCTACGACGGCATCAACTTCTGTCTGCATCGCGAGGACCGGATCGCGCTGGTGGGGCCCAACGGCGCCGGGAAGTCAACTCTCCTGAAGGTACTGGCCGGCGTTCTGCCGTACGAGGGCGGCACCCGCATGCCGGGACACAACACCACCCTGGTCTACTACGCCCAGCACGCCCTGGATGCCCTCCATCCCCGCAACACCGTTCTGGCCGAGATCAGCCAGGCGGCCGACACGGCCATGCAACCGCAGATTCGCGGGCTGCTGGCTGCCTTCCTGTTCGACGCCAACGAATGGGACAAGACCGTGTCGGTCCTCTCCGGGGGCGAAAAAGCGCGGCTGGCCCTGGCCAAGATGATGCTGCGCCCGGCCAACCTGCTGCTTCTGGATGAACCCACCAACCACCTGGACCTGCACTCACGGGATGTGCTGGAAGAAGCGCTGGCCGAATACACCGGCACCATCTGCTTCATTTCCCATGACCGCTACTTCATCAACCGCATTGCCACAACCATCTGTGAAGTGGATACCAACGGCCTGCAGCTCTTCCCCGGCAATTACGACGACTACCTGGCGCGCAAGGCAAGGCTGGCACAGGAAAGCGGAAGGAGGGACCAGCAGCCCGCCACCGGGACCCCCCGGGCTGCCACGAAGGCCGCGGCCGCAGAGCCGGCAACCGGACCGCGCACTCGCCAGCAGAAGCGGCGCGAGGCCGAGGCCCGCCAGCGTTTTTCTCTGGCCAGCCGCGACACCCGGAAGAAGATCGAGAAGTTCGAGAACCGCATCGCCGAGGAGGAGAAGCGCCTGCGCCTGGTGGAATACGAGATGTCCCAGCCGGCCTCCTACCAGGACTCCCGGAAAGCCCAGGGCACGGCCCGCCTTCAGAGTGAGATCAAGGCACGCATCACCGATCTCACCCGCCGCTGGGAAGATCTCAGCGAGAAACTGGAAGGCACCGAAGCCCAACTGGAAGACGACCTGCGCACCATCGCCGGCGACTGATCCGGGAAATTCTCCCTACTCGCCGGCCCCCGCTTCCCTGTCCAGGTCGAGAAGGCGCCGGAAGGCCTCCTCATCCAGCACCTCCACACCCAGCTTGCGGGCTTTCGCCAGCTTGGCGCCGGAGCTCTCCCCTGCCACCAGGTAGCTGGTCCTGCCGCTGACCGATGAGGTCACCCGGCCGCCACGCCGGCTGATGGCGGCACCGGCCTCATCCCGGGGCATGGAGGGCAGCGTGCCGGTCAGGACAAACGTCTTCCCCGCCAGGCTGTCCGACAGTTTTTCCGGCGGCACCGGGGTGACACCTGCCGCCAGCAGGCGCTCCATGTTCTCCCTGTTGTGCTCCTGGGTGAAGAAGTCAACCACCGCGTGCGCGATCTCAGGACCGATCCCCTCGATCTCCATGAGGTCCTCCTGGGTGGCCCGTGCCAGCGCTTCGAGATGGGGACAGGCGGCAGCCAGGACCCGCGCCACCGTGACCCCGACACCCGGGATGGACAGGGCCACCAGAAGACGCTCCAAGGGGATCGTCCGGGCCTTCTCGATCTCCTCCAGGAGCTTGGTGGCGCTCTTCTCTTCCCAGCGCTCCAGCTCGATCAACGCTTCCTTCTTCTCGCCGAGGGTGAACACATCAGGAAATTCCCTCAGCAATCCCGCCGCCATGAGCTGGTCCACCTTGCGAGTCCCCAGGCCGGTGATGTCGAACGCCTGGCGGGAGGCCAGGTGCAGAATGCGACCGCGTACCTGGCCGGGGCAGGAGGTGTTGAGGCAATACAGATGGGCCCCCACCTCTTCCACCTCGCCGGCGCAACTGGGGCAGGCGGCCGGCATGCGAAAGCGGCGCGGCCGGCCCTTGCGTTTCTCCATGACCACCGACACCACCGCCGGAATGACATCACCGGCCCGTTGCACGAAGACCGTGTCCCCCACCCTCACATCCTTCGCCGCAATCTCGGAAGCATTGTGCAGGGTCGCTCTGGAAACGGTCACCCCGCCGATGATCACCGGTTCCAGTTCGGCCACCGGGGTGAGGACACCGGTGCGCCCCACCTGCACCACGATGTCGTTGACGCGGGTGGTCATCTGCCGGGGCGCGAACTTGTAGGCCAGGGCCCAGCGCGGGTGGCGGGACGTGCGACCCAGTCTCGCCCGAAGTTTCAGATTGTTCACCTTGATGACGGCGCCGTCCACCTCCAGGGGCAGGTCATCACGGGCGGCCTCCATATGGTGGTGGGCGGCGATGGCGGCATCCATGCCGGCGCAGATCTTCATGTCCCGGGACACAGGCACACCCCAGGCGGAAAGAGCCGCGAGGATCTCCACGTGGCTGGCGAACCCGGAGCCGCTCACCTCACCGATCCCCCAACCGATGAATTCAAGGCGGCGGGCGGCGGTGATGGCCGGATCAAGCTGGCGTAACGAACCGGCCGCCGCATTGCGCGCAGTGGCGAAGAGGGGGAGATCGCGGCTCCCCTGGTCGGCGTTGACGGCGGCAAAGGTGGCCAGGGGAAGAATCACTTCGCCGCGGATCTCCAGCCTCGCCGGCATGTCTGCCTGGGGACCGGCTAGTCGCAAAGGCACCGACCGGATGGTGCGGATCTGGGCTGTGACATCCTCGCCGGTCTCCCCGTCGCCCCGGGTCGCCCCCCGGACCAGGACGCCGTCCTGGTAGGTCAGCGACGCCGAGAGGCCGTCGTATTTGGGCTCAACGGTGTATTCCACCGGCACATCTTCATCGCCCAACCCGAGACCCCGGCGCACGCGGGCGTCAAAATCTCTCGCTTCATCTTCAT
>SMYD01000013.1 GCA_004356015.1 Acidobacteriota bacterium | reverse complement strand
GTGCTCTGTCGGCCGAGGGTGGCTTTACGCCCGTGCCGGTGCCCACGGTGGTCACCAACGGCGCCTCGTCCAACGTGGCGACTCTTTCGGTGGATGCCCTGAATCTGGGCAATAACCTCAATACGCCCAGCAAGACCGGTGTGCCGTGCGGAGATTGCGCTGCGTCTGACCCGTGCTTGGAAACATCATCTGACTTTGTGCCGTTCTTCTTCGATGATCTGACGGCGGCAGAAGGACCCGGTGCCGTCTATGGCGTCGGCCTGTATGTCTACTCTCTTCCCGCCGGCGCCCCCTTCCGGACCCTCCTTGATCTGGAAGGGACTGCGAGCCTTCATACCACACTGATCAATCCGAGCAGCGGCATGGCCTGCACCGATAACAGTGCCACCGGTGATTGCCCGGGTGTTGCGTTCATCCCCTGCAGTTCCCTGGGCGGGGCCACCTGTCTCGGCGACCTGCTGGCGCCGGGTGGCGGCAGCTTCGACGTGAGTTCCCCGGTGGTCGATGCGGCCCTGGGCGCGCCTCTGGGCGAGAATGTGGCCGTGTTCCTGACCAAGGTTCATTACCGCGGCTCCGTGGCCGGATCTCAGGCCAACCCGGGTGTCACCGCGGTGAATGCCAGCATGGTGTCGCTCTTCTCGGCGGCTTCAACCCGCGTGTCGTATAGCGCCCTGGTAGCGCGGGTCAGCTTCACGCGCATCGACGCCAGCGGCAACCGCGTGGTCATCGACTTTCAGACGGTGGGTGGCAGCTTCGTGGAGTTCACCATCCAGCGGGCCGATGACGGGGTCAGCTTCGTGGACCTTGGCACGGTGGCCGCAACCGGTGAAACCGACTATTCCTTCACCGACACCATCCGCGGCCGCCGTCCGGCTTCCGCGACCTACCGGATCATCGCCGAGGACTTCAACGGCAACCTGACCCAGATCTTCCAGTCGGTGGATCTCTCGGTGAAGCCCTCTCGTGGGAGATCCCGGCGCTGACCTGAACAACAGCGCGAGTGATTGAAGGTCCAACGTGAGTTCTCAAAGCCACCGGAGCATCGGCTCCGGTGGCTTTTTTCTTGCCGGCAGGTCTGACCTGGCGGAGGCAGGTGGCCTACAATCATTCTCGTGAGGCAAGCCGCCAGCATTCCTGATCGAGCCGGAAGGTGCGGCTCCCGGCGGCGCGTCGCCGGATGGCTGGGACTCCCTCTCGCCGCCTTATCCTGCATGGTTCTTCTCGCCTGCCAGGGCGATCATGCGGCGCGTTCCGCCGGCCTGCGGGGCACGCCGCGAGGTCTGGTGCTCATCTCCATCGATACCCTGCGGGCGGATCACCTGGGCGCTTACGGCTATGAACGGGCCACCAGCCCTTTCATGGATGAGGTGGCCGCCGGCGGTGTGCTGTTCGAGAACGCCGTCAGCTCGGCCCCCTGGACCCTGCCTGCCCATGCCAGCATCATGACCGGCCTGGACCCTGTGACCCATCGTGCGGTGGAGGGGAATGCAGCGATCTCGGCCGACGTCACCATGGCCGCCGAGATGTTCAGGGACGCCGGCTACGCCACCGGCGGCTTCGTGGCCTCCTGGTTCGTCTCGCGCCGATACGGCTTCGACCGCGGCTTCGATCAGTTCGACGATTTCCAGCGCACCCTCCAGAACAACACCAGGGAGAAGATCACCGCCACCCAGGTCATCGACGCCGCCGGCCGCTGGTTGCGGGCGCATGGGGACAATCCGTTTTTTCTCTTCGTCCATCTCTATGACGCACATTTCAACTATGCCCCTCCTGCCCGGCACGCCGCCCTCTTCGCGACCGGCTATACCGGCCCGCGGGAACCGTACAGGAAGTATTCCTACTATCCGGATCATCCCCTGCCGCCCGATCTCCTGGCCCAGGAAGTGGCACTCTACGACGCGGAGATTCATTTCGTGGATGCGGAGTTGCGCCGACTGCACGGCATCCTGGAGGAGATGGGCCTTGCCGACGATGTGCTGGTTCTCATCACCTCGGATCACGGAGAGGAATTCTTCGAGCGGGGTTCATGGGGACACGCCCACACTCTCTTCGAAGAGGTCATCCGTGTGCCGTTGATCGTGAAGGGACCCGGGATCGAGGGCGGTCGCCGCTGGCCGGGCCAGGTCCGGCAGGTGGACATTCTCCCCACCCTCATGGAGGCCTTTTCCCTGGCCGGTCCTGCCCGCCTCCCCGGCAGTTCTCTCTGGCCTCTCCTCACGGAAGGTCGTGACCTGCAGGAGATCGAGGGCGTGAAGACGCCTTCGGGTCCGCGGCCGGCGTTCATGGAGACCTCCCGGTTCGATTCCAATCTCATCGGGGTGCGCCGTGATGGCTGGAAGGCGATCCTCAACCTGGTGGACGGGCAGGAGCAGTTGTTCGATCTCTCCCGGGATCCGGGCGAGCTCCACAACCTGGCGGCGGCACTGCCTGCGCGCATGCGGGAGATGCGGGCAGAGATCCTGCTCACGGCCTCCATCCTGGTGCCGGATCGTTGGCTGCTGCGCTGGTTCGCCGACGGGGACGCTCTCCTGGAAGGCCGGGTGACCACCACAGGTGATTTCTCAAGTGCCCGGCTGCGCAGCGGTGACGGCCGGATCACCATGGATGCTGACGGGAGTGGACTCAGCTATCGGCTCGAGCCGGGCAGTGTCCTGGAGATGGCGGTGATCCCCGTGGATGCGGTCCTGGTGGTGGCACCGCCCACAAGTGCCGGCCGGGACGTGGCCATCGCCCTCGGCCGTGACGGCGACCTCACGCCTGCGGGGGGGGTCGAAGCCGACACCCATCAGGCCGGCCTTCTCAGCGGAATTCCCACGCCCCAAGCCCCGGCGGCCGCCTTCTGGCTGGAACAGAGCCGGGGTGGCGGCGCCAGGGTACACCTCACGGAAGATGAGATCCGGCGCCTGGAGTCGCTGGGTTACGTCATGCGGTAGGGGGAGCGAGTGCGCGGCCATGAGACAGAACCGGAAGATCGGCGCCGGCTTGGCCTGCGCCGGCTCGAGAAGGAACTGGGGCACGATATCCGGCCACGGGCGCTTCTTGAACAGGCGCTGACACACCGCTCCTTCCTCGTGGCGGGACAGGCCCGCTACACCGCCAACGAGACGCTGGAGTTTCTGGGGGATGCTGTTCTGGGCCTGGTGGTGGCCGACATGGCCCAGGAACGGGCTCCCCGGGCCACGGAAGGCACGCTCTCCCGGGTGCGGGCCGCACTGGTCAACACCGAAGCGCTCGCAGCCCTGGCCCGCCGTCTGGAGCTGGGGCCATTACTGCGCCTGGGCGAGGGCGAGGCCCGCTCCGGAGGGCATGACAAGACGACGATCCTGGCGGGAGCCTGCGAAGCCCTCATGGGGGCTCTCTACCGGACAGGCGGGCTGGCGGCGGCACGCGAATGGATCGAGAAGCACCTGGGGGCGCGTTTGGGGGAGTTGCTCCAGCGGCTGCCTGCCGGGGAGATCGATCCCAAGAGTACCCTCCAGGAAACGCTGCAGGTGGGCGGCGCCTCCCCCCCGGAATACAGGGTGGCCGGCAGTTCGGGCCCGGATCACCGGCGCCGCTTCCGGGTCCAGGTCTGGCACGGCGGCAGGATGCTGGCGGAGGCGGAAGGGGACAGCAAGAAGCAGGCGGAGCGCCAGGCGGCGCGGCGTGCTCTGGAGGAGGCCGGGGACAAAGCTGTCCCTCAGAAATGAGTGCTGTCCACCTCTTCAAAGTAATCGGGAGGCACCAGCACCTGGCGCGGCTTCGAGCCTTCCGGGGGACCCACGATGCCCTCCGCCTCCAATGAGTCCATGAGGCGGGCGGCCCGGGCATAACCCAGCGCCAGGCGCCGCTGCAGATTGGAGACGGAGGCCTGGCCCATGGACACCACAAGGCGGGCCGCTTGATCGAACAGTTCATCCCGTGGGAGGGTCGGGAGCCCGCTGGAGTCGGTGCCCTCCTCCTCGTCCTTGAGAATCTCCTTGTTGTACACCGGCTTGCCCTGCTTCCTGAGGTAGGCGATGAGGCGCAGGGCTTCAGCTTCCTCGAGGAAGGCGCCATGAACGCGCTTGAGGGTTGCCGCGCCGGGCGGCAGGAAGAGCATATCGCCCATGCCCAGCAGGCGCTCCGCTCCTTTCTGGTCCAGGATGACGTTGGAGTCGGTACGGCTGGAAACGCGGAAGGCCATGCGACAGGGAAAGTTGGCCTTGATGATGCCGGTGAGAACATCCACCGATGGGCGCTGGGTGGCGACGATGAGATGGATTCCCACGGCCCGGGCCATCTGAGCCAGCCGCTGGATGGAGGCCTCGACCTCCTTGGAGCTGGCCATCATCAGATCGGCCAGCTCGTCGATGACGATGATGAGAAACGGCTGCTTCGTGGCAGGCTCACTGTTGGGGTCCACCTCGCCATCTTTGCCGGTGGGGCGCAGGCCTTCCTTCCCGGCTCCGCTGACCATGCGATTGTACTGCTCCAGGTTGCGCACGCCGAACTTGAACAGCAGTTGATAGCGGCGGGTCATCTCGCCCACGGCCCAGCGCAGAACCCGGGCGGCGCGGTCGGCGTCGGTGACCACCGGGCAGATGAGATGGGGGATATCCTCGTAGATGCCCAGCTCCAGCATCTTGGGATCGATGAAGATGAATTTCACCTCGTCAGGTGAAGCGCGGAAAAGAATCGACGCGATCATGGAGTTGAGAGCCACGCTCTTGCCGCTGCCGGTGGCACCCGCGATGAGGAGGTGAGGCATTTTCTCCAGTGCCGTGGAGCATGCCTTGCCGTCGATCCCCTTGCCCAGGGCCAGCGGGAGACAGGCGGTGGAGTCCATGAAGGCCGGATCCTCGAGGATCTCGCGGATCCGTATGGTTTCACGTTGCCTGTTGGGGACCTCGATGCCGATGGTGGCCTTCCCGGCCAGGCGCTCGACGCGGATCGTGTCGGCCTGCAGCGCCATGGAGAGATCATCCACCATGCTGGTGACCTTGCTCACCTTGACGCCGGCGTCCGGTTTGAATTCAAACGTCGTGATGACCGGTCCGGGGTGAATCGACACGACCGTGCCGCCGATCCCGAACTCCTGAAATTTCTCGGTGAGCTGGCGGGCCCGATCCTTGAGTTCATCCTCATCCACCGGCAACCGCTCATCGCCGGGGGTCAGCAGGGTGAGGGGTGGCAGGGAATAGTCACCCGGCGGATCGGGCAGGGTGAGCTGGCGTGCGGGTTGAGGCGGCGCGTGCCGCCGGGGTGTGGGAGCCGGAGGGGATGCTGCAGCAGATGCTGTCCGTCCCTCCGGAAGGTCGGTATCCCGCAGAACAATGGGCGTCCGCTCAGGGGTGGGCCGGGGCGGCTGTCTCTCCTTGTTGAGCTGGCGGCGGACGGCCTGCCGCTGGATCTGCCGGCGCCTGTGCTGCTCCTTCAGCCGTGCCCAGGCCAGGCGGCCCTGGGCGCCGGTGCTCTTGGCCCTGCGCCCCAGGGAGCCGGCTGTTGACTGGAGAGACAAACGGGTGGAGAAGATGAGAGCCAGGAGGAGGAGCGTGACCAGGACGATGCCGGCGCCCACGGAACCGACCATGCCCACCAGGCCGGAGGCGGTCTCCGAGCCCAGAAGACCTCCCGGCGACCGTCCGGCCGGTGAGGCCGCTGTTCCCAGCACCAGGTGCAGGAGGGCCGCGCCGCTCCAGAGCAGCAGGCCCATGCCCAGAACGCTCGTTCCCCGCCGCGGCCGGGGGGGGCGCTGCCGCAGGCGCTCCCAGATGGCGAGAGCCGTTCCCAGGGGGAGGAGATAGGCCGCCAGACCCAGGAGTTGAAAGCATGCGGCGGCGACGAAGGCACCCAGGGGACCGGCGGCGTTGGCGACGCCGCGACGGCCGCTGGCAGCGCCGAAAACTGGCGCCGGGTCGGCTGCGTTATAGGTCAGGAAGCTGATGAGCAGGAGAGCCGTCAGGGCCATGAGCGCCAGGGTCAGGGCTTCGCTGACCAGCGGTCCGTCCAGAATATGGGACCAGCGGGAACCCTTGCGGCGCGCGGGCGGTTTTCCGGACCTTCGGGTTGTTGCGCTCATCTCCCCCCCCAAAGTGTGAACAGCAGCATACCGGTGCCGGCCACCGCGAAACAGTACCACGCGAAGAGATGAAAGCGCCCCAGCAGAAGTGTTCTGGAGAGAAGGCGGAGTGCGGCCAGGGCCACCAGGCCGGCGATCAGGGCGGCGCAGACCGCCGGCCATCCCAGGGTCTCCAGGGCGGCGCGATTCCTGGCCAGCTCCACCAGGGCGGCGCCGGCGATGGCCGGAATCGACATCAGAAACGAGAGGCGAAAGGCAGCCATGGGTGAGAGGCCGGTGGCCAGGGCGGCGGCGATGGTCAGGCCTGAGCGGGACAGTCCCGGCATCACGGCGATTCCCTGGGCCGCGCCCATGGCCAGTGCCCGGCCCCACGTGAGCCGGGCCCCGTTCTCCCCACGGCCGGCGGCGTTGAGGCGGGTTGTGAGCAGGATGAGGCCGGTCACGCCGACAAAGGCTGCCACCACCACCGGCAACTGCAGAAGACGCTCAGCCAGGTTGCGCAGAGCAAGTCCGATGATTGCGGTGGGGAGGAGGGAGATGGCGAGGAAGGCGAGTTCACGACGGCTGGAGCGGCGGCCCGGGGCATCCGTTCCGCCGGCGGGGGCGGGAAAGAGGGATGAGGCCAGGCGGCCGAGATCCGCGCGAAAGTAGAACAGCACCGCCAGCAGCGTTCCCAGGTGGAGGAGGATGTCGAACGCCAGGGCCTCGGTCATGGGCCGGCCGCTTTGCCTCTCCAGGTAGGACTGAACGAGAGCCAGGTGGCCGGAACTTGAGACAGGGAAGAACTCCGTCAGGCCCTGCAGGATGGCCAGGAGCAGAGCTGTGGCCCAGGTCACGGGTTATCCTCCTGTCCGAGGCAGCGCGCGAGACGCACGTAATCTTCCGGTGCGACCTGTTCCGGCCGCACCCGGGGCGCCAGGCCCAGCGAGGCCATGGCGCCGGCGACCAGGCGGGGTGCAGTTCCGCCCAGGGTGTTGACCAGTTTCTTGCGGCGCTGCAGGAAGGCCTGCCTGGCCAGGGCGATCCCCATGGCTGTGTCGTCGGTGGCGGCGTGCGCCGGAAGGTCGAGCTGGACCACGCTGGAATGCACATCCGGGGGAGGTACGAAGGCGCCGGGGGGGACATCCCTGACCAGACGCGCGTCTGTCGACCTGAGGGCTACAAGGACGGCCAGGGGGCCATAGTCGGCTGTACCGGTCGGCGCCAGCATGCGCCGGGCGACTTCCCGCTGAACCATGATGGTCATGTCGGAGAAGAGATCGGCCCGGGCGAGGGTCTGCACCAGGAGCGGGGTGGCGATGCTGTATGGCAGGTTTCCCAGCAACCTGAATCGTGCCGGCCCGCCGGCGGCGCCCGTCAGTTCCGCCTCCAGATCGATCTCCAGAATGTCGCCCTCCAGGATGGTGACGTCTGCCTCCTGCTGGTAGCGTTGCTGAAGAACCGTGGCCAGAGAGGCGTCACGTTCCACGGCCACAAACGTCGCGACCCGGAGCGCCAGAGGTTCGGTCAGAGCACCACGCCCGGGTCCGACCTCCAGCACACGATCCCCTGCCCCGGGAGCGAACGCCGCCAGGATTGCCTGGATGACCCTTTGATCCTTGAGAAAATGCTGCCCCAGGCGATGGCGCCGGGCGGCCGTCTGGCGCCGGGTCGGCGCCCGGCCTGGCACATCTCTCGCTCCCCGGTCCTCCATCAATCTTCCCGGCATGGGCGCATTCTAACCGAAGGTCGGCCTGGCCTCGCGCTGGAAATGCAACTGCGGCGGGTCATTGTGACGGGGAGGACCGGATGTTAGGATTCGCGTCGTCTGCGGCGGCAGGCCCGGCGGTACCCGCCCGGGAGCCGGCAGAGGAGGACATCATGAGCAGCGAGCTGGAACATCTGACCGATGCCGGGTTCGCGGCAAGCATCCAGGGAGAGATTCCGATCCTGGTCGACTTCTGGGCGGCCTGGTGTGCGCCATGCAGGATGCTGACGCCGATTCTCGAGGAACTGGCCGGCGAATACGAGGGGCGCCTCAGAATCGCCAAGCTGAACGTCGATGAGGAGAGTGCCGCCGCACAGCAATACGGGATCCAGTCCATCCCGACCCTGCTGCTCTTCAAGAACGGCGAGATGGTCGACAAGGTTGTCGGCGTTGTTCCCAAGGAAGCCCTCAGCCGGCTGCTGGAGAAGCACCTGTAGGGAGACCACCCGCGCTGTCATCCTGGTCGCCGGCCCATGGCCGGGGCAGGTGGAGGAAGAGAATCGCCGGGTCCAGGATGAGGACGGGGACTGCGGCCTTCCACACCGCGGTACCCAGGATCGCGCTGCCTGTCTTCAGACCCGAAAGGGGCTGGACCACAGCCTCCATGCGCCCCATGATCTGGTCCACCTGGAGATGGTAGGTGTGGCCGCCCTGCCCGCGGAGGGACAACTCCAGGGCATATTCAGCCGGCGGCCGCGCGGGCGAGCCGGCCAGGAGGCGTTCCAGAGGTCCGCCGCTTGCCGTGGTGCCGGCGGGAATGACCTCCAGCCCGCAGATGCCGGGGAGAGGGAATCCCAGGTGGTTGTGTCCGATCCGGGCCACCAGACAGGTGGTGACGGCCAGGGTGGCCGGGACTTCGAGCATGACACGGGTTCCATGTTGACTCCGCCGGCGAATGCTCATTCCGCCGCCGGCCAGCGCCAGGCGCTCGCGGACCGCATCAAGACCGGTGCCCCGCCCCGCCACCGTATTCGTGGTCCGCGCGGTGGAGAATCCGGGACGGCAGAGTACCGGAGCAAGGTCCGCACCCGGCCGCATCAGGGCCCGGCCCTCCCCGGTCGATGCGCCAACGGCTGTTTGCAGGGCGTTCAGGTCGACACCGCGACCATCATCTTCCACCACGATACGCACGCGGCCCCGTCGCGGCTGGATAAGGATGCGCAGCAGGCCACTTTCAGGCTTGCGGGCCCGGCGGCGCACGGCCTCAGGCTCGATGCCATGAGCCAGGGCGTTGCGCAGCAGGTGGGGGAGAATCTCGGCCAGGAGTTCCAGGGTTCCCCGTTCCAGCCGGTGCTCGGCGCCAAGGACCTCGAGATGGGCCCGGCTTTCCAGTTGGCGGGCGCCGGTCAGCACCAGACTCTCCAGGGAGGGGACGATGGTGGAAAACGGCAGGTGGCGCAGGCGGGCAAGTCTGTGCCGCATGCGTGCCAGGCACCGGGTCGTCGGGAGCGTGGCGTCATCCTGGCCGGCGGCACCGGCCAGGTCGTCGCCGGCAGCCAGTGATCCTTCCAGGTCCACCACGTCGGCCAGAAGCGCGTCCAGTTCCCGCACCGCGACCCGCAGCGTCTCGGGCACACGTGGCGCCGGGACTGGCGCTGAGCTGACCAGAGGGGCCGGGGCGGGCCGGCCGTCCTGCAACGCCGCCAGGAGGCGGGCGGCTGTCTGCATGGCCTGGCCCTGGCGGTCCAGAGCAGTGTGGCGTTGCTCCGGAGACAGATCCGGTGACGGGAGACCTTCCTCCGCGGCGTGGGCCAGGGTGACCAGGTCTTCCAGATCCAGTGCTGCCGCCATGCCTTTGATGCTGTGCCAGATACGGTTCAACGGCGCTGTGCTGCAGAGATCCGGATTTTTCTCCAGGTCGAGCAGGCACTCTTCTCCCTGCCGCAGGAGATCGCGGCTCTCCTCCAGGAAGAGCGCCATGTACCGATCGGAGTGGGTCATCACCGCGTCCCACCGGAGGGAGGGATGGCGGTCAGGGAACCGGCTGTGCGGCGGAATGAAACCAGCAATCGCCGGGTCGAGATCAGGCCCGCGACCCCGGCGGAATGGCGCTCACCACGGTCACAAATCACCATGGTCCCGGTTGGCCGCGGCGCCTTCGCCACGGGTGTGGAGAAGGAGAGCGGCGCCTGGATCTCGAGAACCAGGCCGTCGGCTTCGCCTTCCAGAAGGACCCAGAGAGGCGGTCCATCGGCCAGGATCATGTCGCTTCCCGCAGCGCCGGGCGGGAGCAGGCCCGGCAGGTTCAGGACGATGCGGCTTCTTCCTCCACAGACCGACAGGCCCCGGACAGCACCACCGGCGCCGGGGAAGGGCACGACCGATCCGGCCTCCTGAATGCGCTGGATTCGGTCGGCCGGCAGAGAGAGAAAAAAATCAGCCTGGGGAAACAGGAGGTGGGCCGTGTTCATGGGCGATCCACGATTGTCTGTTTGACGGGGTCCTCGCCGTGATCCCTGATGGTCTGCACGGTCTGGAACCGGCCGGCCTTCTCGCGCAGCAGGCGGGCGGAGTCGGCCAGGGTCTGGGCCGCCTGGGACATCCCCTGGGTGGAGATCTTCTGTTCGCTGACGGCAGCGGAGGTGCGTTCCGTCCTCTCCGCCTGGTCGCGGGCGATGGCGGCCATCTCCTCCATGTCGGCGGCGAGTCTTTCCGCATTCAGACTCTGCTCCGAGGTCACGGATGCCACCTTGTCAACGGCTCGCACAACCTGTGCAAATATGGCGCGGTTTTGTTCGAGCGTCGTGCGGGCATGGAGGGCTGTTTCCCGGCCCTGGGCCGCCACCCGGCCGCCCTCCTCCATGGTTCTGGCCACGTCCGCGGCACGCCGGGTGATGGCGCGGACCAATCCGTGGATGCGATGGCTGAACTGAGCGGTGCGATCCGCCAGTCCCCGGATCTCCTCGGCCACGGCGGCGAAGCCGTACCCTTCATCCCCGGCCTTGGCCGCCTCGATGGTCGCGTTCAGCGCCAGGACCTCAGTCTGTCGTGCCACGCCCCGGATGAAATCGACGATTTGC
Organism: Acidobacteriota bacterium; assembly: GCA_004356015.1. GTDB lineage: Bacteria > Acidobacteriota > Polarisedimenticolia > SMYD01 > SMYD01 > SMYD01. The sequence goes on along the minus strand of SMYD01000013.1, from coordinate 31,604 downwards.
TCGATCTCCTCGGCGCTGGCGTGGAACGATTCGACGCTCAGGCGTGAGCGCTCGCTGGATGACGCGACGGCAAGCAGACTCTCCGCCGATTGGCGGGCGGAGTCGACCCCGGTCACCGCCCCTTCGCGGGCTTTCTCGGCGGCCCGGGCTGTTTCATGGCAACTGGTTGCGGCCTCGGCCAGGGAGGTCGCCAGCTGGCGGGCTATGGCTGAGGTCCGGCGGGAGCCGTCGGCCTGCTGATCGGCGCCGCGTGAGATCTCCCGGGAAAGACGGGCGATCTCTTCCGTGCCCTGATCCAGTTCCCGGCTGCCGCCGGACTGAAGAAGAGCAGCCTCCGCCATCTGTTCTGCGCTGCGCTGGATCTCGCAGAGAGCGGCCCGCAGTGCGGCTCCCATGTCGTTGAACGCCCGGGCAAGGTCACCCACTTCGTCCCGGGACTTGATATGAACGGCCCCCGGCAGGGTCCCCCGGCTCATCTCCCGTGCCGCGGCGGCCAGGCGCAGCAGGTCCCTGGTGAAGTTGCGGGCCAGGAGGAGAGCCGCGGTGAGGCCAATGGCCAGCATGAGGCTGACCTGGCCAAGCATACGGAATGTCAGCCCCGAGGAGGTGTCCCGGGGAAGGGCCAGATCCAGGGCCAGGTTGCCGCCAAGAATCAGGGCGATGACGGCCAGGAATGCCAGAGCCAGTTTTTTGCGCATGGTCGCTCGATTTCCGGGCGTGAGGGCGGAACAGAGCGAATATAGGCTGGGGGCGGGAAGGGGCAAATGATACAGTTTCCGGCGCGTTGTGATGGCGCAGTCGAACCTGGCCCCGAGATTGCATGTGGTGGTGAGAGCCATGGGGAGGGCCACAGGGAGGATGGATACCGGTGGATGCAGATCTTCGTGAACTCAACGCCCGCATCGGGGATGCTCTGGCCCGTGTGAACCCCATCCTTGAGCAGGTGCGGCGCGTCGTCGTGGGCCAGGATAAGCTCCTCGAACGTCTGCTCATCGGCGTGCTGGCCCGGGGACATGTTCTCCTGGAAGGCGTGCCCGGGCTGGCCAAGACACTGGCCGTCAAGTCCCTGGCCCAGTCGATTCATGGCGTGTTCCAGCGCATTCAGTTCACACCGGATCTCCTCCCTGCGGATCTCATCGGGACTCTTATTTTCAATCCCAAGGAGGGAACTTTCACCCCGCGGAAGGGACCGGTGTTCGCCAATGTCGTCCTGGCCGATGAGATCAACAGAGCGCCGGCGAAGGTGCAGTCGGCGCTGCTGGAAGCCATGCAGGAAGAGCAGGTCACCATCGGCGATACGACGTACCCGCTGCCTCACCCCTTCCTGGTCCTGGCCACCCAGAACCCCATCGAGCAGGAGGGGACCTACCCGCTGCCGGAAGCGCAGGTGGATCGGTTCATGCTCAAGGTCACGGTGGGCTATCCCAGCCGTGAGGAAGAGAAGAGGATCCTGGAGCGGATGGAGGGCGGGCAGATCCCCCAGGTCAAAGCCGTGGTCACCCTCGACGAGGTGATCGAGGCGCGGAAGATGGTGGACACTGTCTACCTGGATGACCGGGTCAAGTCCTACATCCTCGACCTGGTCTTCGCCACGCGGAATCCCGGGGAATACGGTCTCGACCTGACCCAGATCGTGCGTTATGGCGGCTCGCCCCGGGCGACCCTCTGCCTGGCCCGGGCCGCAAAGGCTCATGCCTTCATCAATGGCCGCGGTTTTGTCATCCCTGAGGACGTGAAGTCCATCGGCTTCGATGTTCTTCGTCATCGCCTGATTCTGACCTACGAGGCCGAGGCGGAGGAAGTGACCACTGAAGATGTCATCCAGAGGGTTTTCGATGCCGTGGAGGTCCCCTGAAACCGCGGCAGGAGACAGGATTGTCGCCATGATTCCCAGGGAGATACTCCGCCAGGTCCGGCGTATCGAGATCCGGACCAACCGCATGGTCAACGAAACCCTGGCCGGACGCTACCATTCCGTCTTTCGCGGCCAGGGCATGGAGTTCTCGGAGGTGCGCGAATACCAGCCCGGTGACGACACCCGGGCCATCGACTGGAATGTCACCAGTCGCATGGGGCATCCGTACATCAAGAAATATGTGGAAGAGCGGGAGCTGACCGTGATCCTTGCCGTGGACTGCTCGGCCTCGGATCGCTTCGGCACCGCCTCCCAGACCAAAGGGGAAATGGCGGCAGAAATTGCGGCCCTCATCGCGTTCACCGCCATCAAGAACAACGATCGGGTCGGCCTCCTGATGTTCACCGATCAGATTGAACTCTACGTGCCGCCGGGGAAGGGCGTGGAACACGTTCTGCGCGTGGTGCGGGAGTTGCTCATCTTCCGGCCGAAACACCTGGGAACCAGCCTCGCCCTGGGGCTGGATAAGCTGAACAAGATGGTGCGCAAGAGGGCCGTGGTGTTTCTGGTTTCCGACTTCCAGGATCAGGGCTATGAGCGTCAACTTCGCCTGGCTGCCCACCGCCACGATCTCATCGCCGTCACCCTGTCGGATCTTCGTGAAGAGGCACTGCCGGCCCTTGGCCTGCTGCGCCTGGAGGATGCTGAAACAGGCAGGTCCATGGTGGTGGACACGTCCCGGCGCAGTGTACGGTCCGCGTTTGCCCGGGCGGCCAGGGTGCGGCGGGAGACCCGGGATAGCCTGCTGAAACGGGCCGGCGTGGATGTTGTTCATGTGCGTACGGACCACTCCTACCAGCGGCCTCTGCTGCAGTTCTTCCGCCGGCGACAGAGGCGCTGCCGCTAGATGTCCCGGCTCCTGATCCCGGTTCTTCTGCTGCTGTCTGCCTGGGTGGCGGCCAGGGGCGCCGACCTGCCGCAGGTGGAAGTGGAACGCCTGCCGGTGCCTGGAGATGCACCGTCTGATATTCATCTGGGTGAACCCGTGTTCCTCCGGGTCACCGTTCGCCTGCCGGCGGGCTACCAGGCGGCGCCTCCGCAGCCAGTGGCAGAGCAGGATGAACTGGTCGTGCAGCCGGGAGCGGTTCCTCAAGGGAGTGCTCGCCCGGGTGGTGGCATGATCCAGGTCTTTTCCTTCGAGTTGATCCCGCTGGAATTGGGCCAGGTGACCTTCAGCGGGTTCAAGGTCCCCTGGCGTCTGGATGGAGGTGGCGCGGGAGAATCGGTTTCGGGACCCCTGGCCCTCACGATTCTTGCCACCATCGAGGACCCTGCAGCAGCCACCGCGGCTGATATTCGCGGTCCCGCCGTGATACCGGTGCCCTTCCGCCTGCCCGGATGGGGTTTCGGGCTTCTCCTCCTGGTTCTCGCCGCCGGCCTCTGGTTCTGGTGGTGGCGCCGGAGATCCCGTCCCGCCGTGACCGTGGTCCCGCCGGCAGTGGATCCCTTCGGCGGACTGGACCCGGCGGCATGGGCCCTGGCCGCGCTGGACACGCTGGCGCGGGATGATGTTCTGGCCCGTGGGGGCACGGTGGTGTTCCATGTGCGCCTGGCCGATATCCTCAGGCGATACCTGGGTGGGCGGTACAACGTCCCGACGCTGGAACGGACGACCAGCGAACTGGTGTACGACGCGGGCGCACAGATGGAAAGGCTTCCTGGTTCCCGGTCCAGCCTGCGGGACCTGTTGATGGCCTGCGATCTGGTCAAGTTCGCTCGTCGGAAGCCCCTGCCGGGAGTCTCCAGAGAACTGCTGGGCAGGACAAGAACCTTTGTGGAAGAAACGCGGCCCCGGCCGCCGGTGGAGACGGCGGTGAGCGGCTCGTGATGGACTCCGGAGAAACTCTGCGCCTGGCCATGCCGTGGGCTCTGGCCGGCCTTCTGCTGGTGCCTGCGGCCTTGTTCTGGACGTGGCGCCGGGGACGCCTGCCCGCCCTCACTTATTCCGATACGCGGATACTGTCGGGCCTGAAGCCGGGCTGGCGCGTCCGCCTCCTGGCCGTGCCGCTGGTCCTGAAAGTCCTGGCCCTGGTCCTGCTCCTCCTGGCACTGGCGCGTCCCCAGGTGGAGAACCGCTGGCAGGAAATTCTGAGTGAAGGCGTTGATGTGGTGATCGCCCTGGACCAGTCCGGCTCCATGGCGGCCGTGGATCTGGGCCGGAAACCCGGCGGAGGCTTCGATCCCGTCTCGCGTCTCGATTACGCCCAGCGGGTCATCGAGGCGTTCATCCAGGGGCGCCAGGCGGACCGGATAGGCCTTGTGGTCTTCGCCGGCCGCGCCTTCACCCGCTGTCCTCTGACTCTGGACTATGGTCTCCTGAACCAGATTCTCGGGAGCATCGAGATCACCCGGCGTTACGACGGCACGGCCATCGGCATGGGCCTGGCGACATCCGTGAACCGCCTCAAGGACAGCGAGGCGCGCAGCAAGGTCGTGATTCTCGTGACCGACGGGCGCAACAACGCCGGCGAAATCGATCCCGAAACGGCGGCCCGCCTGGCCAGCACCATGGGCGTGAAGGTCTACACGGTGGGAGTGGGTACCGAGGGGGTGGCGCCCGTCCCGGTGAATGATCCGGTGTTCGGCCGCCGTTATGTTTACCAGCCCGTCGACCTGGATGAGAAGACCTTGCGGCGTATCGCCGATCTGACCGATGGGCGTTACTTCCGTGCGACCGATGCGCGGGCCCTGGAGGAGATCTTCGCCCGCATTGATGCTCTTGAGACCGTGGAAGTGAAGATCAAGGAACGGGTCCGGCGGACGGAACTCTTCCCCTATGTCGCTGTTCCGGGTCTGGGCCTGTTGATCCTGCAAACCCTCCTGGGCTGGACCGTCTTTCGGCAGGTGCCCTGATGCGCATGGCGGAACCGGCGTTCCTCCTTGTGGGGTTGATTCTGCCTCTCCTGGCCCTGTTCGCGGGCTTCGGGATGGCGCGTCAACGGTCGCTGCTGGCGCGCCTGGGAGAGCGCCGTTCGGTGCGGCGTCTGGCCCGGTCGGCCAGTGTTCAGCGGCGAACCGCCAAAGCCGGCCTCATACTGGCGGCTTTGTTTTTCCTGATCCTGGCCCTGGCCCGCCCACAGTGGGGCCAGGTCGTTGAGCCTGTGACACGGCGCGGCGTTGATGTGGTTCTGGCTCTCGACGTCTCAGCATCAATGCACTCCCGGGATGTCACACCGGACAGGTTCACCCGGGCCAAGGCGCTGGCCGGTGAACTGGTGAGACGTCTCGATGGTAATCGCCTGGGCCTGGTGGCTTTTGCCGGGAGTGGTTTTGTTCAATGTCCCCTGACCCTGGATCAATCGGCGCTCCGCCTCTTCCTGGACATTCTCGAAGTGGGTGACGTTCCCGATCCTGGCTCCAACCTTGAGGAGGCGATCCGGGTCGGGCTCACCGCCTTTCCCAGGGAGAGTGGCGGTAGCCGGGTTCTGATCCTGCTGACCGATGGAGAGGATTTTGATGGCCGGGCGGTGGCCGCAGCGGCCGCCGCCGCCGAGGCAGGCGTTGTGGTTTATGCCGTGGGTCTGGGCACGGCCACCGGGGGGCCCATTCCCACGGTTGCAACCTCGTCCCGTTCAGCAGGGTATAAGAAGGACAGGGCGGGGCGCATCATCACCACCCGTCTGGATCAGGACCACCTGGAGGAAATTGCCCGGTCCGGAGGTGGGCGTTATCTCAGGGCCGGCGCTGCCCTGGCGGAAGCGGAACTTCTCGCCGCGGAGATCGATCGCATGGAAAAATCGGATCTCTCCAGCCGGATGATCACCACCCACCAGGAGCGGTATCAGTTGCCGCTGCTGGTGGCTGTCTGCATCCTCCTTGTCGAGATGATGATCTCCCCCGGGCGGAGCTTGCGGGAGGAGCTGTGAAGCGGGTTGCCACGGGGAGCGTGATGGTGTTTCTCCTCTCCGGGGCCTGGAGTCCAGCCGCCGATGGCACGGCGGCCCGCCTCAATCAGGAGGCCAACGAGCTCTATGCTGAGGGCAGGACAGAAGATGCCCTTGAGCGCTACGCGGAGGCATTGGCCAGGGATCCTGATTCGTCTCCGCTGACCTACAACCTTGGCAACGCGCTCTACAGGCTGGGCCGCCTGGAGGAGGCTCTGAACGCCTATGGCGCCGTGGCAGAGCAGGCCCGTCCGGATACGGAACTGGGGCAGGCGGCCCGGTTCAACGAGGGGACGGCGAGTCTGCAGGCCGGAGATTTTGCCGCCGCTGTGCGCAGTCTTCGCCAGGCTGTCGGGGCGAACCCCACCGATGCGGACTTCAGACACAATCTGGAACTGGCCCTGATCCGGATGAAGCAACAGGAACAACAGAAACAGGGGGGAGATCCGGGCCAGGAAGAATCGGGCTCGGAAGATCAAGAAGAGAACGCCGGCGCGGAGGAGGCGCCGGGGGAGGACCAGGAGCGTGGCGCACAGGACCGGCAGCAGCAACAGGAGTCCGATTCCGCCGAAGCGCCGCCGCCTCAGCCACGCGGTGAAGAGGAGGACACGGCACCGGAGCCGCCGGCGGACAGCCAGCCCGATCTGGTGGATGAGCAGCAGGATCTGAGCGAGGAAGAAGCGCGCCGTCTACTGGCTTCCCTGGCGCGGGATGAGCGCCAGGATCTGAAAGAGAGTCTGGAAAAACCTCAACCGCGCGCCAGGCGGGGCGGCCATGACTGGTAGTGCTCAGAGACACCTTCTCGCCGGCTGGCTGCTCACGATTCTGTGTGCTGCCGCGGTGACGGTGACGCCGGCCGCGGGCGTAGCGGTGCGGGCCGTGGTGGAGCCGGAGAGCATCCCCATGGACGGAACGGTGCGCCTGCGGGTGGTCCTGGACGGTGCCATGGGGAAGCAGGTGCAGCCACCTCGCCTGGACGGCCTCGAGGACTGGCAGGTGATCACCGGCCCTTCCTCATCGTCCCAGCTTCGCTTTGTCAACGGCGTCTCCAGTTCCCGCCATAGTTTCACCTGGATTCTGGCGCCCACCCGGTCGGGGCGCCTGGTGATCCCCTCTCTGACCCTGGTGGTGGAGGGCAGCAATTACGCCACCGCCCCCCAGATGGTGAGGGTGAGTGACCTGCCTGCCGCCCCCGCGGCGGGAAGGCCCGCGACATCACCGTCCCCGGGAATGGCGGACCCTGAGGATGTCTTTGTCCGAGCTGTCGTTGAACCGAGGGATCCCTTCGTGGGGCAGCCCACGCTTCTGAGCTATCGTCTCTACAGCAAGGTGGAAGTGGCAGGAGTGCCCCAGTTGCAGGAGGTGCCACCCTATCCGGACTTCCTGGCCCGAGAACTGGAGGGCCCTCAAAAGATCAGGGCCACCCTGGAGAATGTGAACGGTCAGGAATACCGGGTCTACGTCATTCGCGAAATGGCTCTTCTGCCCACGGCGTCAGGAAAGAAAGTTCTCCCCCAGGTAACCTTTTCCGTACCTCTGCGCTCCACGTCGCGCCAGGGCCGTTCCTTCTTTTTCAACCTGAGCTCCGTGGCGCCGGTCTATCGGCGGACTCTGCCGGTGGAGATGAATGTTCGTCCTCTGCCCAGGGAAGGGCGCCCCGATGATTTCAGCGGGGCCGTGGGACAGTTCCGGATGCAGGTGCAGGCCGATCGCGAGACTGCCCGCACCGGAGAAGCACTGGGGCTCGTGGTGAACATCCAGGGTGTGGGCAATCTGAAGTCGGCGCGAGCGCCGAGGCTGGAACCGCTGCCCGACTTCACACCCTACGACCCCCAGGAACAGAGCCTGGACCCGACTTCCCTGGGGCCCTTTGCCACGGCTCGGCGCTGGGAATACATCCTGGTTCCCCACATACCGGGACGGCAGCCTCTACCGGCGGTCAGCTTCAGCTATTTCGATCCCGAAAGCAGGCGCTATGAAACCCTGGTGGGCGAGAAACTGGAACTGATCGCCCAGGGGCCCAGACTGGCGGAGGGTGCCGTCGGGTTGTCACCGTTGCGCCAGGATCTGAAAAGGCTGGGGGCGGATATTCATTTCATCAAGCCGCTGGCTCCTGTCCCGGCGGCGGCCGGCCGGGACATGTACCGATCGGGTTGGTTCTGGTTGTTTCTGGGGTTGCCTCCGCTGATGAACCTTGCTGTCCTGGGCTATCGCTGGCGGACGCGGCGAACGCTGATCCGTCTTCCCGCCGTCAGGCGCCGGCGCGCCCGCAGGGCGTCAAGGCGACGGCTGAACCATGCCACCGCCCTGGCCGGCAGTGATGATCCCAGGGACTTTTACCGCCTCGTGGCGCAGGCTTTGACCGAGTTTGTCGCCGACAAGTTCAATACGCCGGCCACAGGATTGACCTATGACCGGATCGCGGCGCTCCTGGCCCGGCGGCGGATCTCGGAGCATATCGCCGGCGAGTACCTGGCCGTGCTCGAGGAATGTGATTGTGCACGTTTCTCGCCGGCCGGCGGCGGGGGGGCGCGCAGCGAGATGGTGGCCCGTGCCGGCCTGGCCCTGGATGCCCTGGAGGACAACCTCTGATGGAACGTCATGCCGCCAGCGGCCTGTTTCAGCCCATGTTTCTTGCGCTGCTGTCCCTGATGCTGGTAGCTCCCTTCACCGCTGTCGGGCAGGAACTGGCACGGGATCCCCTCAGTGACGCCGAAGCCGTTGAGCTGGCCACAGCCGGGGCGGAGGCTTATGAACGCGGCGATTTCACGGTCGCTGAGGAACAATACCGCCGCCTGGTGCAGGGAGGACGGGATAGTGCCGCTGCTTATTACAATCTGGGGAACTGTCTTTACAGGCTGGGCCGAACCGGTGAGAGCATTCTGGCGTGGGAGCGGGCCCGACGCCGGGCACCTGCGGACAGCGTCATCCTGGAGAACCTGCTCTTTGCCGGGGACCGCATCATCGATCGCGTGGGCGGTGCAGAAGACAGCGATCCCCTGGAGTCTCTCTGGCGCTGGCATGGACGTCTTCCCGCCGCCGTCGCCACATCCCTCTTTCTTGTCTCATGGTGGTTCTTCAATGCCTGCCTGGCGGGAGCGTTGTTCATGAGGGTGCCGCGCCTGCGGCGTCTGGCGGCCTACCTGCTCCCCGTGGCCCTGCTGGTTGTCATGTGCAGCGGCGCTGTCCTCGGGTTGCTGGTCTATCGCCGGGATGTGGTGCTTCAGGGCATCGTGCAACCGGCGCGAGCCGACCTCCTCTCGGCACCGGGCGAAAGCGCGGTGCGTATAACCACCATTCATGAAGGCCTGAAGGTGCGCGTGCGCCGGCGCCGGGGCGACTGGATGGAGGTTCTTCTGCCCAATGGCCTGCGCGGCTGGGTGCCGTCCACTGCCGTGGCTCCCATCTGAGCGACTGCCATGGAACCCGCGGGCATCTATCTGCATCTTCCCTTTTGTGCCGCCCGCTGCTCGTACTGTGCCTTCACCACCGTCACGGACCACCAGGGGACCCGTGAAGAGTACGTTCAGTCCCTGGCAGAGGAGATTCGCAGTGTCGCGCGCCATGGGCGGAGCAGGGGGGGAGTGACCCTGCCTCCCCAGCATGGACGCAGGATCTCCACCGTGTTTCTCGGCGGGGGAACGCCTTCACTCCTGACGCACGCGCAGATGGAGCATGTTCTGGGTGCCATTCACGATCATTTCGTTCTGCAGGAAGGCGCCGAGGTGACCCTCGAAGCCAATCCCGAAACGGTCACCCGGGAGGCGGCCGGCGGGTGGCAGGCGCTTGGTGTGACGCGGGTGAGCCTGGGAGCCCAGTCCTTCCGCGACTCTGTTCTGCGGGCCCTTGGCCGGCGGCACGACGGGAAGCGCATCGGAGTCGCGCTGAAGCGGGTGCGGGAGGCGGGCATCGGCCAGGTCAGCCTGGACATCATCGCCGGCGTCCAGGGTGACCACCTGCTGGATGATCTCCGGCGGGCCACGGAGCTGGAGCCGGATCACCTTTCCATGTACCTTCTTGAACTGGATGAAGAGGAAGTGGGAGGCGTCACGAGTCTGGCGCGCCAGGTCCAGGCGGGCCGCGCCCATGCCCCCGATGAGGACTGGTTCGCGGACGTCTATCCGCGCGCGGTGGAGCAACTGGCCAGGGCGGGCCTTGCACGTTACGAGATCAGCAATTTTGCCGGGCCCGGTTGCCAGTCGCAGCATAACCTGCGCTATTGGCGGTGCCAGGATGTCCTCGGATTCGGTGTCTCCTCCCATTCCCTTGTGGCGGGGAAACGTCATGGGGTGACCCGCGATCTGGCTGCGTATCTTGCCGCTGCCAGGCGCCGGGAAGACCCACCTCTCGAACGTGATCCGTCCGGCCTGGAGGAGCGCACTGCTGAGGTGTGGATTCTTGGCCTGCGCCTGGATGCAGGTGTGAGCGTCGCTGAGGTCGTCAGGCGGTCAGGCAATCGGCATGCGTCGCCGCCCATGAAGCGCCTTGCGCGGGTGATCTCCGCTGGACTCCTGGTGCGGCAGGGAGATCGCCTGCGGCTGACCCCCCGGGGTGTTCTCCTGAGCAACGAAGTGTTTCAGGCGTTCCTGCCCTGAAGCGGGGGAGTCCACTCAGTCAGGCGGTCGGGGAGACGGCGCTGGGTGTGCCCCACTGCGGATCGCCAGGGGCAGGCCACCCAGGATGACGAAGATGAGCAGGAGATCGGACACGGCCAGAACGCGCCGTTCGCCCGGCAGAGCACCGGGTCGGGCCGCCAGCCACCGTGGCACGGCCAGTCGGGAAGACTCGTCGGCGTCCGGGCTGTAGATCGCGGGATGGCCTGTCCGGTCCAGGAACATGACGGGGCGCCCGGTCTGCATATAGAGGCTCAGGGCGGACTCCAGCCGCTGCCTGGGATCGGGGTGGGTCATGGCCTGCCGGTTCAGGCGATCTACCGGCAGCCGGCTCAGCATGATCAGGCGCGCCGTTGCCGGTGGCAGACGTGGAAAGACGAGGATGGGAACGGCCATGGCCGTGGCCAGAATGATGAACAGGATACTGGCGAGAGTCAGTGCCCGGCCGGCGCCACGGCCGGTGCTTTCCCTGGCCATGCCATAGGCACTTGTGAGGAGGAGGGCCGTGGTCAGCAGGGGCGAGGCCAGCAGGAAACTCCAGCGCAGTCCGCCACTCTGGGCGGGCAGAGGCCCCAGGGCTGCCAGAAGCCATGCAGGCAGAGATCCCAGGGTGAGGGTGGTGAGAATGACACGGCAGCGTCTGTGGGCGCCGGACTGGGAGGACAACCCTGATCTGCCTCGATGCATGCCCCGATTCTACGTGATCCCCGGGATGGGCTGCCTTGACCAGTCCCTGATCCGGCTTCTATAATCGACCAACAAACGCAAGGAAACAGAAGATTTGTGGCGGATTGTCCAGGTCTGAAAGGATCGCCGGGAGCAGGGATGGACTTCGAACTCAATGATGAGCAGCAAGCGCTGCAGAGGACCGTGCGTGAGTTCGCCCGCCGGGAGATTGCTCCCCATAGCCGGGCGCTGGACGAGTCCCAGACGTTCCCGCGTGAGATCATGGCCGCGGCCGGGAAGCTGGGCCTTCTGGGATGCCTGTTCCCCGAGGAATACGGCGGCGCGGGCCTCTCCTACGTGGACTACGTCACGGTCATCGAGGAGATCTCGGCTGTGGACGGCGCTCTCGGTCTGTCGGTGGCCGCACACAATTCCCTCTGCTCCAACCACATCTTCATGTTCGGGAGTGAGGATCAGAAACAGCGATACCTGGTGCCGCTGGCCCGGGGGGAGAAGATCGGCAGCTGGTCGCTGACCGAGCCAACGGCCGGCAGCGATGCCGGCGGGACGCGCAGCACAGCGGTCCTGGAAGATGGCACCTGGGTCCTCAATGGCGCCAAGACCTTCGCGACCCATGGTGCTTCGGGGGACATCGCGGTTGTCTTCGCGGTGACCGACCCGGGACAAGGCAAGAGGGGAATTTCAGCCTTCATCATCGAGCGGGGCACTCAGGGCTTCAAGCCGGGCAAGAAAGAAGACAAGATGGGATGCCGGGCCTCGGATACCGCCGAACTGATCATGGAGGATTGTCGCATCCCTTTGGACAATCTCCTGGGCAAGCGCGGCGATGGGTTCGTGAACGCGCTGCAGATCCTGGACGGTGGACGCATCTCCATCGGTGCCCTGGCTGTGGGCATGGCCCGTGGGGCCTATGAGGCGTCACTGGCCTACAGCAAGGAACGCAGGCAGTTCAATCGGCCTATCTCGTCTTTTCAGGCCATTCAGTGGAAGCTGGCCGACATGGCCACCGAGATTGCCGCGGCGCGAATGCTGGTGTACCGGGCGGCCGATATGAAGGACCGGGGCGAGGACGTGAACCTCGCCGCCGCCATGGCCAAGTTGTATTCATCCGAGGTGGTCGTGCGCGTGGCCAACGAGGCGGTCCAGATTCATGGCGGATATGGATATACCAAGGACTATCCCGTGGAGAAATTCTACCGGGATGCCAAGATCTGTACCATCGGTGAGGGGACGTCGGAGATCCAGCGCCTGGTCATTGCCCGCCGCCTGCTGGATGCCTGAACCCATGGCTGAGGGTCTCGTGGAACGGCTTCTGCGCGGGGACGTGCGTGCCCTGGCACGGGCCATCACGCTGGTGGAAGAGGGCTCGGCCCGGGTCCCGGCGATGCTGCGCGCCGTTTACCAGAGGACAGGGCGAGCCTACGTCATCGGCATCACAGGTTCTCCTGGTGCCGGTAAATCCAGCCTGGTGAACGTCCTGATCGATCATTACCGCCTGGCGGGCAAGCGCGTGGGAGTCATCGCAGTGGACCCTTCATCGGCCTTCTCCGGTGGAGCCATCCTCGGCGACCGCATCCGCATGCAGCGCCACTTCCTCGACCGGAAGGTGTTCATTCGCTCCATGGCCAACCGCGGCCATGTAGGTGGTCTGGCCGAGGCAACCCATGATGCCGTGGACCTCATGGACGCTGCCGGTTATGAGATCATCCTTCTGGAGACGGTAGGGGTAGGACAGGACGAGGTGGAAGTGGTGGATGGCGCCGATACGGTCTGTGTGATCCTGGTCCCCGGCATGGGTGACGACATTCAGTCTCTCAAGGCGGGCATCATGGAAATTGCCCATGTCTTCGTGCTCAATAAAAGTGATCGGCCGGGGGTGGATCGTTTGCAGGCGGAGGTGGAGCAGATGCTGGGTTTGCGCGATTGGCAGGATGCCTGGTGCCCGCCTCTGGTCCGCACGGTGGCCACCGGCGCTGAAGGCATCGAGGAACTCTGCGCACGGATCGCCGATCATCGTGCCATGGGTGTCGGTGGGGATGCCGTCAGCCGCCGGCGCCGCGAGTTGTCCCGGACCAGATTCATGACTCTTCTCGCCAACCGGGTGCTGGCGGAGGTTGTGCGCCGCGTCGGCCCGGCCCGGGTGAATGAGGCGGTGGAGGCCATTGCCGCACGCCGCCGGGATCCCTACACGGCCGCGGCGGAAGTCGCCGCTGAAGCCGGTGTGGGTGACTCGTGACCCGTCGGAAGCAGGATGTCGCGCCCGGCCGCCTGGACCATGTGGGGGTTGCCGTGCGCTCCCTGGAAGAGGCCCTTGCGCCCTATGAGAAGGGCCTGGGACTGACCGTCGTTGACATCGAGGAGCTGCCGACGGAGAAGGTCCGCGTCGCCTTCCTCCCCATGGGTGACACCAGGCTGGAATTCCTGGAGCCAACCGGTGATGACTCGCCCATTGCCCGCTTTCTGCAGCGCAGGGGAGAAGGCATTCATCATCTCTGCTTCCAGGTGGATAACCTTGAGGCCACGCTGGAAAGACTCAGGAAGGCGGGCGTGGAGCTGGTGGATGAGAAGCCGAGAGCAGGCGCCGGTGGGAGTCGCGTGGCCTTCATTCATCCCCGGGGAATGGCCGGCGTGCTGGTTGAGCTTGTGGAAAAGGAGCGTTCGTGATTCAGCCTGGACATGTTGTGGTGATCACGCTGCACGATCCCAGGGAGCAGATCTGGGGCGTGCTGCGTGCCCTGGATGAACGGGGTGTGACCCTCGAGGGATTGTCCGTGGAGCTCTTCGACAGCTGGTTGCAGGACATGGCCGACGGCGGGGATCCCATGCAGCATTTCTCCCTGGTCTTCTATCCCATGGTGCGGGTGGAGCGGGTATTGCTGGACCGGGGGGCATCGGGAATGCCGTCGCTGGCAGAGCGGGCCGAAAAGCGTCTGGGGCGCCCTCTCATCAGCTTTCTGGCCAGCGACGTCTGATGGGGCGCCCTGCCCTCGTTCTGGCCCTCACTCTGGCTCTGTTCAGTCTCATGGCGCCGGCCACCGCCGACGCCGCCCGGCTGGATGACGGTGGGGCCGAGCTGGATGTGAAGACCGGACAGATACGGATCGCGTGGCGATCCTGGAGCCGCGAGACTTTTGAACTGGCAACAGGCCTGCGGCGTCCGGTGATGCTCTACCTGCGCGCTGTGGACTGCCGCTTGTGCCTGGTCATGGAGGAGTCGGTGCTGGCGAGAGCATCGGTCGTGCGGAATGTCGCCAGGTGGTTTGTGCCCGTGGTGGTGGATGCCGACCTGCGCCCCGATCTGGCCGCACGCTACGTCGTGGGCACGGTCCCGACCCTGATTTTCCTTCTTCCCAACGGCGAACCGATCTACGAGGTGGGCGATGCCTCCTCTCTGGAACGGGTGGGTGGGTATTTCACGTCTGCTGACGGGCTCAACGGATACATGAGGCAGGTGGTGACCTATTTTGACGTCCATGGGCAGGATCTTGCACGTAAGGCGAGGGAAGTGGGCGAACTGGAACAGAAGCTCGGTGAGTATGATCCGGGGCCTGTGCCTGTGGGACAGCTGGAAGAGCTCATTGCGCGCACCCGAGAGGGATTGGACTTCACCCATGGGGGCTACGGCAGGGGATGGAAGTTCATCGAGGATGATTCTGTGCGCCTTTTCAGGATTCTGGCCGGTGAGTCGGATCAGCCGGCGTTGCGGCGTGCGGTGGCGGCCACCGCCGGCGGCATGTTGGCCGGCTCCATCCACGACAAGGTGGACGGCGGGTTCCACCATTTCGCCACCACCAGGGAGTGGGGTGTTCCGGCTCTCGAAAAACGGTTGCTTGAAAATGGCCGTGCTCTGCGCCTGCTGACCTCCGCGGCGATGCTTGCACCGGACGACGAGACGATTCGCGCCGGCCTCAGGGATACGGCTCGATTCCTGCTTGCTGTGCTGGCCAGAGAGGATGGCACCCTGGCCTTTTCCCAGCAGGGATCGCTTGGCGGGGATGACCCGGGCACTTACTTTCAGTCCGATGAGGAAGGGCGGGAGTCCTTGCGCCCCCCGAGTCTCGTCATTCGTCCCCTGGGTGAGGCTCTGGCCATGGCGGCCATGGGACTCATGGAGGCCGGCGCCCTGCTGGAGGACGACAAGCTGGAGGAATCCGGTCTGGCGGCGGTGGACTCTATCGTTCGGCATCTCTATACCAGGGGTCGTGGCGTGGCCCGATATCTGGATGAGTCGGGGACACCGCGGTTGCGCGGGATCCTTGCGGATCAGGTGGCGGTTCTGGAGGCACTGCTCATGGCCTTCCAGGTCAGGGGCCTCCCCGGGGACCTGGAACGGGCTCTGGATATCCATGCTTTCTGCCGCGCCAACCTGCGCCGTCCGGCAGGCTTATTCGTTGACAGGGTGAGCAATGCAGAGGCGGTCGGAAAAATGCGGCGTCCCCGGATTCACCGCGGCCTCAACAGCCGTCTGGCGCTCGCCTCCTTTCGCCTGGCGTCCCTCACGACAACGCCTGCATGGCGTCTTGTGGGCGAACAGATTCTCGGTGCCCTGCGCAGAACGATCCCCCTCATGTCCGGTGCGCATGCCGCGCCGTATACCGAAGCGGTCCTGGCAGCCTCGTTGCCGCCTGTCAGAGCCGTTCTTCCTGCTGATGCCGGCCGCGCCCTGCGGCGAGCCGCCTTGCTGCTGCCTGCAGCCGGAAGCGTGGTGATCCTCAGGGGTGGCCCCCAGCCCGGTAGCGCGCCCCCGGCCGCCGGTGCCATGATCTGCGTCGGTGAACGCTGCGTGGGCCCCGTTGTGGATCCCGGTGCCTTGGCGGCGGCTCTCAGGGAAGCACGCCAGCCCCTCCCCCCACCTGGCGGAGAGGGTGATACGGAGGGAACCCGGTCAGGAAGCGAGGAGGAGGAATGAACGCCATCGAGTTCGGGATCATCGGCGGCAGCGGGTTGTACGAGCTGGCGGGGGTTGAAGATGGGCAGGATGTGAGGGTGGAGACACCCTTCGGGGAGCCCTCGGCGCCCTACCGGGTGGGGCGTCTGAGCGGTCGAAGTGTGGCCTTCCTGCCGCGGCATGGTGTCGACCATAATCTTTCACCCACCTGCATCAACTATCGCGCCAATATCTTCGGCTTCAAGAAATTGGGGGTTCGGCGTCTCCTTTCCGCATCAGCGGTAGGCTCCATGCGGGAGGGAATCGCGCCCCGGGACATAGTTCTGCCGGATCAGTTCATCGATCGCACGCGCCACCGTCCCGATACATTTTTCAGTGATGGTGTGGTAGCCCACGTCTCCATGGCAGACCCTTTCTGCCCGCAACTTTCGGAAACAGCGGTGGCCGCGGCGGCCAGGGTACCGGTGCTGCTGCACAAGGGAGGCGTGTACCTCTGCATGGAAGGGCCCCAGTTTTCCACCCGGGCAGAATCAGTTCTCTATCGGGCATGGGATGTTGCTGTCATCGGCATGACCAATCTTCAGGAAGCCCGTCTGGCCAGGGAAGCCGAACTGTGTTATCTCACTCTCGCCCTGGTCACCGATTATGATTGCTGGCGAGAGGGTCAGGCCGTGGATGTGCGGGAGATTCTTGACAACCTGCGGCACAATGCCGCCCATGCGGCCATGATCCTGAAGGGGATTGTGGGTGCCCTCCCTCGCGAGCGAACCTGCAATTGCGGCGAAGCCCTGGTTCATGCCATCCTGACCGCCCCGGCGGCGATCCCTCGCGCCACACGCGAGAAACTGGCGCCCATCCTTGCCCATCGTCTTCCCGGCGCATGAAGGAGCAGGCATGTCCCTCGTTGTCATAGGTACCGTCGCCCTGGACTCGGTTAAAACTCCCGCAGGTGCCCGTGAGGAGGCCCTTGGCGGATCCGCAACATATTTTGCCGTGGCGGCATCGTTCTTCACGCCCGTGCGCATGCTCGCGGTGGTCGGTGAGGATTTTCCAGAGCAGTATCTCGAGGATCTTTCCAGGCGTGACATCGACACCTCCGGCATTCTCCGCGTCCCGGGAAGGACCTTTCGCTGGAAAGGGGAGTACCGGCAGGATCTGAACGAGGCCCACACCCTGGAGACCCAGCTCAACGTCCTGGAGGGTTTCGACCCGGTTCTGCCGGATGTCTATCGCCAGGCGGATCTTCTCTTTCTGGCCAACATCGATCCGGTTCTCCAGGCCAAGGTCCGCCGGCAGGTTCCCGGGGCGAAGCTGACGGCGGCGGACACCATGAACTTCTGGATTGACGGGAAGCGTGACGATCTGGTGCGCACGTTGAAAGATGTGGATCTCCTGGTCATCAATGATGCCGAGGCCCGCATGCTGGCCCGGGAGAGTTCCCTGCTCAGGGCGGCACGGGTCATTCGTGAGATGGGACCCGAATCGGTCATTGTGAAGCGGGGAGAATATGGAGTCGCTCTTTTCGCGGCCAACGATACCTTCGCGGCCCCGGCGTTCCCAGTGGAGAGTGTTCTGGATCCTACCGGTGCCGGTGACAGTTTTGCCGGTGGCATGATGGGTTACCTGGCCAAGGCTGGAGACACCGATGCCGCGACCATGCGGCAGGCCATGATCTGCGGCTCGGTCATGGCCTCCTTCAACGTGGAGGATTTCAGCATGGACCGGCTCTGGCGTCTGACCAGGGAGGAAGTGGAGCAACGCTTCCGCCAGTTCCAGGACTTGACCCGGTTCGAGCCTCTGAGCGCCCGGGGATGAACATCGGCCGCCTGCACACTGCATGGCTTGTTCCGTCCACCATGGTGGCGGCTGCGGCTGGCTTCGCCACCGGCAACATGTTGCTCTTCCCCCTGTTCTGCATGGCACCGGCCTACCCCCTCATGATCCGGCGGCTGCTGGCCGGGCAGAGAGGTCGTGCGGTTTGTACCATGCTTGTCTGGGCGGCCACGCTGGCACCCACTTCCGTGATGTTG
This sequence comes from Acidobacteriota bacterium, assembly GCA_004356015.1. Lineage (GTDB taxonomy): Bacteria > Acidobacteriota > Polarisedimenticolia > SMYD01 > SMYD01 > SMYD01. The sequence continues at coordinate 13,587 of SMYD01000013.1, read as the reverse complement.
TCATTCTGGGCACCGGAACAGGCTGCGGCAACCGTTCTGCGCGGGGAGGTCTATGCCGATGAGATGTTCCACTGGCTGCGCACCGGCGAGGGCCGTGAATCCCGCCCGGCGGAGTTTCTCGTGGAGCATGCCGTGCACCTGGTTCTCTTCACCGTCCTGTCTCTGGCCACTGCCAGCCTGGCCTCCATCTACTTCGGGACTGTTCTTCTCAACTACATGGCCTATTATGTTGCCAGGGTGATCCAGGCTGCCGACGGGGATCTCCTGGCCGGAGTTATGGCCTGGCACCCGTGGTCCCTGGTGCGCGTGGCGTCATTTGTGGTGCTGGGGGTGGTGCTGGCGGAGCCGCTCCTGCGTCGCATCAGTGGCAGCAATCGGGTCCCCGGGACCGGGCGGGGTCGCTGGCTGTTTCTGGTTCTCGCCGGGTTGGTGCTGGATGCGGTCGTCAAGGCCATGCTGGCGCCGTCGTGGCGCCAATGGCTGGTCCGCCTGACGGGATGAGCGGACCGGGGCGGCGAGGAGCGCTCGCCGCCGGGGAGGATGTCATGGGAGTCAAGACGCTGGAAGGTTCGCTGGACGCCGCAGGGCTGCGGTTCGCCCTGGTCTTGCCGCGCTTCAACGAGATCTTCGGCCGGCGGCTTCTGAGCGCGGCCCTGGACTGTCTCCAGCGGCATGGTGCTCTGGACAATGATCTGATGGTGGTGAGGGTGCCGGGGTGCTTCGAGTTACCCACTGCGGTTGCGGGCTTGCAGGCCAGGGGCGGATTCCATGCGGTGATCGCTCTGGGTGTTCTCATCCGCGGCGCCACCTCACACTATGAGCAGGTGGCTGCCGAGGCGGCCCGGGGACTTGGCGATTGCGCCCGCCGCGGTGGCTGCCCGGTGACCTATGGCGTCGTGACCGCCGAAAACCAGGAACAGGCGCTGGAGCGCTGTGGCGGCAAGGCGGGTAATCGCGGCTGGGATGCAGCGCTGGCAGCTATCGAGATGGCCCGGCTGAGTACCGAGATCGCTGCCGGCAATGGCTCCTCTGCTGCGGGCCGCGGCTGATGGGACTCAGGCGCCAGGGCCGGGAGCTGGCGCTGCAGCTCCTCTTCCAGGTGGAGATGACTCGGGATCCGGCTGCCGAGGTTGTTCGCCGCTTCTGGTCATCCCAGCGCCATGCCCGGGCGGCCGAAGAGTTTGCCGAGGCTCTCGCTTTCGGGACCCTGGAAAATCTTCAGATCATCGATCAGCGCATCGCCGGCGCCACCGAGAACTGGCGCCTGGAGCGCATGGCCGTCGTGGATCGGAATGTTCTGCGCATGGCCATCTTCGAACTTCTGTTCCATGAGCAGACACCACCGGCAGTGATCATCGATGAAGCCATCGAAGTGGTCCGCAAGTATGGTGCTCCCGAGTCGGCTCCGTTCATCAACGGTGTCCTTGATGCCGTGCGCCGGGATGTTGAAAACGCGCCGTCGCGGCCCTAGATTCTTGCTCAGCACCGGTCTTATATGGTGTGGAGCGCGCGGTGGAACCGATACTTTACCCAGCCCAGACCCCGGTTGTCATTGTCGATGACGAGGGGCTTTATCGACGTGCCATGGCCGGAGGGCTGGAGAAGCGTGGCCACGCCGTGATCTGCTGTGACGACCTGCCGGCGGCTGAGGCTGCGTTCCGGCGTCTGGAAGAGGAAGGGCGCAGACCGTCACTGGTCGTGGATCTCATTCAGCCTGGTGAGGGCAATGGTCATCTGGGTGGCCTGGATCTTCTGCGACGATTGCGACCGGCAGGAACCCGGTCCATTGTTGCGGTCATGAACAGCGACGCCCTCTGGCTGGAACAAGCCGCCCGCAGCCTGGGAGCCACCCGGGTGATCCGCAAGCCCGATTTGCGCCGCATTCAGCCTGAACACCTGGATAATGCCCTCAGTGCCTTTGCCCGGCAGGTGGCTGGAGAGGATGAGGCTGGTGACCCTGGAGAAGGGGCCCCCCTTCCGGCGGCAGAGCAGGACAGTTCGGGCCGGAACAGCCAGCAGGCACCACTCCAGGCGGACAGTGTGCTGCTGGGTGCTCTGGAAGAACTCTGCCATGCCCGCGATCGCGTGGCGATTCTGCTCCTGGTCATGCGGGTGGCGGCCGACCTGGCCGCCCGCGGCATGCTCATGGAGGTTGACGGGGATCACCTCACGGTTCTCGGGCGATTCGGCACGGATGTGGTGGGAGACGAGGAGAACATCCCGCTGGACAGAGACAACCTGCCGTCGCGCGCCTTCTGGTCGGCGCGCCTGCAACGTGCGACCTGTCCACCTGAGAAGGCGCTGCCACCCGGTCTGGGAGATCCCCCGCAAGGGGACGCCGTTGCTTTTCCCCTCCTCGGGCCTGACGGCATCATCGCGGTCATTTATGCGGATTCTGGTCCCAAGGGCGGTTCCTTGCCCGATCTCCGGCCCCTGATCGCCCTTGCAGGAGCGGCCCGAATGGCTCTGTCCGGCCTCCTGGCTCTGCGCTCCTGAACCCGCCTCAGGGTCGGTTTGAAGGGTGCCTTCCCGGAACCTATATTCCGCTTCGCGTGCGCCATCGGGCCGCTGTGTGCCCGGGAGGAGGGAGCATGAAAATCCTGGTTGTGGATGACTCACCTTCCACCCGGGCCTTCATCTGCGGGACCGTGGAAAAAGCCTTCGGAGCGGAGGTTACAGAATCGAGTACAGGATTTGAAGCTCTCAGAGTTCTGCCCGGACAGGCCTTCGACGCCATCATCGCCGATATCAACATGCCGGATATCAACGGCTTCGAACTGTTGCGTTACCTCAAGGCTCACCCGGGGTATCGTGCAATTCCCGTCATCATCATTTCCACCCAGATGGCCCAGGAGGATCGCGACAGGGGATTGGCGGCCGGTGCTGCCGCCTACATGACCAAGCCGTTCCAGCCCGAAGAACTGGAAGATGTCTTGCGCTCGCTGGTGCCCGCGGAGGATTGATGTGACCGGGCGCGAGGATACGAGGGCCGACGGCTGCGAGTTCGTCAGCGAGGCGGAAGACCTGCTGGAGGAACTGGGCCGTGAATTGCAGAATCTGGACAAGGAGAGGCGCCAGGGAAGAGTGCGTCCCCAGGGAATCAACGCTGCTTTTCGCCACGTGCATTCTCTCAAAGGGCTGTCCGGTCTTTTCGGCCATGATCACCTTGGCCGGCTGGCCCATGTTCTGGAAGACTTTCTTGACGGCCTGCGCATGGGTCGGCACTCCCTGGATGAGTCGGCTCTGGACATCCTGTTTGAATCCCATGAACGCATGGAGTCCATGGTGGCCGCGGGAAAGGATGCTGAGGCGGCGTCAGCCGGCCTGCTGAAAAGGCTGGCTGTTGGGCAGGAGAAGGAGTCGGCCACCGCTGGCAGCAGCACCTCTCTGCCTGAGGATATTCTGCGCTCCCTCACCCGCTACGAAGAACATCGCCTGGAAGCGAACATTCACGCCGGGCACAAGTTATGGCTCGTGAGTGTCACTCTGCCCCTGGAGACCTTCGATACAGATTTGCGGCGCCTGGCTGATCAACTCAATGACTGTGGGGAGGTCATCAGTACCCTGCCGTCCTATGCGGCCAATGACGCCGAGGCGCGAATTTCCTTTCGTCTCCTTTACGCGAGTGGGTCCCCTGCAGGCGACATCGAGGTGCGCCTCCCGCAAGACACAAGTCTCGAGGTTGTGACCGTCCATGAATCACCGGCTGAGGGAACATCGGTCCACCATGAAGAGACTCCCGCTGAAACGGGGGACGAGGACCATGTCTTTACCGAATCTCTGGACCGGGCCAGCGTCCGTGTTCCCCTGGAGCGCCTGGACCGGATCATGGATGTTGTGGGTGAACTCCTCCTGTTTCGCCATCGCATGGATGGTGTCTCCCGTGAACTCATGGAAGGGGAGGGGACGCACTCTCTGGGCCAGGAGTTGCATCGGGCATCCGGCGAACTGGATAAGAAACTTCAAGATCTGCAGTGCTCGGTCATCGGCGCCCGCATGGTGCCGGTGGCGCGCATTGTGGGCAGGCTCAAGCGCCTGGTGAGAAAGCTCGCGCGTGCCTCGGGCAAGAACGTGACGCTGGAAACAGAAGGCTCGGGCACCGAGCTGGACAAGATGATGATGGATCACCTGCAGAGTCCCTTGATCCATCTGGTGCGGAACGCGATTCACCACGGGATCGAATCGCCTCGGGAACGCGAGCAGGCGGGGAAAGAGCCCACCGGGCGGCTGCTCTTGAAGGCGGTCCAGAGGGGGAACGAAGTCGTCCTGAGCCTGAGTGATGACGGGCGAGGCCTGGATCTGGAGGCTGTGCGCCAGGCGGCTGTGCGGAGGGGATTGCTCGAGGAGCACGCCGAATGCAACCTGGATGTCGCCAGGCAGTTGGTCTTCCAGGCGGGATTCAGTTCGGTGGGACAGGTGGGGGAAGTTTCCGGTCGTGGAGTCGGTCTGGATGTGGTGAAGAGTGAGCTCCAGAAGCTTGGTGGCGAAGTGCATCTGTTCAGCGAGTCAGGCGCCGGTACCACCGTCGAGATTATTCTCCCTATCACTCTGGCCATCATGCCTTGCATGGTCGTGCGCTCGGGGGAGATGGATTTTGCCATTCCCGTGTCCGGAATTTCGGAAACTTTGCGCTACCAGCAGGAGCGTGTGGAGACGGTGGCCCAGAGCCCTGTCCTGCGTCTCCGCGGCGAAACCATGCCCTATGCGGACCTGCGTGAGCTTCTGCACATACCCATGGGGGAACATGACAAACCCGGGTTCATCGTGGTCGCGCGGGTCGGAGGGGGACGACTGGCCATGGGAGTGGATGAACTCCTGGGTCAGCATGAGGTGGTGATCAAACCGGTGGGCTCATTACTTGATGGCCTGCCGGGACTCTCAGGTGCCACGGAGATGGGTGGTGGCCGGGCCGCACTGGTGCTGGACCTGGCGTCCCTGGTAGCCACGCCTCAGCGCATGTTCGGCAGCACACGGCTTGAAACGGAGGCTTCCCCGTGAGCCGGAAAACCATGAATATCAGCGATTTGGCGCCATCTCACGACATGGCCCTGAACGAGGCGCGAACGGGCGCCACGGTTCCTGTTCTTCAGGTTCTGGCGTTCCGTCTGGCTGGTGAACGGTATGCCCTGGATATCCAGGAGATCCTCGAGATCCTCAAGTATCGCTCAGCGACGCCCATCCCCCAGGCGGCGGACGTTATTCACGGCATCATCTCCGTGCGCGGGCGCATCATCACAGTGGTGGACGGTCGCGTTCGCATGGGACTGGAAGCAGCGGAGATTGGGTCTGCTTCCCGCATCATTGTTCTTCGCCACGGAGAAGAATCGGTGGGGTTGCTTGTGGATGAAGTGCTGCAGGTGGAGAAGTTGCCGGTAGACAGCATCGCACCGCCGCCTTCGACTCTGGTTGATGCGGCTGCACGGGGTATTTCCGGGGTTTGTGACACGCGCCAGGAGTCGATTCTCATCATCCTGGACCGCGAAGCTGTTCTCAAGGTCTGAGGAGGAGTCATGGTAGGCACGGTTCTCATCGGTTGCCCCACATGCGGTCGACGTTATCGCTATGACGCCGTCAGATTCGGCAGCCAGGGTGTGCGTATCCGCTGCCGGACATGCGAAGCGGTCATGCGCGTCGATATCCCGGCGGCTTTACAGCCGGCGTCCGGGGATGTGCCCGGAATCCATGAGCCCCAGGCGTCCTCCCATGTGGTTGCGTTGTCTCGTCCCCGGGAGGTTGACACCACAGGGGCAAAGGCGCAGACCGCCACAGGGCAGCAGGATGGCGATGCACCAGAGGCTGCAGATGTTCACGGAGCGGGGCATACCCCCGGCAGGCCCAGGGCTCTGGTGGCGGAACAGGATCCGGTGTTGCGGGATCTGTTCACAGGAAGCCTTCAACATGAAGGGTACCAAGTCAAGGCTGTCGAGGATGGTCTCGAGGTACGCCGCCTCCTGGCCGGCTGGCCTCCGCGGCTGGTGGTCCTGAACGTATTCCTGCCCCATGTCCTGGGCGTGACCTTGTGCTCGGAGATCAAACGCCACCCGCAGCTGAACCAGACGCGGGTCCTGCTGGTCGGATCCCTCTATCGCCGGGACCGATTCATGCGCCATCCTGACGACCTCTACGGAGCCGATGGATTTCTGGACGGCAACGGGAAGCGGGATGAAATGCATCGAGAGCTTGTGCAATTCTGCCGGGCAGGCGAGGCCTTGCCTTCGTCCGTGGCCGACACCGATGGTGATGAATGGGATGAACTCACGCGGCTGGCCCGCATCGTGGTGGGCGACATCATCCTGTACAACCCGGATACGGCCGATGGGGTGATGGCCTCCGGAACCTTCCTGCAGGCGTTCGCCCAGGAGATCCGTGAGGGGGAGGCACTGGTGCGCGCGCGCTTCGGCCATCTGGAAGGCCATGGGCAGGTTTACCACCAGACGGTGAAGGACGCTGTGGAGCGCCACCGTTCTGCTGCGGGGATGCCCGCGGGCCTGCGCACGTGATCTCGTGAGCACCCATCTGGAAGAGCACCCTTTCCTGGATGGTCAGGAAAGCGTGGGAGAATTGACGGCTCTGCTGGGGCACTCCAGCCTGAGAGTGCGCCGCGCCGCCATCACCGGTCTGGCCGGGCGCGATCCCGCCGAGACCATGCCCGGCCTGCTGGCAGCACTGTCTGACCCGGAGGATGCCACGGCGCGCAGTTCAGCCGCTGACGTCCTCATGCGCTACCGGGAGGAAGCGCTTCCCGGGCTCATACGAGCTCTCGATCCTGTGCGCCGGAGGGACCTCACCATCCAGATCCTGGTCATCATGGGAAAGATTCCCAGCCGTGAGACGGTGGAAGTTGTCATTCCCCTGGCCCGCCACGCCGATCCGTCGGTAGCTGCCGCGGCCATCAGTTGCCTGGGTGCGCTGAAAGATCCCTCCTGCGTCCCCACGCTTCTCTCGGTGCTGGACAGCGGTGAGCGCTGGCAGATGTTCTACGCCATTGACGCTCTGGGGGAGGTGGGACACGCTGCCGCTGTATCCCGGCTTATTCCCCTCGTTGATGAACCGTATTACCGCAAAGCTGTTCTGAGAGCCATGGGCCGCATTGGCGATGAATCTGCCATCGGGCCACTGGTGAACGCGATGGTGGGGGGAACGCCTTGCCCCGATCGAACGGCACTGGTTGCTCTCAACGAGATGGTGGAGCGCGCCCGTATCGGCGGGGCGCGAGAAGTCCTGGTGAACCGGATCGTTGAAGAGATGCAGGAGGTCACCAGTTCAGGCCTGTTTCAGGGTCTGAAAGATATGGTCGGGCGAAGTGACGGAGATCGCAAAAGGTACGCTCTGCGCACACTGGGATGGTGCCGCAACCCAGCCGCTATCCCAGCCATGGTGGAGAGCCTGGCAGAGCCGCTCATGGCTGATCTGGCGGTGGAGGCATTGCGCGACCTGGCCCAGGAGCACGCACGGACAATCCTGAAGGTCGCCGCCGAGGCAGTTCTGCCCGCCGATGCCATCCACAGGCTTGTCGAAATCATCGGCTTGCGTCGTGATTCAGCCGTGGATCTCTTTCTGCGCCGCCATCTGGAGCATGAAGAAGATATCGTGAGGCAGGCGGCTGCGGCCGCAATGGCTGCTGAGCCGCGGCGTGAGGATCTGGACGCTCTGGTGGGGGCGCTGGGGGACCTGTCGCTGCTTGTGTCCCAGGAGGCCGTCAAAGGTCTTCTCCGCCTGGCGGCTCTTTCCGACGATAACAGGGATGAAGTTTCCGGCCGGGTCGAGGGTCTCACCGCTTCTTCCAGTGCGGAGATGCGCTGCGCGGCGCTGGCCGTCATCGCGGGTCTGGGCAGCGAGGGCTCGGCGGAGACGCTGGATCTGGCCCTTCACGATCCGGCACCATCGGTGCGCCGTACAGCCGTTTCACTGCTCGGTGAGAGTACCGATCCGCAACGGCTCTGGCGTTTGACGGTGGCCCTCGCGGATGAGGATGCCAGGGTGCGTGAGGAGGCAGTTGCGGCGGTCGGCCGTCTGCGTGACGACCGCGCCAGGGGGGTGCTCCTGGCGGCTTTACAGGATCGCACCATCTGGGTCCGCTGCCGGGCTGCCCAGGCCCTGGCGGATCACGCCGCCGTCGAGGTGCAGGCTGCCCTGGAGGAGGTTGCTCGGCGTGAAGCGACACCTGTGCGCGCCAGCGCAATTTGTGCCCTGGGACAGCTCTGGCCGGAGAGCCGTGAGGTGCTCCAGGAGGTGGCCAGGGATCCGGACCCGGAAATCCGGCGCGCTGTCTTGCGTGCTCTGGGTGCCGGCGGTGAGGCGGTACCCATGGAGATGATGGCGGCGGGCCTGGAGGACCAGGACTGGAGCGTGCGCTGCGCCGCCGCCGAGAGTCTGGGGGAGTCGGGGCACGCCGGCGCGTTCATTCCCCTGGCCCGGGCCATGGACAGGGAGAGGGACGCGGTGGCCAGGCAAGCGCTGCTGCGCGCCCTGTACCATGCCGAGCCGGAGTCGGCCCTTTCCTACCTTGTGTCCGCCCTGGCAGAAAAGGACGTTGCCGAGACGGCAGCGGCCCTGCTGATAGAGGGTCAATCCGTGTTCTCCGATGATCTGCGGGCAGCGTGGGCGTCGGCTCAAGATCCTGCTGTCCGGGAAGGCCTGGCAGCGGTCCTCAGGGAGAGCCTCCGCCGGGAGATCTCCGCCACCCTCGACGTCGAACCGGGGGAGACCACGTGACCCCGGCAACCGGGCACGCCGTGGAAGCCTGCCAGCTACCCGACGACATCCTTCGGCAAATCCTGGAACTGCTCAATCGACGGTTCGGGTTCCTTTTCCGCGACTCATTCCGTGAAATGGCCCGCGCCCGGCTGGCCCGGCGAATGGCCGAACTGGGACTGGACAACCTGCAGGATTACTACTACCGCCTGCTCTATGACGAACAGAGCGAGGCTGAGATCGAAGCCCTTTTCGAAACGCTGGCCAATAATGAAACGTACTTTTTTCGCGAGCCATCTCAGATCTGGACATTTGCCAGGGAGATTCTGCAGGAGCGGCGGAAGGCCCGGCCCGGTGCCCGGGTCCGCGTGTGGAGCGCCGGATGTGCCACCGGGGAAGAAACCTACTCACTGGCCATGGCGGTGCTGGAAACCGATCCATCGCTGGAGGGTGCCGTGGAAATATTCGGATCGGATCAGTCTCGTAAAGCTCTGGAGAAGGCGAGGCGCGGGATCTATGGACGTTTTTCCTTTCGCTCCATGCCTGACGGCTACCAGGAACGGTACTTTCAGGAAGCAGAGGCTGGCAGAATGCAGGTGGTGCCACGTGTGCGCCGCATGGTCCAATTCGGGCGCTGCAATCTCATGGGGCCGGCAGGCGATCTTCCCCTGGTCAAATTCGACGCAATTTTCTGCCGCAATGTTCTCATTTATTTTCATCAGGAGGCGCGGCGCCAGGTTATCAACCTCTTCCATGACCGTCTCAACGAAGGCGGCTACCTGCTTCTGGGTCATTCGGAATCGCTTCTGGATCTCTCGGATCGGTTCGAGTTCGCCAGCCTGAACAACGATGTGGCTTATCGTCGGGAGGAGCGGTGACACGGGTTCTGATCATCGATGATTCTGCCTACAACCGGGCTACGCTCTCACGATTGCTGGCCGGACATCCTGATCTGCAGGTCGTGGGGGCGGCCCGGGATGGATTGGAGGGCATTCGCATGATCCGGCAGCATGAGCCCCATGTCCTGACTCTGGACCTGGAAATGCCCGGCATGGACGGTCTGAGCCTCCTGCGCTGGGTCATGGCGGAACAGCCGCTCCCCATTGTTGTGGTCACTTCCAGGGAGTCCAATTACAGCCTCTTCCAAGCCCTTGAGCTGGGCGCTCTCGATTTCGTCCTCAAGCCGGGACGGGTCAGCCCGGACCTTCCGTCCATCGGCGAGGAGCTCATGGCCAAGATCCTGCAGATTGGCCATGCACGTCCCCGGGTAGAGCGGCTGGTTTCTCAGGGTGCCCCGGTGCCAAGGCCACGGCCTCCGGCGAGCCTGCCCGCAGTGAGCCATGGAATCCGGCTCATCGCCATGGTGAGCTCCACCGGTGGCCCTCAGGCGCTGCAACACATCCTGGCCCGGCTGCCGGCCGATTTTCCGGCTGCGGTAGCTCTGGTGCAGCATATGCCCGGCGAGTTCACCGGACCCTTTGCGCGTCGTCTGGATGCGATCTGTTCTCTGCCGGTACGGGAGGCGAGAAACGGCGACCTGTTGCGTCCCGGACAGATTCTTCTGGCTCCCGGCGGGCGGCATTTGCTTGTGGAGGGGATGACCGGAAGTTGCTTCAGGATGAGAGTGGTGGCGACGCAGGAGGGCGATCTTCATGTGCCCAGCGGGGATCTCCTTCTGGATTCGGCGGCGCGCGTGGCCGGCGAGGCAGCGGCTGGAATCGTTCTTACGGGGATGGGGCATGATGGCACCCGTGGCATCTCGGCTCTTGCCGCGGCTGGCGGCCTGGCGGTGGCAGAATCTGAACGTTCAGCCATCGTCTTCGGAATGCCGGGAAACGCCATCCGCGCCGGCATGATTGATCGCGTCGTGCCACTGGAATCCATGGCCGCGCTCATGGAGAGCATGACGCTGGGGTGCAGGTCTTATCCCGGGGAGGAAGTGATGGCGATGCCGTTCCAGCAGGGAAAGGGAAACCCATGAGAAATCCGGGAAAAGACGGGCAGGGAACACACCATGCCCGGTTCGAAGCAGCGCTGGACACCCTGAGATACGTCCATGGGGAAATCGCCCGCGAGAACCTGCAACTCCGGAAAGACCCGCAGCGACCGGAAGCCGCCGACGTGGCGCAGACCAGATCTCTGGAGGAGCGTGTCAAGGTGCTGGAGATGAAAAACCGTGATCTGTCGCTGCGCCTGGAGACGGCTACAGAGCGCCGGCCCGAGGGTGTCCAGGAGGACCTGCTGGCCAACCTCTACGTGGCCGGTTTCAATCTTCATCGAGCCTTGGAATGGGACTCGGTGCTCACCTCCATGACGGAAATTCTTCTGGATCTGGTCGGCGCGCGGCAGTTCGGCATTTTTCTCCTCAACCGTGACGGGGAGACTCTGAGCCAGGTCGCCAGCGAGCGCGGCCAGGGCCATAATCCTCGCAGCATCCCGCTGAGCGCGGGCATCATGGGTGTGGTGGCCAAGACAGGAATTCCGTTCTTCGACGGTGACCGGCAGGAGGGCGACTTCAGAAATCCTGTTGCCTGTGTCCCCCTCAAGGCCGACGGGAGGTTGTTGGGTGTCATCCAGGTCCACAGCCTGTTCACCCAGAAAAAATCTCTGACTTCCAAGGATCATGAACTCTTCACCCTCCTGGCAGAGACGGCGGGCACAGCCCTGATGTCCGCTCTCCTTCGCCGCCGCTTCCTGAGCCGGGCCAATGGCAAGCCCGTGGCCTGGCATGAGCTGCTCCTGCAGGTTGAGATGGTGTCCGACGATGCCGGGCCGGCTGCTTCGCCGGCCGGCGCTCATGTCGACGAGTCGGAAGGGAGGCGCGCATGAGCCCCATGACATTTCTCATCGTGGAGGATTCGCCGACCATGCGCCAGCTCATCAGTTTTTCGTTGCGCAGGTTTCCCGAGTGCCGCATCATCGAAGCCGTGGATGGGGCCGATGCGCTGCGGCGCATGGCGTTCGAGGAGATCGATTTTGTTCTCACCGATATCAACATGCCCATCATGGATGGTCTCAAACTGGTGGCTTTGTTACGGAGCAATGCCCGTACCCGCGACCTGCCCATCATCATCATCACGACTGAGGGCGCCGATGAAGATCGCCAGCGAGGTCTGGATCTGGGTGCCGATGCTTATATTCCCAAGCCTGTTGAAGCGGAATTGCTGGTGCGCCGGGTGGAGGAGGTTCTGAGGGATCGGAGGGCCGAAGCCTGCCTCAGACCTTGATCCCGACCGGTCCGGCCGCCTAGCATCACCAGGTGGCTGTTTTCTTCATACGAGCTGTGGCGGTCTTGTCCCTGGTGTTTGCGGGCTGTGGATACAGTCTGGTGGGCCACGGCGGATTCCTACCCGATGATATCCAGAGCATCGGCGTTCCTGAGTTCATCAATCGTACCGATCGGCCTGAACTGGAGCAGCGGATCACCGAGGAACTCCTGCGTCAGTTGCAGGTGCGCAGCCGGCGGCGCACCACGGCCGGACGTGAGGGCGTGGATGCCGTGCTTCTGGGCGAAGTGACCAGTTTCCGCTCCCTGCCCGTCGAATTCAACCCCGATGGCCGGGCCAGAACCATCGAAGTGGTCATCACGGCCCGGTCCCGCCTCCAGGCCACCAGCGATGATCGCATCATCTGGGCCGCGGATCACTTTGTCTTTCGCCAGAGTTACCCGGTGGGGGAGGAGGGCGCTGAGTTCGTGGATGTGGAGTCTCTCGCCCTGGAAAGTGTTGCCAGGGATTTTGCCGAAGCCGTGGTGACTTCCATCCTCGAGGGATTCTGAAAGTGGCCGTCAGCCTGGAGACACTGCAGGCGGACCTCAAGCGCCAGGGGCCCGGCCCTGTCTACCTGGTCCTGGGCCCTGGGAGCTGGCTGCGGCGCCAGGCCATGGCCGGCCTGCGCCGGGCATCGGTGGGCGATGATGACTCTCCCTGGGCCGTGAGCAGGGGGGGGGCCGGAGAGACCGATCTGGGAGCGTTGCTGGATGGGGCGCGAACGCGGCCCATGGGTGTGGCACGACGCCTGGTGATCTTGACCGGAGCCGAGAATCTGAAGATCGCCGACCTGGAGCTTCTGGCCGAGTATGTCCTGGCTCCCTGCGCTACCACCTGCCTGGTCCTGGAGGGAGAGAAGTTGCCCTCCACGGGCGGTGCTGCGCGGCGTTTGCGCGCCGCAGCTGTGGTGGTCGATTGTCCATCCCTGCGTCCGTACCAGATTCCCCGCTGGCTGGAGGAGGAGATCAAGCGCCGGGGAGGACGTGCCGCCGCAGGCGTGGCGCAACGATTGCAGGAGATCCTGGGTGACGATCCGGAGGAACTTCTGGGGGGTCTTGACAAGGTTCTCCTCTATCTCGGGGTCAAGGACGACATCATCACGCCGGAGACGGTTTCTCAGGTGCTGTCTCCGGTTCCTCACGGGACGGTGTGGGCGTTCATCGAGGCTCTCGAAGATCGTGATCGGGGTCGTGCTCTGGCCGGACTTCAGGCCCTGCTGGAACAGGGGGAAGCGCCCGAGTCGATTCTCCGGCTCATGGCCCGCAGCCGCCGTCAGATGCTGGCGGGAAGCTCGGTGCGGCAAGATCGCGGGGGAGATGACCAGGTGCTGGAAGCCATGGGCGTTCATCCCCGGGCCCGCGCCGCCCCGCGCCTCAGGCGTGCCATCCTCAACCGGGTGCGGAAACACCATCTGAGGGATCTGAGCAGGGCACCCGCCCTGCTCCTGGAAGCCGATTCGGCGCTCAAGGGAGGCGGTTCCGGATCTCCCCGGGTGGTCCTGACCCGGCTTGTCCTGGATCTCCTGACGACCCGCGTCAGTCCACGTTCTCGATTCTCCGCTTGAGGGGAAGCTGGCGGGCGGCTACACTGCCGCCATGCTGCCGGTTGCAACCCGTGAGAGCAG
>SMYD01000163.1 GCA_004356015.1 Acidobacteriota bacterium | reverse complement strand
CCTTCCGGCCACGCCTACCCCCCGCAGAGCAATTCCTGGAACGCCTCCGCTGAGTGTGGTGAGAGACACCGCCGGGAAGACGACGGCGTCTCTCATCGCGATATCAGGGATCGAAACAGGGCTCGGGCGGCGCCACCAGCCGCCACTTGAGGGCGCTCTCGGTGCCGTAGCCGCTGATGTAGCCGTTCATGGATTCCACCAGGTAGGCATGAACCTCGCCGGGGTCGGGGTCCACGGGATCCTCATGGCCCAAGGTGCTGAGATCCGCTGACATGGCCTCCACGCATTCCGCCATCCCCAGGTCGTAATCGCTGCCCACGTCGGCGAAGTTCGCCACATTGACCTTGATGACGTTGTAGGCCGTGGCGCCCTCGTGGGGCGTCCAGCTCAGCAGCGTCCCCCGAGGCGTCCCCACCGTCGAGATGATGATGGGCTCCGTCGTTCCGTCCACGTTGAGGGGAACGAAGACCGTCAGTGGCGTGACCACACCGTTACCGCTGCCGTCCACGACCGAGTAGGTCAAGGTGTAGGTGCGGCCGGCCAGACTGCTGTCCCGCTCCGCTCGCAGGCGCACCGAGAAATCGGGTGTTGCGAACTGGGTGTCCTGGATGTCGTTGACCGTGGCGCCGTCCGAGGCGCCGGGGGCGTCATCCGACTCATCGCTGGTGGCCGAAACAAGGATCGGCACCATGAGCGGGTCATCGGTACAGGCATCGCTCCAGTTGAGATTGACCGTGACGGTCTGCATGGCATGGTCGGCCGGGAACAGGAGATTGGGCGCGACGGCGCCCGAGAGGATCGGGTTCGTGGTGTCCACCACCGAAAGCTGCACCGTGCTGAGGTCATCCAGGCCCTGGCTGTCGGTGACCCTGAGGGTGATGTCGTGCACGCCCAGAGCAAGCTGCACGTTGAGGATATCGCCGGCGCCCAGGAACAGTTCGCTGGCCGTGCCAAAATCTTCGTACCACTGGAACAGAACGATGTCGTCGTTGGTTCCCGGCGATGAGTCCGGGTCCTTGGACAGAGTACCGTCCAGAAGAACCATGGCTCCGCTGGGAGTGGTGCACTCGGTGGACGACGCTGTCGAGATGACCGCGACCGGATTCAGGTTGTCGAGTGCGCTCTCTCACCCGAAGCACGGGACCGCTACCAGAGTGCAGGTGCCATGGAGTCCGCCCTGCTCAAGGTGATGGCAGGCACTGCGGCGGCTCCGGAGCTCGCCAACTCGACTGAGGCCGCGCATGAACCTTCAAAAGAGCAGCAAGAAGCAAGATCATGGTGGCGAGGCTGGCTGCCGACCTCCCTGGCCGCGGCCGCCCTGGCCATGGGCAGCCTGGTTGTCTGGCAGATGCTACCAACCGGCTCATTCAATGTGGATGCCTCGATCTTCCGCGAGAGCCGGGACGGCGATGGCGGCGACGTCCGCCTGGCCGCCGGCGGCCGCGTACGGCCCGGCGACCGCTTGTTCGTGGAGATCGAGGGCAGCGAGAACATGCACGTCTACATCATCAACCAGGATGAAAACGGCGAGGAATACCTGCTGTTCCCCCTGGCGGGGTTCGAAACAGTCAACCCGTTGCCGGCGGGCATCAAGCACCGGCTGCCGGGCACGTTGAGCGGCAGGGAGCAGTCCTGGAAAGTAACCAGCGCCGGCGGCACCGAGCGCTTCCTGCTGGTGGCCTCGGCCGAGCCGGTGCCCCTCCTGGAGAATCAGATCAAATCCCTGACCCATGCCAAGCCCGGCGTACCGGTACGCATGGAAATCGGGACGGCCATACGATTTCGCGGGGTCGGTGGCGTGGACCTGGCAAACCGGGCTGGCGAGGGGCCGCAGCACGAGCTGGACGACATTGCCCAGATCATCTCACAGGCCGGCAGTCAGGCGCCTGGAATTCACGTCGAGATCTTCGAGCTATCCAACCCGGTCCCTGGCGGCGGCTCGTAGCGGAAGAGCTGCTTCATGCAGGGCTGTTCCGCCAGCAGGGACTCGATGGGGTCGAGTTGGGCCGCTCGCCGGGCGGGCATGAGGCCCGAATCCAGACCCGCCAGCAGGGTGACCACCAGGGCGGCGCCGAGACCCGCGCCCCGCTCCACCTTGCCTGTTCTGATCATCAATGGCCGCAACGACCTCCTGCTGCCACTGGAGACATCGGTGCGGCCGAGCTTCGCTCTGCAAGGCGCACCCGACGAACACAAACGACTCGTCGTCCTTGAAGGTGGCCACATCCCCTCAAACAACAACGTCATCCGCGAAGTGCTGGACTGGCTGGATCGTTACCTGGGCCCAGTGGAATCGTCCGACCCAGGAAACGGCTGACCTGGAGCCACGGGCTTCCCAGGATAGCGTGTTAGAGTGAGTTCCCATGACCCTGCATACCGGCCAGATGCTGTCCCATTACCGCCTTGTCGAGCAGATCGGCGAGGGCGGCATGGGTGTGGTCTGGAAGGCATTCGATCAGACCCTGGCGCGCGAAGTCGCCATCAAGGTGCTTCCAGACGAGGTGACTCACAGCCCCGAGCGGACGGGCCGCTTCGAGCGGGAGGCTCGCCTGCTGGCAGCCCTCAACCATCCCAACGTGGCCACCGTCCATGGTTTTGAGCGCGCCGGGGAGCATGCATTTCTGGTCCTGGAACTGGTTTCCGGGGATGGTCTGGATCAGATGCTGGCCGGCGGTCCCCTGCCGCTGTCAGAAACCCTGGAGATGGCGCTGCAGGTGGCCCAGGGCCTGGAGGCGGCCCACGAAAAGGGGATCATTCACCGCGACCTGAAGCCGGCCAACATCAAGATGTCCGAAACCGGTGCCGCCAAGATCCTCGATTTCGGGCTGGCCAAGGCGATGCAACCCGAGCCCGGGGCCAACCCGTCACGCTCTCCCACCATCACCACGGGCGGCACCCGGGCCGGGGCCATCTTCGGCACGCCCGCCTACATGAGCCCGGAGCAGGCTCGCGGCCGTCCCATGGATCGGCGCACCGACATCTGGTCCTTCGGGTGCGTTCTCTTCGAATGCCTAGCAGGTCAATCACCCTTCAATGCCGACACGGTGGGCGATGCCATCGCCCGCATCCTGGAACGGGAGCCGGACTGGGCCCTGCTCCCGCAAACCACGCCACCCGCCATCCGGCGGCTGCTGGAACGGTGCCTGCGCAAGGATCACCGGCAGCGGCTGCGGGATATCGGCGACGCCCGCATCGTCATCGGTGAACAACTCTCGGACTCGGCGGCGGGAGATGGGTCAACAGCCACTTCCAATATTCCAACACATCTGGCTCCCGCTCAGGCTCACGCACAGCTGACGACAGGAAGGAGCGTTCTTGCCATCGGCCTCGCGGTGCTGGCCTCCGGCGCTTTCATGGGCGCCGCCGCCACCTGGGCGTTGCGCCCGCAACCCGCTCCACGGATGCTGGACGACCCTCTTCACGTCAGTCTGCCCCTGATCCCCGATACCGCCCTTCGTCTGGGCCATGTCGATTCCGTGGACATCTCTCCCGACGGCCGCAAGGTGGCTTATGCGGTGACCGACAGCGCTCAAATTTCCTCCCTTGCCATCCAGGATCTGGTCACGGGACAGCATCGCCTTCTTCCCGGCACCAGAGGAGCGTACGGCCCATTCTTTTCACCGGACGGGCGTTGGGTGGCCTACTTCGACTGGGACAGCACCGGCCTGATGAAGGTGTCCGTGGATGGTGGGGCTCCGGTGGAGATCTGCAAGGCCCCCGTCTCCAGCCGGGGCGGCGTCTGGAGCCAGGACGACCGCATCATTTTCGCCCCGTCCTACAACCAAAGCCTGTACGTGGTTCCGGCCTCAGGCGGCACGTCGGCTCCCCTCACCCGGCTCCGGGAGGGAGAAAAAAGCCACCGGCAGCCGGAGATCCTGCCTGACGGCGAGACTGTTCTCTTCGTCATCGGCACGGCGGACCTCGACTTCTGGGACGATGCCGACATCGCCTCTGTATCGCTGAGCACTGGTGAGATCAAGATCATCGTGAAGGGCGGATTCCAGCCAAGGTGGTCGCCAACGGGCCATGTACTCTACGCCCGGGCCGGGGCTCTCTACGCCGTCAGCTACAACCCTGTGGGAGGGAAGACCGGCGTGCCGTTCGAAGTTCTCTCCGATCTGTCCACCGACCCCATCCAATCACCGGCCCACTACTCCCTGTCGCGTAATGACGCGCTGGTGTTCGTGCCCGGCGGAGTTCGCAGGCAGCAGAACGCCATCATCGCCATCGATCGGGAAGGCAACGAAGAGAGGCTGGATCTGCCGGTGCACTCCTACAGTCGGGTCACCACCTCCCCGGACGGCACACGTCTGGCCCTCCAGGTCGAGAGGGCTAATTCCAGCATCTGGACTTATGACCTCGATCGACGCACACTATCCCGCCTCACCACGGATCGGGAGAGCGAGATGGCCATCTGGTCCCCCGACAGCGATGACATCTTCTATGGCATGACTCGGGGTGACCGTTTCGGGATCTACCGCAGGCCCAGTGACGGTGGCGGGGAAGTCGAGATGGTCTTCGAGACCTCTCAACCACCCGCAACCAGCGGCATATCCCCGGATGGCCGCTTCCTGGTCTTCTCCCTGGCTGATCAAGAGACCGATCTGGACATCTGGATCGCCCCTCTGGCCGATCTGGATGCCACCCGGCCCATCCTCAACAGCCGTTATGCCGAGATCCAGCCCATGGTTTCATCTGATGGTCGCAGTCTTGCCTACGCGTCCAACCGGTCCGGCCGCCTGGAGATTTACGTGACCCCGTTTCCGGACGGCGGCCAGCGCTGGCTGGTTTCAAAGAATGGAGGCGAGCACCCCCTCTGGTCTCGCGACGGCCAGGAGCTTTACTTTCGCCAGGGGAACCGGATGATGGCGGCCCGCATTGACCGGGGAGAGTCGTTTTCCACCAGCCCGCCGTTCCCGCTCTTCGAGACCCATGGCATGATCGATCCCATTGTGGGATTTCGCACCAGCGACCTGCATCCCGATGGACGTTTTCTGCTGTTCCGAAACGAAGACCCGCCTCCTCCGACCAGGCTTGACCTGATCCTGAATTTCTCCTCTCTCCTGAAGAAGAAGGCGTCCGGCTCCTAGCACCCTCCCGAGAGAACCGCAGGAGCATGCCCGGCAGATGTCCAGCCCGGCAAGTGTCAGCCCTCGCCGTCCTTACGGAAATCTCGCGCGACTTCCCGGTATGCATCCCTGAACGGCACGCCACGGGCAACCCGTTCATAGACATGATGTGTGGCGTGGAGATCATGGGACAAGGCGGCGCTGCAGCGCAACTGGTCGAACGACAAGGCGCCCAGCACGTGGGGCATGATGGCCAGGCAATCACGGGTCGTGTCCAGGGCCTGAAAAACCGGCTTCTTGGTCTCCTGCAGGTCGCGATGATAGCCGGACATCAAGTTGGCCACGAGGCCTTTCAGCTTCGTCTCCTCACCATTGACCACATGGTAGGCGGCGCGGATGATCTCCAGCACGTCTGGATTCCGCTTCTGGGGCATGATGGAACTCCCGGTTGTCAGGCGCGCTTCCAGGCGCACAAAACCGAACTCGG
>SMYD01000162.1 GCA_004356015.1 Acidobacteriota bacterium | reverse complement strand
TTCTAGGACCATGAGACAGGCAGACTCGATAGCGCCGTAAATCCTTTCGGCGCCAGAGTGTTACCCATGTGTCCGGAATGGACCATTGGAGGTGGCTCCCCAGAGGGGACGGTTGCCAAAACAATGGATCGGAGAGAGAATCCGAGCACGCGTTCCCAATTGCTCTGCATCGGTAGCTGCTCAAATGGCTGAAATATCCCGGTATTAATACTCTCAGTTTCGGTGGACCACTACAGGGGTGGATGAGGTTTTCAGCAGGGACAGGCGTTGACAATGAAGGTATCTTGACATGTCAAGACAATCCGGGTGGGGCCATGAAAATCAGTTCAAAAGTCGAAGATTCTGCGTGGGAAGACCTGAAGAGCCTGGCCAGGGAGTCCAAGCAGAGTATTTCGGGACTCCTCACCGAGGCGATTCGGGAGTACGTCATCCGCAGGCGAGTGCGACCCGAAGTTCTGCGCCACCTGGATTCATCAATAGCCGAGAACGAGGAACTGGGCCGGCGACTTGCCGAGTGATCGCATCGCTCACCTCAGCGTGGACGAGGTCGTTGCCATTCATGAGCGCTTGATCGAGATGTTTGGCGGCCCACCAGGAGTCCGCGATCTTGGTCTTCTCGAGAGTGCTCTGTTCCGCCCTCGCACCGGCTACTACCGGGACATCGCCGAGATGGCGACCGCCCTGTTCGAGTCACTGCTGATGAACCACCCGTTCATCGACGGCAAGAAGAGGGTGGCCTTCTTCGCGACCGATGTTTTCTTGAGATTGAACGGCTGGAAGTTCCGAGTCCAACCGGAAGAGGCCCATGCGTTTCTTATCGGACTCCTCGAAGAACGCCAGTGCGATTTCGATCACCTCTTGCCATGGGTCCGCAGCGGGCTCTTTCGCCTTTAGCGCTCAGCCCCAGAATCCGGCCACACGTTCGCTGGTCCACATGAAGGCGACTGCCCCGATTCCGTAGGCGGGAATTCGCCAAGCCCACTTCGGTGAGCGCCCCGGCGAAGCCAAAACCATGCCCCGTCCACCCTGAAACTATCCCCCAGGTCGAATTCATGCCGCTCCCATCATCAGATGGGCCGAGCGCGGAATGCTGGCGCGGGTCCGGTGCGAAGCACCGCTGGGACTGGTGTGGCGGCTGGGACGGGAGGGCAGAGGAGGTCCATACAGAAATGAATTGCGGCTGCCAGGCTCCGAGCCGGCCGGAGGGAACTCCTGAACCTTGACTCCGGGCGCATCCGGGGTACACTCTAGCGCCGATTTAAGACGGGAATCCCCTTTTGTTGGGGAAATCAACAGCGAGCAGGTAAACGCCCTGACTTGCGGAGGTCTTGATGTACAAGACGATTTACGTTCCGGTTGATAATTCAGACTATTCCAATCAGGCCATCTCCATGGCGGTCCAACTGGGCAAAGCCTACGAGTCGAAGATGGTCGGCTGCCACGTCTACGCCGCCAAGATGCACGACTACCGCTTCAGGCAGATGGAGTACACCCTGCCCGAGGAGTACCTGGAAGAAAACGAGCTGGACAGACAGCGAAAGATCCATGACAGCCTCATCACCATGGGCCTGAAGCTGATCTCCGACAGCTACCTCACCACCATGGAGAAGTCCTGCAGCGAGGCGTCACTGAAGTTCGTCCCCCGCATGATGGACGGCAAGCATCATACCGAGCTCATCAAAGATATCGAGGGTTCGGACTATGACCTGGTGGTCATGGGCGTGCTGGGCCTGGGAAGGGTGCGCGACAGCCAGATCGGCTCGGTCTGCGAGCGCGTGACTCACTCCACCCATAAAGATGTCCTGGTCATCAAGGATCTCCCTGGCGAAGAGACCGAGGGACCCCGGGATACCATTCTGGTGGGAATTGATGGCAGCCCCCAGTCGTTCGGCGCCCTCATGACGGCCATGGACCTTGCCAAGAGATTCGACAAGAAAGTTGAAGCCATCTCGGTCTACGACCCTTACCTGCACTACTCGGTCTTCAACAGCATCGTGGGCGTGCTCACGGAAAAGGCATCCAAGGTCTTCCGGTTTGAGGAGCAGAACCAGCTTCATGAGGAGATCATTGATACCGGCCTGGCCCAGATCTACGAATCGCATCTGAGCGTGGCCGTGAAGATCGCCGCCGACGACGGTGTCCAGATCACCAAGACCCTCCTGGACGGCAAGGCCTTCCAGAAGATCCTGGACCACGCACGCAAGACAAAGCCCTGGCTGCTGGTCATGGGCCGCATCGGAGTGCACAGCGACAAGGACGAAAAAGGGCTGGGAAGCAATACCGACAACCTGCTGCGCACCTGCCCCGGCAACATTCTCATCACAACCCGCCTGGAATACCCCGAACTGGACATCCAGGCCGACGAGTCCATCCGCTGGACGCCCGAATCCGAGAAGCGGATGAAGCGCGTGCCGCCCCAGGTGCTGGGCATCGCCCGTCGGGCCATCCTGCGCATGGCGGTGGAGAAGGGACACAGCGTCATCACCACCGACCTCCTGGACGAGGCCATGGATCGCTTCATGCCCAAGTCCGCCGGCGCGGCCACGGAGAAGCTGGCCGAGTCGCTGATTCTGGAGGCGGCCGGCGAGCACGATATCTCCATCTGCAGGAAGTGCGGTGTGGCGGCATCGGGACCGGACCCCGTGAAATGCTCGGTTTGCAGCAGCACATCCTTCGAGGTGATCACCCCTGCCATGGTGGAGGAGATCATCAAAGCAGAGGGAGGCACCGAGGAGGAAACCACCTACGACGGTCGCAAGCTGCGCTGGACTCAAGATGCCAAGCGCGGCCTGTGGGTCCTGGACAACGCCTATCAGCGGCGGCGCACCAAGGCCCGCATCGAGAAGATGGCCCGCATCCGCAAGATGAACACCATCACCCTGGAATTTGCCCGGGAGACCATTGAGGAAGAGTCCGGCAAGCCGCTGGTCCTGCCGGCGAAGACCCGGAAAGGGGAGACCGGGGCAACGCCTGCCACACCGCCCCTCGAGGTCGATGGCAAGAAGCTCATCGCCCGGGATACCAAGAAGAATCCGCTTCTCTCCACCCGCACGTGGTCCGAAGATGCTGTTCAGCGTGTCTTCCGGGTGCCCGCAGGCTTCATGCGCAACCGCACACAGGACCGCATCGAGAAGGTGGCAGCCGATCGCGGGATCACCGCCATCACCCTGGAGGTTGTGGAAGCGGGCATCGAATACAGCCGCCAGCTCATGGCTCAGATGGTCGAGAGCTATCAGGCGAAACCCGAGATATCCCGACAGGAGATGGCTGAGGAAAAGGCCGGGAAGACAGCCGCCGGCAAGTCGTCCAACAGCGGGACCCGGAAGGACGAGAACCGGGAGATGCCCACGCCCATGAATGAAGTGGGTGTCATGTCGGCCATGCGCCAGATAGCCCGCGGGGAAGCTGAGTCCTGAGGGCATGGCGGCCTACCGTTTCTGCCGTACCGACGATGTTCCTTTGCTGGTGGAGGCGTACAACAGTTGCTACGCGGTTCACTTTCCCCATGAACCTCTGCTGACTGTTGAGCGCTTCAAGGAAGCCGTCCACGACCTGAACCTCTGGTGCAGCAATTGCATGGTGGCCATGGAGGACAACAAGCCCATCGGTGTTCTGCTGGCCGCCAAGCGGGACCGTGGCACGCTGATCTACCGCCTGGGCATCGCCTCCGATTACCAGCGCGCCGGCCACGGGCGCCATCTGCTGAACTCCCTGAGCCAGAAGCTGGCCATCCTGGGCCCTCCAACCCTGATAGCCGAGATTCCTGATCCCTGGAAGACCGGCCGCGACTTCTTCTCGGCCTGTGGCTACACCGCCGGTACCACTTACACGGACTTCGTCCTGGAAGGAGTCCCGGCCCCGGCCGGGAACCGCGACCTGGTCACCGCGGTGAGTCTGGGTGACCTGCGCGAGAGCGGCGAGTTGAACCCCGGGCAGGAGCCCTCCTGGTGGCGCAGTCTGAAGACCCTGGAGAACCGGCAGGAGCGGCTCCTCGGGCTGGCCGTGGTCTCCGACCTGCGCATCGAGGCCTGGCTGCTGTACGCCACGGACCCCGGGGACGGCTCCCTGGAGGTCTTAGCTCTGGGCCGCGCCCCGGGTGAGCAGCCGGGCGCGCTCCTGGGTATCCTTGTGCGGCAGCTTGCCGGACAGGACGGGGCGCGGGTCATCCTTCCCCGAATTTCTCCCGAGGAGATCGACTTTCAGGAGGTCGAATCCTGGGGCTTTCAGCGGGCGCGAGATTACACACGATACACGGCCACGGCGGCCAAGGCCTGACGGGAACACGCATGAAGAGTTACTTCGACATCACCGGTGACGGCGGCTCCGATGTTCTCGGGCAGGTGGCCCGCCAGCGCGCCCGCATCAAAGAAAACCTGTCCGGAGTGCGCCACATGGTGGCCATCGCCTCCGGCAAGGGGGGGGTGGGGAAGAGCACCTTGACCATGCAGATCGCCCTGGCTTTGCGCGCCGGCGGGTCCCGGATCACCATCCTGGACGCCGATCTCAACGGCCCCTCCCAGGCACGTCTTGGCGGGCTGTCCCATGCACCCCTGGTGCCCGGTCCTGCCGGCCTGAGCGTTCCGGCCAGCCGGGCCGGCATCGGTATCCTTTCCATGGGAACCATGATCCCCGAGTCCCAGTCCCTGGAGTTCGACTCGGTCGCCGAGGGCGACTCCCATATCTGGCGATCCACCCGCGAATTTGCTGCCCTCGCGGACCTGCTGGCCACCGTGGCATGGGGTGACCTCGACTTTCTCCTGATCGATCTTCCTCCCGGCGCCGAACGAACTTTTCAGTATGCTGAGTTTTTCGGTGAGGGCACGGCCTTCGTGCTGGTGACCCTGCCATCGGCCCTGGCCCGGGGTGTCGTCTCCCGCTCAGTGTCTGCCTTACGGCGCGCCCCCAACAGAATTCTGGGTTATATCGAAAACATGAGCGGCTATCTCTGCCCCGGCTGCGGCCAGGTGAAGCCGCTCTTCCCCACGGCAGATGACGTAGACCTGGATCTCACGCACCTGGGGAGTGTTCCCTTCGACCCCCAGCTCGCGGCCCTCTCTGATGCCGGTGAGCCCATGCCTGCCGACTCACCCAGCGAGGCTCTCGCCGCGACCCGATCCATCGCGTCCAGGTTGATTCAGGAGTTGGAGAAAACATCATGAAATTTCTCTGTGTGCCGTGTGACTCGCCCATGAAGATGTCCCAGGCCTCACCTCCCGAGCGGGGTTCCATCTCGGTGGTCTACGAGTGTCCCGAGTGCTTCCACACCATGGCCATGCTCACCAACCCCATGGAGACGCAACTGGTCCAGTCTCTGGGCGTGAAGATCGGTCCCGCCGGCGCCGAAGAGAAGGCGGCCGGGGCCGAAGGGAGCGGCTGCCCATTCTCCGGCATGGCGGAGGAAATGAGCGCCGGCGGGGACGATTCCACGGCCTTTGTATGGACCTCCGCCGCCGAGAAGAGGCTGGGCAACATCCCCTCCTTCGTGCGCGCCATGGCCCGGACCGGCATCGAAAAATACGCCCGCGAGAACGGTTTCTCCCAGGTGGATGAGCAGGTGCTGGACCAGGCCAAGGACTTCTTCGGGATGTGACCTGACATGCCCTCCTCAACCTTCGAACGCCCCTACGTCATCTCCTGGAATCTCACCTACAGGTGCAATCTGGCGTGCGAGCATTGCTACCTGGACGCAGGCCCGCGACCGCAGGTCGAGACCGATAATTTCTCCGACCGCAGCGAGCTGACCACGCAGCAATGCTTCGCCGTCATCGACGATATCGTCAAATTCGGGCCCGAGAGCCTCATCATCCTCACGGGCGGTGAGCCGCTCCTGCGCCGCGACATCCTGGAGATCATCCGCTATGCTGCCGCCCGCGATCTCTGGGTGGTGGTCGGCACCAACGGTGTGAAGATCTCCGAGAACCTGGCGGGACTGCTCAAGAAAGAAGGGGTGCGGGGCCTTGCCCTCTCCCTGGATGCCCTCGACCCCGAGCGGCACGATACCTTTCGCCAGGTCAAGGGTGCCTGGCAGAACACCGTCAACGGTGCCGGAGTACTCCACCGGGCCGGGCTGCCGTTCATCGTGCAGACCACCGTGGGACGCCACAATGTGGACGAACTGCGGGAAATTGCAGATTTCACCTACGAGAAACTCGGGGCATCGGTCTGGAATCTCTACTTTCTCGTGCCCACCGGACGCGGCCAGTTCATCAGCGATATGAGCCCGGCCCAGTACGACGGGGTGCTCGAGGATCTCCACTTCATCCAGAAGAAATACGCGGGCAAGATGCTGGCCAACGCCAAGTGCGCGCCCCACTACATCAAGACTCTCTTCGAGAAGGACGACCGCTCGCCGTTTCTCAAGTCGTATACAGGCGGCGCCGGTGGCTGCCCGGCCGGCACCCACTACATGGGCATCCGCCCCAATGGCGATGTCACGCCCTGCCCCTATCTCCCGGTCTTCGGGGGGAACCTCAAGACATCCAGCCTGCGGACCATCTGGGACACCTCAGAGGTGTTCGTCAACATTCGCCGCCGCAAGTCGTTGGGCGACCGCTGTGGGGCTTGTGAATTCAACTCCACCTGTGGTGGCTGCCGGGCGCGCGCCTACGGCGTGACCGGCGACTACATGGCTGAGGACCCTCTCTGCACCCACCAGCCGGGCACCTTCCCCGCCGCCCGAGAGCTCAAGGCGCCAGAGGTCCAGTACGGCGAATCCGCCACGGAGTCGATCCAGTGGGAAGCTGATGCCCGGCAACGGATGAAGCAGATCCCGGCGTTTGTCCGGGGCATGGTCACCCGCTCGGTCGAGTCCCACTGCCGCAAATCCGGCATCCAGACCGTGACCTCCGCCGTGCTGGAGGAGATCCGTTCCAGAATGCCGACCCCTCGCATTTTCGGCCGAAAACCCTTTAATTGAACCATCTTATCTCCCTTGCCCCCCTCATGATCCACTGGTAATATGCCCCGTCTCGGCCCGTCACGCCCAACGGATGAACAGGTGGACCCAGGGAGTTCTTCTTGACCCAGACCATCGAGGACAACGTCCTTTATGACCCGGTAGACGGGCGTGCGCCTCTCATCCTGGGCGGTCACGACTTCAAGTCCCTCACGGCGGCGATAGCTCGTCCCCTGGAGAGCAAGACACCGCCCGGTTGGTGGGTGATCTTCGGCATCTCCCTCTCTCTTCTCACCCTGTTCGGCGTCAGCATCGGCTGGCTGGTCTGGGAAGGGATCGGCATCTGGGGGCTCAACAACCCGGTGAGCTGGGGCTTCGCCATCGTCAACTTCGTGTTCTGGGTCGGCATCGGCCATGCCGGCACCCTGATCTCCGCCATCCTGTTTCTCTTCCGCCAGAAGTGGCGCACCAGTATCAACCGATCCGCCGAAGCCATGACCATCTTCGCCGTCATGTGCGCCCTCACGTTTCCCGGCATTCACATCGGGCGACCATGGGTGGCCTACTGGATGTTTCCCATTCCCAACCAGATGGGAACCTGGCCCAACTTCCGCAGCCCGTTACTCTGGGATGTGTTCGCGGTGAGTGTCTATGGGGGCGTGTCGTTCCTCTTCTGGTATGTGGGCATGATCCCCGACCTGGCCACCATCCGCGACCGCGCGCCCACAAAAATCAGGCGCATGATCTACGGCTTCCTCGCCCTGGGCTGGCGTGGCTCCATGCGCCACTGGCATCACTATGAGAAGATGTACCTGCTCCTGGCCGCCATGGCCACACCTCTGGTCCTCTCGGTCCATTCCATCGTCTCCATGGACTTCGCCGTCTCCCAGTTGCCGGGCTGGCACTCCACCATCTTCCCGCCCTATTTCGTGGCCGGCGCCGTCTTCTCGGGGTTCGCCATGGTGATGACCCTCATGCTCATCACGCGCTCGGCCTTCCAGATGAAGCACATCGTGACGGTCCGTCACCTGGAGAACATGTCCAAGATCATGCTGGTGACCGGTTCCATCGTCGGCTACGCCTACGCCATGGAGTTCTTCATCGCCTGGTTCAGCGGCAATCCGTACGAGACCTTTGTCTTCCTGAACCGCGCCCTGGGACCCTACGCCTGGGCCTACTGGATCATGGTGACCTGCAACGTGGTCTCACCCCAGTTGTTCTGGTTCAGGAAATGCCGCACCAGCGTGCCAATCCTGTTCGTTCTCTCCATCGTGGTGAATATCGGCATGTGGTTCGAACGCTATGTCATCGTGGTGACCTCCCTGCACCGGGATTTCCTGCCCTCCAGTTGGGGGTACTACGTGCCGTCGTTCTGGGATATCTCGACCCTCATCGGCAGCTTTGGACTCTTCTTCACCATGTTCTGCCTGTTCGTGCGGTTCCTCCCCACGGTGGCCGCAGCCGAGGTCAAGACCGTTTTGCCCGCGGCCGATCCTCACTACGCAGGAGATGAGAAGGTCATGGGAGGCGCCCGCTTGGCGCCTGACGGAGGAATTTTCTGATGGCCTCCCCGAGTCCGCAACTGCCCTCATCAGGTGAGTATGGCGTGCTGGGCGAGTTTGACTCCCCCAGGTC
>SMYD01000161.1 GCA_004356015.1 Acidobacteriota bacterium | reverse complement strand
TGCTCGATCTGAATCATCACAACGACAAGACGATCTTGGCACCACTTGGGAATCGGTTTCAGGAGACCGTTTCCGGGCAAGTGCAGGAGAGAGGAACAAGCCCATGATCGGATGCACCAGATGGGGAATCGGCGTGGTGCTTGTGGCCACCCTGGCGCTGGCCGGTGCCATCGATGGCCCCGGAGCCGCGGAGGAGCCCACCGAGGAAACAGCGGAAGACGGGCCCCAATGGTCCAATTCCACTGACCTCAGTATTGTGCTGACGGAGGGAAACTCAACCACGTCGACCCTGGGATTCAAGAACCTGCTCCGAAGAGAATGGAAGCGGGCGTGGATAGAGTTGAAGCTGGACAGTGTGCGCTCGGAGGCGGCTGACGACCGCTTCGTGATTCTTGTCCCGGGAGTGGAGTGGCTGCCAGGAGAAATCCCGCCCCCGGCTGACACCATCACCATCGAGCCGGAAAGTGAGCCGGACGTCGAGAGGTATTTCCTGGAAGGTCGCTACGGTCGCAAGATCGCGAAGAGTCGGGAATGGAACGTGGGTGGTAGCTGGGATCGGAATGAAGACGCCGGGATTCTGAACCGTTATATCGTCTTCGCCGGTCTGGGCAACGCCTGGAAGAAGAAGGAGAAACTCGAACTCAGTGTGGCGTATGGGTTCAGCTTCACGGACCGTGAAGAAGAAAAACCGGATCCTGAAAAGGACAACCGCTTTGCCGGTATCCGCCTTTCCTGGCAATTTCTCGCTGGAATGGGCAAGTCCGCCGTTTATACCCATGATTTCACCTCCAATATGAGCCTGTCGGATCCATCAGATTATTCCCTGGACATGACCAACGCGGTCAGTGTCACCCTCTCTGACCACCTCGCTTTGAAGGTGAGCCTGCAGTGGCTCTTCGCGAGCGAGCCGGCCCTTGAAGAAGTCGACCTCAAAGCCTTCGTGGAGCTCATTGACCCCGACGGGATACCAGGCAGCGGAGACGAATTTTTTCGGACGATGGCATCCGGTGGAGCCGAGATCGATTTAGGAGATGCGGACATCCGCAAGGAACATCTGGATACTACCTTCCGCACGTCGCTGGTCATCAATTTTTAGAAAGATGATGTCATGACATTCAACCCTTTCAATACCCGTTTCCCAAGGTCCACGGTTCTCGTTCTCCTGGTTCTTTTTTTCAACGCATCCTTCGCCACAACACAAGAACCGGTCGAAATTTCCTACCAGGCCGCCGCCCTCGCGGCCCGAGGAGACAACCTCCTGGTCCGGATCGACCAACGGCGCAAGGAGATCGCCGAATGGGAAGTTCTGCGCGATGAATCCCAGGGCGACGACCGTCTCGCCATCGAACTTGAACTGACGGACAAGAGACTGCAGGTCCTGTCGGATCTCCACGGTCTGGCGGCCAACGTCGTGAAACAGGAAGCCGGAGGGCTGGACACCAGGGATCTGCGGCAACGCGTGGAACCCATGATGCGGGATCTTCCCCCGCTCATTCGTGCGGCTCTCGATGACGCGAATGCCAGCGCCGCGGAACTTCGCGCGCAGAGAGACGAGGCGAGCCCGGAAGAACTCCTGGACCTGGAACAACGAATCGCCCGGGTGGATGACCGCATTCTGAGGATCGTCAAGGTCTACTTCGAACAAGTTCAGGTGTACTGGTCCACCGATTCTTTAATTCGCCCAAATATCGGTTAAGTCCAATCGTTTCCTGACATCATGGCCTGCCCCAGGTTTCTTGGAGGTAAATAATGGATTCCGCTGCCATAATCGTGCAGGAGGACGATATGGCAAGACGGACCAAGGGCTCCGCGGAGGTCGGTGGCTATCCGGTTCATCATCCGGTGCGCAGATGTATCGGTTGAGAGACTGATTGCCTTCACCCGGTGTTGCGCATGACCGATGCATGCAGACATGAACTGAGCATCTGGCATTCAACACGCATGCGGATGCGTGTTGGGGGAACGTGTATTAATGAAGTGCGGCTCTGAAATAAAATGTCCCGGCCGGGCTCTATTCCGTCGCCAGCGGCAGGGCTTGGCCGACGCCCTCCTTCACAGCCCGGTCATAAACAGCCCGGGCCACGGCCATGTCCTGAACGGCCAGGCCGGTGGAATCGAATACGGTGAGGCCACCGCCGCGGGTGCGCCCTTCAGCAAGCCCGGCCACCACTTCCCCGAGACTTCCGGCCAGGTTATCGGCGCTCCAGGCACCGCTGCTGACCGGGACGTTGACCTCGCCACTGTGCAGGGCCTGTTCCCGGTCGTCGATGTACACCCGCGCATCCTGAAGAATGGCCGTCTCCAGTTCCTGCTTGCCCATGGCGTCGGCTCCGATGGCATTGATATGGACGGCATCACCGAGCCAATCCCGGCGCACAACCGGCTTTCGGCTGGGAGTGGTGGTGACCACAATATCGGCGCCGGCAACTGCTTCGCGGCCGTCGCCACAGATGGTGATCTCAAGCTCCGGATCGGCGCCGAAATGATCCATGAAGGACTGGACGGCAGCCTGGTTGGGATCCGAGAGTCGCACCTGCCGGACGGGTCGCACCAGGCGGATGGCATCAAGCTGCGCATGGCTCTGCACACCGGCCCCCACCAGCGCCAGAACATGGCTGTCCTCACGAGAGAGGTAGCGGGCGGCAACCCCCCCGGCAGCGCCGGTGCGCATGAGAGTGAGATGGGTGGCATCCATGATGGCCAGCGGCTCGGCGGTTTCCGGATCACTGAGAATGAGCACGGCAATCACTGCCGGCAAGCCCCTCCCGGGATTGGCCGTATGTGACGACACCCATTTCACCCCGGCTGCGTTGAGAGACGGGATGTAGGCCGGCATGGCGCGAAAATCACCCTTGAATTCGGGAAGGTCCAGGTAAATCTTGGGCGGCATCCGTGTCTCACCCCGCCCATGGGCAGCGAAAGCCGACTCCACAACCGGCAAGGCTGTCTCCATGGACAGCAGGCGGCGGACATCGCCTCGGCCTAAGAACAGAGTCTCGCGAATGGGCATGGTCGATCTCCTTCAGGTCTCGAAATCAGATGCGGGGACCACCCACCGACAGCCAGAGGACGATGAGGCCCAGGAGCAGGACCAGGCCGTTCAAGTGGCCGCCCACGCGCTGGCTGCGCTCTTCCCGACGAGCCTTCTCCTCCGCATCTGGGCGTGGATCGAACGCCTCGGCTCCTGCCGCGGAAGAGATCGCCCGCGGCTGCAAGGACCACGATGCATTGAGAGCGAGCAGGATCATGACCACCAGCAGTCCAAGCCGCGCCCACAACCAACCCGCCGGCGCACCGGCCAGCGCCAGGGCGATGAGGCTCACCAGGGCGCCGACGCCACACGCCGGTGCAATCATGGAGAAGGTGGCATGGATGTGGTAGTCGAGGGTCTGGGCCAGTTCATCGCTGAGTATCCGGTAGATGCTGGGACTGACCACCAGGAATAAAAGAGTAAGGCCCCCGATCCAGGTCACCAGGCTCAGCAGGTAGATGAAACTCAGCAGCGAGACCACGCCGCCCTCCTCTAGTTGTCGAAGCGGCGCTTGCCAAGATTCGCCGGCGGCGCCACCCTCATGTCGGTGGCGGTGGGCGGCGCGCCCACGATCTCCCCCAAACGTTCGCCCTCCGGCGTCATGGCAATGACTTCACCGCCTGGAGCCGGATCATCTCCGGGAAGAACCGCCAGGACCACGCTGCGATCCTCTCCCGGCACACGCGCGGAACTGGTGATCACGCCTTCACCCGGCGCCGCGTGCACCTTCGTACCGACCGGAGGCGCCACTCCGCCGGCAAACGAGATACGCCACAACCGGCGTTTGACCCGGTCATAGGTGCGCAACCGGGCCATGACCTCCTGGCCCACGTAGCAACCCTTGTCGAACGACAGGGCATCCTCCTGGCGCATCTCCAGAGGATTCCAGTCCTCGGTCAGCTCATGCCCGAAGCGGAGCAGGCCCGTCTCCACGCGCAGAGCTTCCCAGCCCACCGGATCTGCGCTGACGAGACCGCCCTCACCGGCAGCAGCCTGCAGGGAATGTATCAGCCCCTCTTTCTGCGCCGAGTCGGCCAGGATGAGCCAGCCCGTGCCACCTGGACCCGGCTCCCTGAACTGGGTGACTGGAATACCGGCAAGTTGAACCTCTCCTATCACGGTCTCACCACCGGCGGCAGCCAGCACATTGCCTGCTTCCGGCCCATGAAGCGCCAGCAGACAGACCTCCTGCCGGAGATCATCAATCTGGACGTCGTCGAATACCACGTAACGACGCAGGGTGGCCGCCGGCAGATCCCCGGCCCCGGCGCTACCAAGAACCAGGCAGGAATCTTCAAGACACAGGACCATGAGCCGATCCAGAAGCCGTCCCTTGCCGGTGATCAGCAGGGTCGGCGCGATCTGCCCGGACTGCAACGCATTGATGTCGGCGGTGGTGATGCGATGCAGAAACCTGGCACGGGCGCTGCCGGTGACGCGCAGGTATGGCCGATCGCCGCTGTCCAGCAGGACAGCGGCTTCATGGCCGGCCCGGTAGGTCGCGATGGCGGCGGCGTCTGCGGCAGCCACCATCACTCTCCCGAGACGAACTCCGGCTCGATGAGACGGGGCAGCACACCGGCCTCGTGACCACGGCGCAGAAAACGGCGAATCGCTTCCTTGCCGTCACCTCCGTAATCCACCGT
The DNA here is from genome assembly GCA_004356015.1 of Acidobacteriota bacterium. GTDB lineage: Bacteria > Acidobacteriota > Polarisedimenticolia > SMYD01 > SMYD01 > SMYD01. The sequence continues at coordinate 3,375 of SMYD01000161.1, read as the reverse complement.
GTGATGATTGACGTACATGCCCACGAACCGATCGGCCAGGTGCGGCTTGAGGCCACGGGCGAAGCGCATGGCGTACTCAAGAGCCTCCTCGCGGTGCTCCAGACCGTAGACAATCGAGCGCTTCAGCACCCGGTCCACTGTCTTCTGCAGGTCGAGAGGAAACTTGCGCGCCACGGCATTGACGCCCAGAGGCAGGGGCAGGCCGGTCTCTTCGTACCACCACTTGCCCATCTCGAGCACCGCAACCAGCCCGTTGGACCGGTAGGTGAGCTGGCCTTCATGAATGACCAGGCCGGCATCCACACGGCCATCAGCCACGGCTTCGAGAATCTCGTCGAAGGCCATGACTTCGTACTCGAACTCACCCAGCGCCAGGCGCAATCCCAGGAAAGCGGACGTCATCTCGCCCGGAATCGCGATCTGCGCCTTCTTCAGCTCTGTCCGCGACAGGGCCGAGCGGGCCACCAGCACCGGCCCGTAGCGATCCCCCATGGAAGCGCCGGATGACAGTAGCGCCCAGTCGTCGGCAAGGTAGGCATACGCGTGCACCGACATGGCGGTCACATCGACCTCGCCATCTCGCGCCATGCGGTTCAGGGTCTCGATATCGCGCAGGATATGGGTGAACTCCAGGCCCTCGGCATCGACCTTGTTGTTGGCAAGGGCGTAGAACATGAAGGCGTCGTCGGAATCAGGACTGTGCGCAAGTTTCAGCGTGCTGGTGGCGGTGACCATCCCGTTCTCCCTGTTCAGGCTTGTTGCCCGGTGCAGGGCCGGATCGTATCCCGGTGCCGGGGGGCCGTCAATTGGCGCTCTGACACGACAGGGCCCGGCGGGCTAGAATCCGGGGAAGAGCCCGCATGCACACAACCACCCACACCTGGATCGACACCGATGAAGGCCTTGCCCGGCTGGGGCAAGATCTGGCCGGTGAGAAAGGGGTGGCCGTGGACACCGAATCCGACGGGTTCCACCACTACTTCGACAAGCTCTGCCTGCTGCAATTTTCCACCCGTGAGGCCAATTTTCTGGTGGACCCGCTGGCCGTGTCCAACCTGGACCCCTTACGGCCCATGTTTGCAGACCCGGCCATCCGCAAGGTGATGCACGCCGCCGAGCAGGACATCATGTATCTGCGCCGGGATCACCACCTCGAGGTCAAAGGCCTGTTCGACACTGCCACCGCGGCGCAACTGACCGGCCGCACCCGCCTGGGCCTGGCGGCTCTTCTGGAAGCCTACTTCGACATCCATCTTTCCAAGAGCAACCAGCGTGACGACTGGTCCTTGCGCCCCCTCAACCCTGCCCAGCTTGCCTATGCCGTCTCCGACACCAACAACCTGCTGGAACTGGCCGATCTCCTGGAGCGGGAGGTCAGGGAAAACGGGCGTCAGGAATGGGCCGAGGAGGAGTACCGCGCCCTGGAACAGAAGCAGATCAACCTGCACAGCACCGCCGCCGACGAGATCACCCGCGTCAAGGGATGGAAGGATCTCCCCCCCCGGGGACGCGCCGTCCTGCGGGAACTTCTCCGCGGCCGGGACGGTGAATCCCGCAAACGTGATCGCCCGCCCTTCCGCATCGCCCCCGCCTCACTGCTGCTGGACCTGGCGGCCAAGCCACCGGCCGGCATCCGGGAGCTTCAAGCACGCAGGGGCTTTCCCCGGCAACGATCCCCATCCCTCGCAACGCAACTCATGGACGCCGTGGCCCGCGGCCTGGAGCTTCCCGAAAGCGAGTTTCCCCAGCCTCCCGTGCGTACGTCCCGCCACGGCCAGAGGCAGCGCCGCGACGCGCCGTTCGAGGAACGGGTCAACAAACTGCGTGCCTGGCGCAAGACCAGGGCCGAGCAACTGGGCCTGGAACCGGGTGTCGTCATCTCCCAGCGTGACCTGGAAGCCGTGGCGGAAAATCCTCCGGGCTCGCCGGGCGAGGAGACAACCCGGCAGAGCCTGCGCCGGTGGCGCTGGCGTGAGTTCTCCGCCGAGTGGCGGCAACTGCTGACCAACAGTTCCTAGTCAGCCAGCCAGCGATTCATCCAGCCCAGCACCTCGCTGTGCCACATGAGCGCCCCTTTGGGGCGCAGCACCCAGTGGTTTTCATCGGGGTAGTAAAGCAGGCGGGCAGGGATGCCACGGCGGCGCAGGGCTGTGAAGGTCGAGAATCCCTCGCTCTCGGGGACCCTGTAATCACGACCGCCATGGATCACCAGCATGGGAGTCTTCCACTTCTCGACAAACCGGGAGGGTGAGAAGCGGTCGTACATCTCGGGATTTTCCCACATAGGGCCTCCCATTTCCCATTCGGGAAACCAGAGTTCTTCGGTGCTGGTATACATGGACCGCAAGTCGAAGAGGCCGTCGTGATTGATGAGGCACTTGAAACGGTCGGTGTGACCGGCAATCCAGTTGACCATGTAGCCGCCGTAAGAAGCACCCAGGGCGCACATGCGCTCGCCGTCGGCGGTCTTTTCATGGGCCAGGAGGTGATCCAGGCCTTTCATCAGATCCTTGTAGGGAGCGCCGCCCCAATCGCCGCTGATGGCATCGGTGAATGACTGGCCGTAACCGGTGGAGCCATGAAAATTGATGGCCAGGGTCAGGTATCCTGCGCCGGCATAGATCTGGGGGTTCCAGCGGTAGTGAAACTGGTCGGCCCAGGCACCCTGGGGGCCGCCGTGGATCATGAACGCCACCGGCAGCATCTCTCCGGCCGCGACACCGGCCGGCCGCACCAGCCAGCCGTGCACCTTGTCTCCATGGGCCCCGGTGAACCAGAAGTCCTCGGCGGGATTCATCTGAACATCCTTGAGAAGTTCGGCATTCATGCTGGTGAGCCGTACCAGCTCCTTGCCCGGACGCAGGAAATAGATATCCGCCGGGGCGGTCGCGCTGTCCTGCATGAAGATGATGGTGCCGTCGCCTGTCACCTGCACCGACGTATTGTGATGCTCGGCCACAAGCGGTGTCACTCTGCCGTCAGGCACTGACACCGAGAAGATCTTGAGGCGGCCTGTGTCCTGTGCAATGACAACCAGGGACCTGCTGTCCGGGGTCCAGGCCATGCTCGCGATGGAGCGATCCCAGTCGGCGGCAACATCCCGGGGCGGGCCCAGAGAGCCGTCCCCGGCCCGGGAGCGGATGACGATATGCAATCGATCGGCCTCGAAGCCCGGTCGATCCATGGCGGTGGATGCCAGCCAGCGGCCGTCAGGTGAATAGGCAGGAGCGGTATCCCAGGCCCGATTCCCGGAGGTGATCTTTACGGGCTGTTTCGATCCGTCCAGCGGAACCCTGAACAGATCCACATCGGTACTCCAGGCGGCTTCACTGCCGGCCAGAATCTTGGCGGCATACGTCATCTCGAGGCCATCAG
>SMYD01000160.1 GCA_004356015.1 Acidobacteriota bacterium | reverse complement strand
ATGATCGTCCTCTGGTCCGCCTGCCGGCCGCGATCGTAGAACAAGCCGGCGATTGTGCGGCCCTCACCGACACGGTTGACACCTCTGCTCTCACGCCCGGCGAGTACACCTATCGCCTCATGCTGAAACACCACGAGAAGGAAGACCCTCTCATGCGTGACGTGGCTGTGACCATTCGACCGGCCTCCAGCCTCTGAGCTTGCCATCATCCGGCGGCATGCCTCTGTGCCGAGGCTGATTCGATCCTCATTCTGTGGGATTGAACTCTATATTCCGTTAGACTGAGGGCAACATGGGATTTGCATTTCAAAGCGCTCTCCTGCTTCTTCTCGGCGCGATGCTGCTTTCTCCCGGGCAGCCCGTTGGGGCACCGGCCGTCCAGGAAGACAGCCCGTCCGAAGAGAGTCCGCAGGAAGTTGTGGAGCCGTTCGATCTGGGCCTGCAGGAGGAGGCCGGCGTCACCATCCTCATCCTTGATGTGAAGGTCCGGGATAAACAGGGACGGCCGGTGCGCGGCCTGACCCTGAACGACTTCGAGGTCACCATCAACGGCCGGCTCTGGCCCCTGGTTGCAGTTGATGATTTCTGTGGCTGCAATGACTCTCCCGGCCTGAATCTACCAGAGCGTGCCGGCGGCAAGAAATCCATGGAGAGTGGCGAGTCGAGCAGAGCGGCGAGGGATGTCACTGTTGAAGCAGGCGTGGACGAAATCAGCGGGGCGGCTGCCGGCGGAGCAGCCCCGCCGGGGATCTCTCTCCCGCAGCACTTCATCCTATACCTGGACTTCAGTGAGTTGCCTCACACAGGTCGCGTCGAGGCTGAGAATCGCGTCCGCCGCTGGATTGAACAAGCCATGCAGCCGGAGGATCGAGTCATGCTGGCCGGGTTCTCCACTGCCGCGGGCCTGGTGGAGATCACCCCGTTCACCGGTGATCGCGCCCTGCTTCTCCAGGGCCTTGAAGAGGCGTTTGACGACAAGGCGTTCCTCGATTCGTTCGCGATTCTTTTGCCCCATCGAGCGAACGTTTGCGACTCCTGCATGCGCGCTTGTCTCCTCCGTTCCGCGGCCTCAGACATTATTGATCCTTGGCCCTCGTGTGCGTTGGGATGTTGCTACGCGTATGCCCGGGATCAGGGAATCCAGGGCCGGCGCTCGCTGGAAGCGCTGGAACTCTTCATCAGCACTCTGGGAGATATTCCCGGGCGCAAGCAGGTCATCTATTTCAACCAGAACCTGGGGTACGCGGGCATGGTGTTGCGGAAAAGCATGATGGCCTGGTCCCTCCAGGATCCCCTGCGGCTTCTGGGTGAGGTTGCGGCAACGGCAACAGTCAACCGGACGGCCATCACAGTGGCGACCCTGCAGGTAGGAGATGCTGTGACCCTGGGGAATATGCTGGCCGAGTTCACCGGGGGCAATGCTAACCAAACGATGTTCGACTTGCATGAGGTGCTGGACAAGGCCGGCCGTGAGTGCTGCATGTATCGTCTCTCGGTTCAGGTTCCTGACGACCCGCCACGGCGCACGCTGCGGGCAAAGATTGCCGTGCAGGGTCGCACTCTGGATCTCAATTACCGGGTGCGGTTCTACACGCCGCAGGAGCGATGGTTTCGTCAGGCCCGCATGGCCCTGATGACCACTTCACGTTCTCCCGACTCTCAGATGCAGGTTGTCCTGTTGCCTGCGGCCAGGCACGAAGGGAAATGGAGTGTGGACGCGCAAGTCGCATTCGCGCTCCAGGATCTCGAACTGGTACCTCGGATGGAGGACCGTACCGGCCGCTGGCGGGTCGGGGCTCTTCTTGATCGTGAAGATGGGCATGAGTCATGGGAAATGCTCACCCTTGCGCGGGCGACTCTCCAGGGAAAAGGAAGCACCAGTCTGGAGGCACTGCACAGCAGAACCATCGAGAACCTGAAACCCGGTTCTTATCGCCTGCGGGCCTTCGTTGAAGATGCGGAGCTGGGCAGGTTCTGGTCCCGCGAAGTCACCCTTGAACTTCCTGTCCCCGCAAAGAAATCCGGTGAGAAGTCGTGGCTTTCCAGCCCGGTGGTGTTCCGTCGCATCGATGGCCGCCTGGATCTGAATCTGGCGCCGGTGACGAAAAAGACGCCTGTCTCATCCGTGGTGGGTGCCCCGGCCGCAGGCTTCATCCCCATGAACGAAGCCGATGTCGTTGTCGGGACCATCCTGGAATTTCACTCTGTGCTCTGTCCCGGGCCTGACGACGACGCGGAGCCGTCGACGATATCCGTCCTGGTGCAGGACGGCCGCCCCCTGGCTCGCCTGCCGGCTGCGGCCGTGGAGAAAGCCGGCGAGTGCGTGACTCTCACCGACAGGGTGGATACGTCTGCCCTCGCTCCCGGTGACTACACCTACCGTCTCATGCTGAACCGAGGTGACCAGGAAGACCCTCTCCTGCGTGAAGTGGCGCTGACCATCAGTGCCGCCTCCAGGCTCTGAGGGCAATTTCACATCTGGTGGCATGATTTCTGAAGCCGGGCAGGGCATTCACTATTGCGGAGCCGGATAGCATGAAGGTGCGCCGGTCTTCAGAAGTGGTCGGCGCTGGCCCGACTCCAGTTTGTTGCCCAGGCCCGTGGCACTCCCGGCCTGTCCAGAAGCGACCCCTCGGGGAGGTATTCGTAGATCTCGCCGTACCGCTTGATGGTGGTGGTGTCGATGCGGCGCAGAACGTCACGGGGTCCGATCTCGGCCGGGCTGTCGTGGCCCGTGGCTCCTATCAGTTCCAGAAAGGAGCGAATGGTGGCACCGTGGTAGCGGGCCACGCGGCGGGCCTTGTCGCTCACCACCACCCCCTGGTTACGGACCGGATCCTGGGTTGTGATCCCCACAGGACAGTGGTTGGTGTTGCACTTGCGCGCCTGGATGCAACCCAGGGCAAACATCATGCCGCGCGCGGAGTTGCAGAGGTCGGCGCCCAGGGCCAGGGCGCGCACCATGTGGAAGCCTGTGACGATCTTGCCGGCGGCGATGATGCGGATCTCCCGACGCAGGTCGATGCCCAGCAGGGCACTGTTGACGAAGAGAAGACCGTCCCGCATGGGCATGCCCACCGAGTTGCTCAACTCCACCGGCGCTGCGCCGGTGCCGCCTTCGGCTCCATCCACGGTGATGAAATCAGGGTGCACGCCTGTGGTCAGCATGGCCTTGCAGATGCCGAGAAATTCGAGGCGATAGCCGATGCACAGCTTGAATCCCACAGGTTTGCCTCCGGACAACTCACGCAGGCGGGCGACGAACTCCATGAGCCCCGCGGGGGTCGAAAAGACCGAGTGGGCTGGAGGCGAGATCACGTCATTGCCCATGGGGACACCGCGAATGTTGGCAATCTCCTGCGACAGCTTGCTCGCGGGCAGGATGCCGCCGTGCCCCGGTTTGGCCCCCTGGGAAAGCTTGATCTCGATCATCTTCACAGCGTCCCGTCCGGCCCCTTCCTTGAACTTCTCGGGGTCGAACCGGCCATCCGGTGTGCGGCAGCCGAAGTAGCCGGTGCCGATCTGCCAGACCAGGTCACCTCCGGGCTCCAGGTGGTACGGACTGAGGCCCCCTTCACCGGTGTTGTGGGCGAAGCCGCCCATGCGGGCGCCATGGTTGAGGGCGAGGATGGAATTCTTTCCCAGCGAGCCAAAACTCATGGCCGAGATGTTCAGGTAAGAGGCAAGATAGGGACGGCTACAGGCGCTGCCGCCAATCTTGACACGCGGGGGCTCGTCAGGGGCCTCATGGGGAGCCAGGGAGTGGGTCATCCATTCATAGCCGACGCGCTCGACATCTCTCTGGGTGCCGAAAGGGAGTGTGTCGGGCGCGCCTTTGGCTCGCTGGTAGATCACCGAGCGGAATTCACGGCTGAACGGGGCGCCGTCGATATTGCTCTCGACGAAGTACTGCTGGATCTCCGGCCGTGCGATCTCGAAGAGGTAGCGCCCATGGCCAAGAACAGGGTAGATGCGCAGCAGTGAATGCCGGCGCTGCAAGACGTCGTGGAATCCGACCATCAGGAATGGAACCACGACCATAAGGGCCCAGAGAGCATGAATCCAGACGCTGGCCGCGAGTCCGATGGCCAGGGGCAGGACCACGGCCAGGGTGAAAAATAGACGACGTATCACCGGATCTCCTCTTCCATGTATCCACCTGCCCCGAGGTTGATTCTAGCGGCCGTCATCGAGGAAGGGGAAGAGTCTATCCTGGGCCCCCGGTCACTTTCCGCTTGTCGGGTCTCAAACCCGGAATGAGTCTCTCTCAGGGCCGAACCGGTTAAGCCTTGTTGATCGAATGGGTTCTCAGGGTCAAGTCGGCCGTTTGTCTCGACTTGAGACGTGGACAGCGGGTCCGTCGGCTTCTGAGATTCAGGATTCTCTGTTCCTGACGTGCATTGCTGTCGGCATACAGATCATTGTACATTACAGGAAAAAAGGAGCCTCATCATGAACCCGCTGCGGATTTTACTAGTTCTTGGTGTCTGCCTCATGGCGTGGGGAACGATTGTCACACCGCCTGTTCTCGCCATGGAGAACGATCTCCCCTTCGTGCTCCAGCAGCGCCTGGAAGAGCCGCTTCAGGCTCGTGTCAAATCACTGTTGCGGGAGCGCAATGAGCTGAATAATCCCTACAAGCGCGGTGCCTTCTCCAGGAGCTTCCGGAAGGTCGACGACAGCACCTACAAGGTGAGTTTCAACATTGATACGGCGGAGGGCGGTCGAATGACGACCCAGCGCTTTCTCTACACCCTGAAGCTGGATGCGCCCGGTGGTGCGTGGCGTATCGCCGCGCAGGAACTTCAAGACACTTACTCCGGCCTCTATCGCCGGAATCCCGGAGATGAGGATTTTCGGAAGTTTGACAGCTTCAAGCTGGAACTGGAGGGCCTCACCGTCGAGGCGGGAAGTGGCAGTCTGATCATCGATAACTGCGACAACAAACCCGAATTCATGGTTCTGCACGGCGAGAATCTGACCTATCGCTATGACCCTCCCAGCGACCAGGTAGGTGTGCTCTACGATGTTCTGAAAAAGGAAAAAGCCACCGATTTTGATTTTTCACCTGCACGCGTTTCTATTTTCTGCGATTCACACTCGTGTGACGAATTCCTTGCTTCCAGCTTTACCGGTCTGCGCCCGGCATCCCGGGAGGAGGTGGGAAAGGAAAGGTACTACAGCGACTATCTGAAAAATCAGCGTGAGGCTCGCCATAAAGACGGTTTTTCAGGATTTCATCTTCCTTACAAGGATGACCGCAGAAATATCTCGGTGATCCTCAAGAAGAAAAATGTGGATCATCGCGTGGGACTTGATTACGACAATCGAGAACCCCGGGAAGTGACCTTTTTCGCAAGCGGCTACGGCCGACTCTTCTCTCATTATTCCCGGGAGACGCAGAGCAGCGGCATTTCGGATTACGACCTGGAAAAGCGTCCGGATCTACGGAACCGCTATTACGATCTGAAAGCGATCAAGGGGACGGTGGAACT
>SMYD01000159.1 GCA_004356015.1 Acidobacteriota bacterium | reverse complement strand
GCCGGCGCCGGCTCAGGTGCTTGTTTCCCGCGCGCATCAGGCGGCCGGTGAGATCGTCGGAACGCTGCACGGAGCGGTGCAGGCGTCCTTCAAGGAGCCGCGTTGCCAGAAGATGGAAGCTGCCGGCGGGGCCTGCGCGCAGCCGGGAGAGGGTCAGACGGGTGGCGCCGGCCAGACGGCGTCCCAGGCCGTGGAGGCGTTCCTTCAGGTCGTCGGCATGGGCGACGACCATGATGGCGGCGGCAGAGGGAGTGGTGGCCCGGTGATCCGCGACCATGTCGGCAATGGTGACATCCGTCTCGTGACCCACGGCGGAGATGACCGGAATGGGACAGGCCGCCAGGGCGCGGGCAACTTCTTCTTCATTGAAGGCCCACAGGTCCTCCAGGCTGCCACCGCCCCGTCCGACGATGAGTGCATCCAGATCCGCCACGGCGCCGGCACGGGTGATGGCCGCGGCGATCTCCCCGGCAGCGCCTTCTCCCTGAACGCGGGTGGGAATCAGAAGCACCGAGACTCCCCCATGGCGCCGACGCAGGATGCGGAGGATATCGCGCAGGGCAGCGCTGTCACGGCTGGTGACAATGCCGATGCGCCGCGGTAGCGCCGGCAGGGGGCGCTTGCGCGATTCCTCGAACAATCCCTCCGCCGCCAGGCGGCTGCGGAGGCGCTGGAACGCGGCGTGTAGAGCACCTGCTCCCTGCTCTGCCATGCGCCGCACGATGACCTGATAGCTGCCCCGGGCTTCATAGAGGGAGACCTGTCCCAGCACCAGGACCTGCATGCCATCAGCAGGAGTGAAGGGGATATGATGGTTCTGGCCGCGAAACATGGCGGCGGAAACCTGTGCCGAAGAATCCTTGAGCGTGAAGTACCAGTGTCCCGATGCCTGAAAATGGCGAAAATTGGAGATTTCACCTTCGACCCAGATGAGGGGGTAATTTCCCTCCAGTGCCAGGCGAACCTCTTTGTTGAGCTCCGTGACACCGTACACCCGCTCGCCGGGACCGGGAAGGGCCGGCGCTTGCCGACCCTGCATCAGTCTTCCTCGATCACCTGCAAGCGCTGGATGCCGGTGGCGCGCCCACTTCTGTCATCGACCGTCACCAGGGCCGCGTGCAGTTCGGCTCCCTGCTTCGCGGTCCTGAAGCGCGTGGGCATGCCGGTCACGAAGCGCTTGAGAACGTCTTCGGCCATGACGCCGATGACCGATCTGTAGGGGCCGGTCATGCCCACATCACTCTGGTAGGCCGTGCCCCCGGGAAGGATGCGCTCATCAGCGGTCGGCACGTGGGTGTGGGTTCCCAGGACCATGGAAACACGTCCATCAAGATGCCAGCCCATGGCAACCTTCTCCGAGGTGGCCTCGCCATGAAAATCAACGATGATGAGGCGGATCTTCGGGTCCAGCTTGGACAAGGCCTCGTCCACGCGGCGAAAAGGGTCATCGCAGGGCGGCATGAAGACGCGCCCCATGATGTTGAGAACGGCCACCTGCAGCCCGGCCGCCGTCTGGCCCACGTAGATTCCGTCGCCGGGACAGGAGGGAGGATAGTTCAGCGGCCGGAGAAGGGCCGGTTGTTCATCCAGCAGGTCAAAAACTTCTTTCTTGTCCCAGATGTGATTGCCGGAAGTGAGGCAGTGAATCCCCAGGTCAAAGAGTTCTCGCGCCACATCTGGCGTGACGCCGAAGCCGCCGGCCGCATTCTCGGCGTTGGCGACGATGAAGTCGACGCGATTTTGGTCCACCAGACTGTCCAGGTGGCGAGTGAGCATGCGACGGCCTGGTTTGCCCACCACATCGCCGATGAAGAGAACGCGCATCAGAACCTCCGCCTAGAGAGCGTATTCGACGGTCCGTGTTTCGCGCAGCACACTGACCTTGATTTCGCCGGGAATATCCGCTTCCCGTTTCAGACGGCCGGCGATCTCCTGAGACAGGGCGACTGCCTCGCGGTCGGAGACCTTCTGGTTGTCCACCAGGACCCGCAGCTCCTTGCCGGCGCGAAAAACGTAGGCTGTGCGCACTCCCGGGAAGGAGAGGGCAATCTTTTCAAGCCGGCGGAGGCGGCCCATGAAGACCTCCAGATTGTGCTTCTTTGCACCCAGCCGGCTGTGGGACAGGCGGCATGCGAGACGAACCAGGGCTCCCTCCACCGCCCGCGGCGTGACGTCCAGATGGGCAGCGGCGATGGCCTCCTGAACGTCACGGCTCTCGCCATGACGCATGGCCAGCTCACCGGAAGCGATGATGGTGGGGGCGGAAAGCTGTTCATCGGTGGCCTGGGCGATTTCGTGGAGCAGGCCGGCACGCCGGGGTATATCCGCGGGCAGGCCCAGTTCCTGGGCCAGGACGCCGGCAAGATCGGCTGTTTCACGACAATGCTGCAGAAGATTCTGGCCCTGAACGGTGTGGTATTTCAACAGCCCCAGGAGTTCCTCCAGGCGCGGATGAAGATCCTGGACCGCCAACTCGAAGGCGGTCGATTCACCCGTCTCCCGGATGACTTCTTTCATGTCCTTCCGGGTTTTCTCCACCTGTTCCTCGATGCGGGCCGGGTGGATGCGGCCGTCTTCCAGCAGCCTCTCGATGGCGACCCGGGCTGTTTCGCGGCGCAGGGGATCGAAACAGGAGAGGGTGATGGTGCCGGGTGTGTCGTCAACGATGAGGTCGATGCCCGTGACCATTTCGATGGAGCGGATGTTGCGCCCTTCCCTCCCGATGATCCGGCCTTTCATGTCGTCCGAAGGGAGGCGCACCACACTGATCGTTGATTCAACCACGCCACTGCTGCGTACCTGCTGCAGGGACCGGCTCAGAGCCTCGCCGATGCGTTTTTCCATGCTGGCACGAGCCTTCTCCACCACATTCCGGATCTCTTCTTCTGCCTGGACCCTTGCTCCTTCCACCAGTTCGGTGCGCAGGTGTTCCTCGGCTTGTTCCCGGGAGAGTCCGGCGATCTCCTCCAGGCGCTTCACGACGGATTCTTCCTGCCGGGCAATGTTCGCCGCACGCTCATCGTGCTGTCTCATCCGGGTCGTCAGCACCTCCTGGTCACGGGCCAGTCGGGATCCTGTGGCACGCTGCCGTGACTCTTCCCTCTGGATCGTCTCCTGGCGGCTGGAGAGAGTCTCTTCCATCTCGTCCAGCCGGGTCTGCTGCGCTCCTTCACGCTCGGCCGCTTCGGTCTCCATGCGCTCTCTCAGTTCCTGGGCGGCCAGTTCGGCATCTTTGCGGCGGACCTCTCCCTCGCGCCGGGCGTTGGCGAGGATTCGGTCCGCTTTCTCGCGCGCGCGGGCGGCAAGCCGCCGCCAGGAAAGGTGGCGCAGGGCAAAGTCCCCGGCCAGGAAGAAGACGGTCAGGAGGCCGGAAAAAATCAGAAGCTGGAGTAAAGTCATCGGGATTCCCGGCTGAGAGCGGAAGAGCATGTGCCCCCTGCCAAATGATGGACCGCTCAACTGTGGCACGCAGTCCCAGTACGAGTCAGGGTAACCAGGGTGGATGCCCTGCGCAGCGCATTAGGCTACCCCCTCCGAGGGGGCCTGCTCACCGCGATGCGACCCGGGCTTCCGGGTATAAAAGTATCGGCTCACCGGCACCGGCTCGCCAACAGTCTCGCAGTCCACATTTGGCGCTCTCATTCTAACGGGTGCCACCGGTCGTGGTCAAACGGCCAGAGCCGCATCCAGGATGCGGCAGAGTTCTTTATCCCGGGCCTTGTGCGCGCAGGGCAGTGTCCGCTGGCGTGTGCCTCGCGGCCCGGAAGCGCGTTCCTTGAAGAGATCATCGGCGATATTCAAGGCGGCGAGGATGGCCACGCGGGTGGTATCGGCCGTGTTGGTCCGGGTGGAAATCTCGCGCATACGCTCGTCCACGAAACCGGCCAGCTCACGCACCGCAGAGGGGTCACGGTTGCCCCGGAGGGTGTAGGTTCTGCCGGCGATCTCGACCTGAATGCGGGCGTTGATGCTGCCGCTTTCTCTGTCCTCAGCCATGAATCGTCTCCAGGATATGTTGAATGCGTTGCCGGGCTTGTCCGCGCTGGTTTTCCATCTCTTTGATGCGGCCGAGAGCCGCCGCCAGTTTATCGCGGGCGCTATCCCGTTCATCTTCCAGGCGCGCGGTCCGGGCGCTCAACCCCTCGAGTTGTTTCGCCGCTGCGTGGACCCGGCTCACCAGCGGGTCGTCAGACGTTTTTCTCGTTTCGCTCATCATCCTCCTCCCCATGGACGTGTGGTTCAGGTATCCCTTAGCTCCCCACCCAGTTCGCTGCGCAGGCTCGACACCATGGTGTCCACTATATTCTGCACCTCGGGAGTTGTCAGGGTCCTGTCCGGTGCGCGAAAGGTCAGGCGCACGGCCAGGCTGACCCGCCCGGCCGGGATGGGAGACCCGACGTACCGGTCGAAAAGGGACACCGATTCCAGGAGGTCCCCACCGGCCGCGCGCAGGAGCGCTTCAAGGCGATGGTACCGGACGTCAGCGGGCAGGATGATGGCCAGATCCCGTTCGGCCGCGGGCTGGCGTGGCACCGGGGTATGCCGCGCCCGGGGCCGGGCGGTCGGTGCCCCGGTCAGGTCGACCTCGAAGGCCAGGATATCCCCGGGCAGATCCCATGCTGCTGTGGCTGCCGGTGCCAGGCGGCCGATCCAGCCGAGTCTGTCCCCGTGGATGGTGACCTGGGCGGCAGCCAGGGGGTCGAGAAAGCCAGGTGCATGGCCGGTTTCCGGCCGGGTCAGAGTGGCCGGTTCGCCCATGGCCCTGTCCACCATGCCCTCCAGAATCCCCTTCAGATCATAGAAGTCGAGTTCTCGCGGGTGCCGGCGCCAGTGGGGGAGACCGCCAGGTCCTCTGGAGACGGCGGCCAGGAGAGTGCGCTCCACAGGGAGATCCTTCGCCTGCGTGTTGCCGGAGTCATGGGCTTGTTCGCGGAAGATGCGTCCGGTCTCGAAGAGTTGGGCGTGGTCACGGCCACGGTTCCGGTTATGGACCAGGCTATCCAGGAGCCCCGGGAGCAGGCTGGCCCTGAGAGTATCCATCTGCCGGTTCATGGGGTTATCCAGGGTCACCAGCTCGCCGCCTCCCGCGACGATCGCGGCGAATGTTTCCTGGGGCCCCCGGGCCACCATGGGAAAATGGATGGCCTCGGCGAAACCGGCTGCTGCCATGAACGAGCGGGCGCGGTCCCAGGCGGCCGAAGGGCGCGACCCAGGGGAGGTGGTGCTGTGAAAGGCCGGCACCGTGGCGGGAATCTGGTCGTATCCCACCATGCGCGCCACTTCCTCGATGAGGTCCACTTCCTCGCGGACGTCCACCCGCCAGGTGGGGACCTCCACCATCAGGTGCTCCTGCCGGCCCGGTTCTGGCAGGGACACCTGGAAGCCCAGAGGAGTCAGCAGGGCGGCCATTCTGTCGCAGGAAACGTCCATGCCCAGGAGTGCGCCGAGGCGGGCCGGCGAAAGGGAGAGGCTGCGCCGCTCCGCTGGCATGCACTGCACATCGATCTCGCCGCGAGCCAGGGTGCCGCTGCCGGATTCCTGAATCAGGGCGGCAGCCCGCAGGGCGGCAACCAGGGTGATGCCGGGATCGGTGCCTCGTTCAAAGCGGTGGGAGGCGTCGGTATGCACTCCCAGGCGCCGGCTCGTGCGCCGTACCGCCACAGGATCAAAATGGGCCGACTCCAGGAGGATCCTGGTGGTCGACGGGGTGATCTCGCTCTCAGCACCCCCCAACACACCGGCGATGGCCAGGGCCCGGGAAGCGTCGGCGATGACCAGGTCGTTCTCTTCCAGGGAGTGGTTCTCGCCATCCAGGGTCTGCAGGTGTTCCCCGGCCCGGGCGCGACGCGCCACCACCCGGGCGCCGTCCAGGCGATCCAGATCGAATGCGTGCAGCGGCTGTCCCATCTCGTGGAGAACGAAGTTGGTGGCGTCCACGAGGTTGTTGATGGGTCTCAGGCCGATAGAGGCCAGTCGATCCTGGATCCAGGAGGGTGACGGGCCCACGGTCACGTCGGTGATGATCAGCGCTGTATAGCGGGAGCAGAGATCACCGTCGGCGATTTCAACCGTTGCCAGGTCCTCTGCCTTTTCCCGGCCAAAGGCGGGACTGCCCGGGGGGATGCGGAGCGGTCGCCCGGTACGGGCGGCCAGCTCGCGGGCCAGACCCAGGTGGCACATGCAATCGGGGCGGTTGGCGAGAATGTCGACATCCAGGGTGTGATCGGCGCCCCAGCGTTCCACCGAGTCCACCGGCAGGCCTGCCTGGGCAAGAAGCTCCGCGACCTCATCGGCAGTTTCGGGAAGATCCACGTAGGCGCGCAGCCAGTCCAGGGAGAACCTCACCGGGGGCTCTCATTCCGGAACTGGCCCAGAAAGCGCAAGTCATTTTCCCAGAACAGGCGCAGGTCCTCGATCCCGTACTTGAGCTTGGCGATACGATCGATGCCCATGCCGAAAGCAAAACCGGACACCCTGTCCGGGTCATAGCCCACGGCCCGGAAGACCGCAGGATGCACCATGCCCGCGCCCATGATCTCGATCCAGCCGCTGCCGCCGCAGGCACGGCAGCCCTTCCCCAGGCAGAGGATGCAGGAGATATCCACCTCGGCTCCTGGTTCCACGAAGGGGAAGTATGAGGGGCGGAACCGGACCTGGATCCTGTCCCCGAAGAGACGGCGCCAGAACACGGTCAGAGTGCCTTTCAGGTCGGCAAGGGAGACCCGCTCGCCGACGGCCATCCCTTCCAGCTGGAAGAAAGCGGGGGTGTGGTTGGGATCGATGGCGTCTCGCCGGAACACCATGCCCGGGGCGATGAACTTCAGGGGCGGCTGGCAGCGCTGCATGGTTCGGATCTGCACAGGAGAGGTGTGTGTGCGCAGAACCCGCCCGGGGCCTGCATAGAAGGAGTCGTGATCATCACGGGCCGGATGATCAGGTGGAATGTTGAGGGCTTCGAAGTTATGAAATTCGGTCTCGACCTCGGGCCCCTCTTCGATGGAGTACCCCAGGGAGATGAAGATCTCCTCCAGTTCTCGGCGTACCAGGGTGATGGGGTGGAGCTGGCCGAGGTTGGGGGCGCAGCCGGGCAGGGTCGGGTCCAGACCGTCGCCGCGGCGCTCAGGTGATGCAAGGGCGGCCAGAGCTGCAGCCAGGCCCGCGTCCATTTCTTTCTTCAGGCTGTTGACCGTCTGGCCCATCCTGGGGCGCTGATCCGCCGGCAGGCGTCCCAGGCCGCGCATGAGGTGGGTGAGACAGCCCGATTTCTGCCCCAGGAACCGGATGCGGATAGCTTCCAGGGCCGCCTCATCCCGGGCTGACGCCAACGCGTTGCTGAACTCGACCCGAAGGTCCTTCAGCTCCTGCTCCACCGCACCTCCCGCGCGCCGGCCGTGGCCCGGCGCTCTTCAGGCCGCCAGGGCGCGGCGGGCGGTCTCGGCGACGGCTGAGAACGCGCCCGGATCGTCCACCGCCAGGCCGGCCAGAACCTTCCGGTTCAGTTCGACACCTGCCAGTTGCAGTCCGTGAATGAGGCGGCTGTAGGTCAAGCCCTGCTCCCGAGCCGCAGCGTTGATCCGCACGGTCCAGAGCTGGCGGAAATCCCGCTTGCGGAGCTTGCGGCCGGTGTAGGCATAGAGAGCCGCTCTCTCCACCGCCAGCTCGGCGGTCCGGTACAGGTTTCCACGGGCGCCGTAAAATCCCTTGGCTCGCTTGAGGATCTTCTTGCGGTACTGCAGTCGTCGATTGCCTCTTGTCACCCTGGGCATGGAGTTCTCCTCGTCCCTGCCGTCAGGCGTAAGGGAGAAGCCGGCGAGTGCGCGGCTCGTCGGCGGGGGAAATGAGCGCCGCGTGGCGAAGGTTGCGCTTCCGCTTGCGGGACTTCTTGGTCAGGATGTGGCTGGTGTAGGCGTGATTCCGGCGCAGCTTGTTGCCGCCTGTACTCCGGAAACGCTTGGCCGCGCCACTGTGTGTTTTCAGCTTGGGCATCGTTCAGCTCCTTTGTGCTGCTTTTTCTTCCTGCCGATCCCGGGGACCGGAGACGATTCCATCAAGATTGGTGGTGAGTCGCCGCTGGCTGGCAATTTCGACCAGGCGTTGGGTGAGCGCCGCAGGTGCGGCTGTGCCCATGTCACCGGTCTCGCGGCTGCGCACCGCCACCGTACCGTCGGCAGCCTCCCGGTCGCCCACTACCAGCATCAACGGGATCTTCTGCATCTGGGCCTCACGGATCTTATACCCCAGCTTCTCATTGCGCAGGTCGACCTCGACACGCAGACCCGCCTCGACCATCACGCGGGCGGTCTCCTGGCAGCTTGCTATGGTGCGATCCGTGA
Source organism: Acidobacteriota bacterium (assembly GCA_004356015.1). Classification (GTDB taxonomy): domain Bacteria; phylum Acidobacteriota; class Polarisedimenticolia; order SMYD01; family SMYD01; genus SMYD01. The sequence continues at coordinate 15,700 of SMYD01000159.1, read as the reverse complement.
TGGGGAGGATCACGGCCTGGACCGGGGCGAGCCAGAGGGGGAAGGCGCCGCCGAAATGTTCCACCAGAGTGCCGATGAAGCGTTCCACAGACCCGAATATGGCCCGGTGCACCATGACGGCCGTGTGCTCCTCGCCATCGGCGCCTGTATAGGTGACTCCGAAGCGGCCAGGGAGGTTGAAATCGAACTGAATGGTGGACACCTGCCAACTCCGGCCGATGGCGTCCACCAGTTTGATGTCGATCTTGGGGCCATAGAAGACCGCCTCGCCTTCCATGCGCTTGACCGGCAGGCCATGTCGGGTGAGAACGTTCTGCAGGGCCTTCTCGGCCTGCTCCCATTCCTGGTTGCTGCCGGCGTACTTCTCAGGGGTGCGGGGATCCCGGACCGAAAACTCGACTTCGTAAGTGTCGAAGCCGAAGGTGCCGAGGATTTCAGCGGTCAGATCCAGAACCTTGGAGATCTCGGTCTCGATCTGGTCGGGGGTGCAGAAGATGTGGGCGTCATCCTGGGTGAAGGCGCGGACCCGGAGCAGGCCGTGGAGGGTTCCGGAACGCTCGTAGCGATGCACTGTGCCCAGCTCGAAATAGCGGACAGGCAGCTCGCGGTAGGAGCGCCGCCGCGACTTGAAAATGGCAATGTGCCCCGGGCAGTTCATGGGTTTGAGGACGTACTCATCCTCGTCGACCTGCATGGTGTACATATTTTCGCGATAATAGTCGTAGTGTCCGGAAGTCTTCCACAGGTGGGCGCGGGCGATCTGGGGAGTCATGACGAACTGGTAGCCTCGCCTTTCATGAATCTCCCGGGCGTAGTCCTCGACGGCCAGGCGCAGGCGCGCACCGCGGGGATGCCAGTAGATCAGGCCGGTCCCCAGGTCTTCATGGATGGAATAGAGGTCGAGATCCTTCCCCAGGCGGCGGTGGTCACGTTTCTTGGCCTCCTCCAGACGATGGAGATAGGCATCGAGATCTTTGCGCCGCCAGAATGCGGTGCCGTAGATGCGCTGGAGCATCTTGTTCTTTTCCGAACCCAGCCAGTAGGCACCGGCCGTGGAGAGGAGTTTGAAGGAGCCGATCTTGCCGGTGGACGGCAAGTGCGGCCCGGCACAGAAATCGGTGAATCCTTCCTGATGGTAGGTGGAGACCGTGACCCCGCCCTTCTCGTGGGCAAAATAAACCTTGTACGGCTCGTCTTCGGCCCGGAAGAACGCCTCAGCCTCTTCTTTGGGCAACTCGCGTCGACGGAGTTCAAGATTGCGGCCGATGATCTCGGTCATGCGCTTCTCGATGCGCTGCAGGTCCTCATCACTGAAGGGCGTGGGCTTGTCGAAATCGTAATAAAAACCGTCTTCCGTCGCCGGACCGCCTGCCACCTTGGCGTCGGGGAAGAGCTCTTTCACCGCTTGAGCCAGGACGTGGGAGGTGGTGTGGCGAAGAATGTGCAGGCTGCCCGGGTGGGAGGCGGTCACCACCGCGACGGTGGCGTCTTCCAGGATAGGGATATAGACGTCCAGAATGCGACCGTTGACCTCGCCCGCCAGGGCGTCCTGGGCCAGACGGGGACCCAGGCTTTCAGCAATACCGTGAGTCGTCACGCCCCGGGGGTAGGCCCGGCGGGTACCGTCAGGTAGAGTGATCTGAATCGTCTCGGAGCTCATGATTTCGTGAATCTTCTTCTGCCCGCAGGCACATCATCCCCTGCGACGGCGAGCTGCAAGACAGCCAGCCGGACGATAAAATACCAATATTAATGAGGCGGAAGTCTACCGCCTGTGGAGAATTCCGTCAACGAGCCTGTCCGGCTCCGTGGGCGACTTTCTGCTCCATGCTGGCCTGGTAGGCGCGAGCGGATTTGAACCGCTGACCCCTACCGTGTCAAGGTAGTGCTCTCCCCCTGAGCTACGCGCCTGTAAAATCTCACGATACCCCCAGGTGTGGAGACTGTCAACGAGGCCATTTTCTCTTTCAGACACCCGTTTCCTGTGGTATAAATGGTTCTGGAGGCGCTGGTTAGGGTCGCGGATGACGGCCCGCGCCCCCAGGACCGGAGGTCACGGATGACGCGTACCCAGTTTATCGAGACACTCGCCCAGGAAGCCGGTGTGGACAAGAAGCAGGCCAAGGCGTTCCTGGAGGCCTTTACCGCCGTCGTGGAGCGGACCATGATTGCCCACGATGAGGTCCCCTTGGCAGGGCTGGGCAAATTCAAGGTCAGTGATCGCAAGGCCAGAGTCGGGCGCAATCCGCTCACAGGTGAGCCGGTGCAGATCCCGGCCAAGACCGTGGTGAAATTCACCATCGCCCGGGTTCTGAAGGAGGCTGTGCTCAAGGCCTGAGCCGGCCCTTCCTCCCTCGTTTCTTCTGCATTTCCGGGTTGCACGGGACCCGGCGGGTTCATGGCGATGTCTGCTAGGTTGCGGCTTGGTGGTGGCGGTCTCTAGAATAAGAACTTCTGGAGATCGCCATGCTCATTGTGATGGATCAGCACTCCACATCGGCGCAGGTGAAGGCGGTGGTGCGTCGCATCGAGGACATGGGCTTCACAGCCAACCCAATTCCCGGCGAGAACCGGCTCGCCATCGGCATCACCGGCAATCCAGGGCCTCTGGACCCGGGTGAGTTCGAGACCCTGCCCGGGGTCCTGGAGGCCATCCCCGTGACCCGGCCCTACAAGCTGGTCAGCCGGGAAATGAAGCCGGAGCCGACGGTGGTGCGGGTAGGAGATGTGGAGGTGGGTGGTGAGGGCTTTGTCGTCATTGCCGGTCCCTGCGCGGTGGAGAATGAGCGCCAGACCCTGACCGCCGCCCGGGAGGTGCGCGCGGCAGGGGCTCAGATGCTGCGTGGTGGCGCGTTCAAGCCCAGAACTTCACCCTATTCCTTCCAGGGCCTGGGTCGCCCCGGCCTGGAGATCCTGCAGCGGGCAGGGAAGGAGACCGGGCTGCCGGTGGTGACCGAAGCTCTGGATGAGGAGTCTCTCGGCCTCGTGGTCCAGTACGCTGATGTGGTCCAGATAGGGGCCCGCAACATGCAGAACTTTTCCCTGCTCAAACGGGCCGGCCGCTGCGGCAAGCCGATCTTTCTGAAGCGGGGGATGTCGGCGACTCTTGATGAACTCCTCATGGCAGCCGAGTACCTGGCAGCCGAAGGGAATTACGACATCATGCTCTGTGAGCGTGGAGTCCGGACCTTCGGCACACACACCCGCAACACACTGGATCTTTCCCTGGTGCCGGCGGTCCAGGAGCAGTCCCACCTGCCGGTCTTCGTGGACCCGAGCCATGGCACAGGCCGGCGCGACAAGGTTGTACCCTTGGCCCGCGCCGGCCTGGCTGTGGGGGCTGACGGGCTTATGATCGAGGTCCACCCCGACCCGGACGTGGCCCTCTCCGATGGCCCTCAGGCTCTCCTGCCGGCCCAGTTCCGAGATCTGATGGACGTTCTTCGTCAGATGGCGCCGCTTCTGGGGCGCAAGTTGCCGCCCTCGGCGGGTGCGCCTGCATGACCGGCCAGGCCGCCGACTCCTGGCAGGTGCTGCCTGCGGGCACGTTTGCTCTGGATGGGGGTGCCATGTTCGGTGTCGTGCCCCGTGTGCTGTGGCAGAAAGTGCTGCCCCCGGACAGTGAACACCGGGTGCGCCTGGGCCTGAACTGCCTGCTGGTGCGCAGCGGGCCGCAGGTGATCCTGGTGGAGACGGGCATCGGCCGGACCGGGGATGCCACCTTTGGCCGGCGCCATGCACCTTCAGATGAGGACGGTCTGGCTTCTGCATTGGCTGCCGCAGGCGTTGAACCTGAAGAGGTCACCGATGTGGTGAACACTCATCTGCACTGGGATCACGCCGGCGGAAACTGCCGGCGCCGTCCGGATGGCTCTCTGGAGCCAGCCTTCCCGCGGGCCACCTACCACATCCAGCGGGGCGAGTGGCAATTCGCCCGGCAGGCTTCCGCCAGGATGAAGGGTTCCTACCGGGCCGATGATTTTGAGCCGCTGGACAGGGCAGGGCGGCTCCTTCTCCTGGATGGCCCCGCCACCATCGCTCCCGGAGTCCAGGTGCGGCCGGCGCCGGGGCACCTGCCCTTCATGCAGGTGGTGACGGTGCACACGGAGACAGGAACCCTTTTCTTCCCCTCGGATCTGGTGCCAACCCGGCATCATCTGGCGCCGGCATGGGGGATGAGCTTTGATTGTGAGCCGCTTGTCGTGGCGGCGGAGAAGAGACGCTGGCTGGAACGCGCGGCGCGTAAGGACTGGACCCTTCTTTTTTACCATGACGCGGATGCTCCCCTTGCCAGGGTCGAGTCCGCCGGTGGTCGCTTCAGCCTGCGGCCGGCAGAGGGAGATTGAGAGTGGAAGCAACCCTGGCCCTTGAGGATGGCCGTATTTTTCGTGGCCGCTCGTTCGGTGCTCCGGGCCGGCGCACCGGGGAGGTGGTCTTCAATACCTCCATGACCGGTTATCAGGAGATCCTCACCGACCCTTCCTATTGCGGCCAGATCGTTGTCATGACCTACCCGCTCATCGGGAATTGCGGAGTCAACGATGAGGACGGGGAGTCGGCCGCTCCCCGGGTGGAAGGACTCTGCGTGCGCGAATCTTCCCAGTTGCACTCCAACTGGCGCTCGCGAAAAGATCTGCCCCAGTACCTGCGTGAGAACCGCATCCCGGGTGTGACTGAAATTGACACCCGGGCGCTCACCCGCCACATCCGCAGCCAGGGTGCCATGCGGGGAGCTCTTGTGAGCGGTACGGGAACAGCGGAAGAAGCCGTCCGCCTGGCGCGTTCGGCGCCGCGCCTTGGGGATCTGGATCTGGTGAGCAGGGTGACCTGTGCCGCACCTTATTCCTGGAGAGAGCGCCGGGATGACACCTGGCGTCTGGGCCCGGGCACCGCCTCGACGGCGGGCAGACGCCGGGTCGTGGCCTACGACTTCGGCATCAAGCGGAATATCCTGCGTCACCTGGTGGATCTGGGTTGTGACGTCACCGTGGTGCCGGCCACCTGGCCGGCCGAGGACACCCTGGCCCTGAAGCCCGACGGTGTTTTCCTCTCCAATGGCCCCGGTGATCCTGAGGCCGCGGGGGTGGCCGTGGACGTGGTGCGCTCCCTCCTCGGGAAGATACCGCTGTTCGGAATCTGCCTCGGTCATCAGATCCTGGGTCTGGCTCTGGGTGGCGCCACCTACAAGCTGAAGTTCGGCCACCGCGGGGCCAATCACCCGGTGCAGGACCAGCGCACGCGCAAGATTGCCATCACCTCCCAGAACCACGGCTATGCCGTGGACGCCCGCAGCCTCCCGTCGGCGGTGGAGGTGACCCACATCAATCTCAACGACGGGACCTGCGAAGGCTTTCGTCATCGCGAGGTGCCCATGTTTGCGGTCCAGTATCACCCTGAGGCGGCCCCGGGCCCGCATGATGCCGGCGGGCTCTTTCGTGACTTCCTGAGCCTCATCTCCCAGGAGGAGACACCCCGGGATGGGGAGCCGGAGCGGCGTCCCGTCGATGACCTGAGCCGGTTGATCTCCGATTCCAAGGGCCGCCGCCGTGAGGGAGAACCATGATGTTGAACAGGGGAATGGCTTGCAGCGTTCTGCTGGTGGCGCTGGCGGCCCTTGCCTGGGGCTGCGCCTCGGACCAAGCTGTTCCGCTGGCGGTGGGCCGGGCCACAGTCAGTCTGTCGGACCCGGCCCGGTTTTACGCAGCCGGGGATGCCGTGCCTCTGCAGGTGAGTGTTTTCAACAGGTCTGACCAGACCCTCGTCGCGGACGCCGATCTGTGGGGCGGTGCACGGTTTGTCCTGGAGGACAGCAGTCAGCGGATTCACCCTCCCCGGCCCGTGGACACCGATCATGATGATCGCCTTGAACCAGGCCAGCGGACGTCGCGGACCGTGGATATGGCCGGAATCTTTTCCACTCTGGATCAGCCGGGGACGTATCGGCTGACGGCGGTTTTCCCCTCTTACCGCTCGAACACCGTGGGCATCAAGATCATCCCGGCCTATGATCTCGGGGTGGCCTATGAGGCGGCGGTGATCACGGACCGCGGGACGTTCACCCTGAGATTCTTCCCTGACGTTGCGCCGCGACATGTGCGCAACTTCATCGGTCTGGCGCGCTCGGGATACTATGACAACACCATCGTTCATCGGGTTCTGCCCGGGGTCATGTTCCAGGCAGGGGACCCCGCCAGCAGCGGGCGGGGTGGCCCGGGCTGGACCCTCAGGGCTGAGTTCAATGAGAAGCCTCATGTCCGTGGAACCCTCTCCATGGCCCGCCAGGCAGGAAATCCCGACTCGGCGGGCGGGCAATGGTTCATCTGCCTGGATCGGGTTGCCCCGTGGGACGGGCAATACACGGTTTTTGGCCACGTGGCAGCGGGGATGGACACGGTGGATCGCATCGGGCACATCCAGGTCAAGGATGAGGTTCCGCAGGAAATCGTGACCATTGAACAGGTGGTCATCTCCGTGCAGCGCGGAACCGGGGCGTCCGGCGGAAGGCAGGACCCTTGACCCTTCCTGCCTCGCCTGCGCCGGCATCTTCTCCTATGTTATTGTTGCCCCATGTCTAGAACCATGCTGATCAATGTGACGCAGGCTGAAGAGAGCCGGGTGGCCATCGTCGAAGATGGTCTGCTTGAATGGATCGAGATCGAGACCGGGAGCCGAGAAAAACTCAAAGGAAACATCTACAAAGGGGTCGTGGAGAACATCAACAGTTCTCTGCAGGCCGCATTCGTTCGCTTCGCCAATGGCCGCACCGGCTTCATGCCGCTGGATGAGGTGAATTTTCGCACCTTTCCTCCCCGCCGTCGCGGCGCCAGCGGGCGTTCCGGTAGCGGTAAGCCGCGCATCTCCGATGTCCTGAAAGTCGGCCAGGAAATGCTGGTCCAGGTCACTCGTGAACAATTCGCCAGAAAGCCGCCGAGCCTCTCGACCTTTTTCTCTTTTCCCGGCCGATTCCTTGTTCTTCTCCCCGGCAGTGACTCCTCGGGTATATCACGGAAGATCGAGGATGAAGCGGTTCGCGAACGGCTGAAGAAAAGCCTCAAGGAACTGGCGGTGCCTGAAGGCGTCGGTGTCATCGTGCGCACGGCAGGCCTGGACCAGACCAAGACGGCGCTGGCCCGCGATATGCGCTACCTGTTGCGCCTGTGGGGGCAGATCGAAAAAGCGGCGGCCCAGGCCAAGGCGCCCAGTCTGATCTACCGGGAGCGGGACCTGGTCCTGCGGGCCATCCGGGATCTCTTCACGCCGTCCATCAAAGAAGTCCTCATTGATGACGAGGAGACCTACAAGAGGGCCCTGGCCTATTTCAAGAGCATCATGCCGGGCAAGCAAAAGCGGGTCACCTACTACAGCGGCGACGCGCCGTTGTTCAGCAAGCATAATCTGGAAGATCAGATCGAGAATATCTACAAGCGCCAGGTCCCTCTCAAGTCGGGCGGTGCCATTGTCATCGACACCACCGAGGCGCTGACCGCCATCGATGTGAACTCAGGCCGGACCCGCGAATCGACCATTGAAGAGACGGCGTGCCGGGCCAACACCGAGGCGGCCAGTGAACTCGCCCGGCAGTTGCGCCTGCGGGATATCGGTGGGCTGGTGGTCATCGACTTCATCGACATGCGCTCCCGCAGCAACATTCGCGCCGTGGAAAAAACACTGCGGGATGCCATGCGCCAGGATAAGGCGCGGCACGACATGACCCGGATCAGCAAGCTGGGCCTGCTGGAGATGTCCCGCCAGCGATTGCGCGCCACCACGGCATCATCGACCTACCAGCCCTGCAAGGAGTGCGAAGGTAACGGCGTGGTCAGAACGGTGGAGTCGTCGGCGGTTGCTCTCCTCCGTCGCATTCATGCCCGCTGCGCACGCGGCGACCTGGCACGGATCAAGGTCCTCCTGCCGGCTGAAGTGGCCAGTTATCTCCTGAACCGCAAGCGGGACGAATTGATCCGGATCGAACAGCGCTATGAGACCGAGATTCTCATCCTGGCCCAGCCCGGCATGAGGGCCGGCGACCTGCAGGTGGACGTCGAGCTGAGGTCTGTCGCGGGGACCGGGGAGCACAAGGCGGCCCGCGGGGAAGAGCCCAGGGTCACACACAGCGAGATGGATGAATCCCGGGAGAGGGATGAGAAGCGCCGGCGGCGCGGGCGAAAGCGGCGGCGGAACGGTGCTGATGAAGTTGAGGGGGGAGAACAGACCCTGCAGCAAGCGGCCCCGTCGGGCGCGGCTCCCGCCGCGGCACTGCCGGATGAGAGTCGAGACGCGCCGGCACCGCCGGAAGAAGCTGCCGACTCTGCCCCTCCTGCGAGAGGACGGCGCAGCCGCGGCGGCCGCTCACGAACCACACGCAAGAGACCCGTACGAACCCGGGCGGCAGCGCCGGCAGCGCCGGCAGCGGGGGGCGAGGATTCCTCCACGGACACGGCCGGCACGCCTGAGGCTGTCGTCTTGCCTGCGGAGTCACACCGGCAGGAGAACCCGGCCGAAGTCGGCACGAGTCCTGTGCCAGGCGAGACCGAGAGGGATGCAGAGAGTCAGGAAAAGAGTGCCAGGCCGGCGCGGCGCCGGGGCCGGCGGGGAGGGCGCGGGCGGCGGGGAGGCCGGGGCCGGAAACAGGCTGGCGCACCTGCGGCCGATGCAGCCGCCGGTGAGGCCGGGGGCGAGGGGGCTGCCGCGGCGGCCACGGCACTGCCGGCCACCGGCCCGGTGAGCGGGCAGGACAAGACGCCTGCCGCGGCCGAGAGCCCGACGAGAGAAGAGTCTTCCGCGGACCCGGCAGTGGGTTCCTCTTTGGTCTGATACTCATGACGGATCAACTCAGTCATCTTGATTCCCGCGGCGTGGCACGAATGGTGGATGTCTCGGACAAGGCCCTGACCCGGCGGGAGGCGGAAGCGGCGGCGCGGGTGACTCTCTCCCCGGAGGCGTTCCAGGCAGCCTGCCAGGGGCGGCTGCCCAAGGGTGATCTTCTCAGCGTGGCGCGCTTGGCGGGGATTGCAGCCGCGAAGCGTACGGCCGACTGGATTCCTCTGTGCCATCCTCTGCCACTGGACCAGGTGCGGGTTGAGATCGTCGCCGACCAGGAGGCCAACGCATTCGACATCAGGGCGACCTGCGTGGCCGTGGCCCGCACCGGGGTCGAGATGGAAGCTCTGGTCGCTGCTTCGGCGGCGGCTCTGGCAATTTACGATATGATCAAAGCCGTGGACAGGGCGGCGGTCATCGGTCCTGTGGGAGTGGTGCGCAAGAGCGGTGGCCGGAGAGGGGAGTTTCTGCGCTCATGGCCGCCGGCAGAGGGTCCTGCCGACGGCCCGGTGGTAGAATAAAAGGGACGCGGGCGAGCCTGTTCGCAGACAGGGAGACATCATGTTCGGACTGGGTGTCCAGGAATTACTCATCATTCTGGCGATCCTGCTGTTGATCTTCGGCCCCAAGCGGCTGCCCCAACTGGGCAACGCTCTGGGGCGGACCATCAAGGGCTTTCGCAAGGGGGTCCAGGAGTCTGACGAGAAAGAATCCTCGGAGGATCCGCAGATCCCCAAGTCGTCACCCTGACAGCGATGGCGTCAGCATCCGGCTGTACCCGATCCGGCCGCACCCGGTGGGCCGGGAACCCAACCTTCGTTGCCCTGGGAGTGCTGAGCCTGCTGGTTCCGGGGTTGTCCGCGGCCCAGGCCGGGTCAGGGCCGGACATCTCCTCCTCCCGGCCTTCCATTCTCCTTCTTTCCATCGATACGCTCCGTGCCGATCATCTGGGCCTCTATGGCTATCCTCGCCCCACCGATCCAAACCTGGCCAGGGCAACAGGGTCTTTCACTCTTTTCTCATCTGCTTTCACGCCCATGCCCCTCACCGTGCCGGCCCACGCTTCCATGCTCACTGGCCTGCACCCGCGGGATCTTGGCCTCCTGAACAATCACCAGGCTCTTGCTCCCGGCCATCCTGGTGCGACCCTCGCCCAGCGCCTGAAAGCCGCCGGGTACCGGACAGCCGCTGTTGTGGGCAGCGGAGTTCTGGCCGGGGAGCTGACCGGCCTGCGGAGAGGGTTCGATATCTATCTCGATCCCGCACCCGGTAAGGTCGCCACGCGCCGCACCGCCGCCGAGGTCAATGCTCTGGTGGCCCCCCTGCTGGAGATGGGGGAGGGGCCCCTGTTCCTCCTGGTCCATTACTACGATGTCCATGAGCCTTACGACGTCCCCGACCGCCTGGCCTGCCTGCTGCGCGCAGATCCGGCTCTGGAGGACGTCTTGCTGCAGCGCCGGCTGCGGGGGGTGGCTTACAGCAAGGTCCTGAACCGGAGGCACACCGATGCGCTGAGGCGCCAGGGACGCGAGATCTCCTTGAGAGAAATGCTGGCGCTCTATGACGCAGCTGTTCGTCTGGCCACGGATCAGGCCGCCCGCCTGCTGGAGATGTGGGATGCCAGCCGGGCCGGTCCAGGGAGTCTGGTCATCATCACGTCGGATCACGGCGAAGGGCTGGGACAGCATGGCTACTGGTCCCATGGGATGAACCTCTTCGACGAGACCCTGCGCGTGCCCCTCCTGGTGCGCTGGCCCGACGCTCCGCTGGCCTCTCGCCGCCAGATGGGGCAGGTCTCTCTCCTGGATGTGGCGCCGACGGTGCTGGCCGCTGCTGGTCTGGAGGTGTCCCATGACCTCCCCGGCCGGGATCTGGCCCGGGAGATAGCGTCCGGCACTGGCGTGACGCGGCAGCCGCTGGTCGTCCAGAGAATGCGTTACGTGCCGGCCCAGCGTCCGCCGGGGTTGCGCAACTGGCGGGCGGGAGACGGGTTTGCGGTTCTCGACGGATCCTTGAAATACATCGAAGAAGAGGAAGGACCGCCGACTCTTTATGACCGCGCCGCCGACCCCCTGGAACGGAATGATCTCCTGCGTCGTTTCCCCGGCCGGCGGGCCCAGCTTCACCAGTTTCTGGCCGCCTGGATGGCCCGGTACCCTGATCGCCTTATCTGGCCGCCACAGGCCGTGGACCCGGAGCGTGCCCGTATCCTGCGCAGTCTCGGGTATATCGATCGATGAACCTTCGCGTGGTTTGACACCTCCGGAAGCCCGGGACTAACATTCCGGTCCGCCTTCCACTCCGCTTTCTTCCGGGAGATCAAGGTGCACGAGCGGCCCTACGAATCAATCCTCGATCTGATCGGCCAGACTCCGGTCCTCCATCTGCGCAAGGTGAGCCCCGAAGGTGCCGCCGGGATCTATGCCAAGCTGGAGTTGCACAACCCCGGCGGAAGTATCAAAGATCGCCCGGCCCTGCAGATGATTCTGGACGCCGAGGCCGCCGGCTTGCTGCGGCCGGGTGCGACCATCATTGAACCGACCGCCGGCAACACGGGCATAGGTCTGGCCCTGGTGGGAGTCGCCAGGGGGTACGCTGTCATCGTCGTTGTGCCCGAAGGGTTCAGCCGGGAAAAGTTCATGCTCATGGAGAGCCTTGGCGCCAGGGTCGTTCAAACCCCGGCCGCCGCGCGCATGCCCGGTGCCATCAACGAAGCCCGGCGTCTGGCGGCGGAGATCCCGGGGTCCTTTGTTCCACAGCAGTTCGAGAATATCTCCAACCCGGACGTCCATTATCACACCACAGGGAACGAAATCTGGGAGCAGATGGAAGGCCGCATCGACGCTCTGGCCATCGGCGCCGGCACCGGCGGGACGTTCACCGGCGTGGTCCGCTACGTGAAAGAGCGCAATCCTGATGCCCTGGCCATTCTCGTGGAGCCCGAAGGTTCCATTTTTTCCGGCGGTGAGCCGGGCACCCATCGGGTCGAGGGAATCGGCAATTCCTTCTGGCCGGAGGTCCTGGACCGCAGTCTGGTGGACGAGGTGATGATGATCCCCGATGAGGAGTCCTATGCCATGGTGCGGCGGCTGGCCCGTCAGGAAGGCCTTCTGGCAGGGGGATCCTCGGGCGCCAACGTGGCGGCCGCCCTCGCGGTGGCCCGGCGACTGCCCCCTGAGGCGCGGGTGGTCACCATCATTCCCGACGGCATGGAGCGTTACCTGTCCCGGGGCCCTGAGGGGGATGTCCAGGCAGCCTCTCTGGACATCGCCGCCGTGGATTCGGTCTAGCCGATTCAGGGCTCCGTTCTCTGTCATCGTTTTTTCCGTTTTCCAGGAGCCAACAACCATGGGTTTTTCCACTGATGCGATTCACGCCGGCCAGGAACCGGACCCCGCCACAGGTGCGGTTTCCGTCCCGATCTATCAGACTTCAACATATGCCCAGACAGAGCTGGGGCGGGACAAGGGGTTCGACTACGCGCGCTCCATCAATCCCACACGCCTCGCTCTTGAGCGCAGCCTGGCGGCCCTGGAAGGTGGAAAGTCAGCCTTTGCTTTCTCATCGGGAATGGCCGCCATCACGACGGTCATGATGCTCCTGAAAGCCGGGGATCACGTCATCTCATCGGCCAACACGTACGGCGGGACATACCGGCTGTTCGTGCACATTTTCCAGCAGTTCGGGATTTCCTTCTCCTTCGTGGACACCAGCCGGACAGAGCAGATTCGCCACGCCCTGAGACCCGAAACGCGGCTGGTTTACGTGGAAACCCCGACCAATCCCATGATGGAGATCACAGACCTGGAGGCCGTGGTCGTCATTTGCCGGGAACGCAACCTGATCTCGGTGTGTGATAACACGTTCATGTCGCCCTTTCTGCAGCGTCCTCTTGCCCTGGGGTTCGATATCGTGGTCCACTCCACCACAAAGTTCATCAACGGGCACTCCGATTCGGTGGGCGGGGCGATCATCACCGCTCGCCCGGAGCACGGCGAGCGAATCGGCTTTGCCCAGAACTCAGCCGGCGCCATACTGGGACCCATGGACTCCTTCCTTGTATTGCGCGGGATCAAGACCCTGGGAGTGCGCATGCAGCGACACGACGCCAACGGTCGCGCGCTGGCGGCGCTCCTGGCCGATCACCCCAGGGTGGGGCAGGTCTATTATCCCGGCCTGCCGGATCATCCCGGCCATGAGATCGCTGTCCGCCAGATGGACGGCTTCGGTGCCATGATCGCTCTTGACCTGGGCAGCCTGGAGGCCGCAAGGGCTTTTCTCAATGGATTGCGGATCTTCACACTGGCGGAAAGCCTGGGCGGAGTGGAAAGCCTGGCCTGCCACCCGGCGTCCATGACCCATGCTGCCGTGCCGCAGGAGGACCGCCAGCGCATGGGCCTCACCGATGGCCTGGCCCGCCTCTCCGTGGGGATTGAAGATCTGGAAGATCTTGAGGAGGATGTGGAGCGTGGGCTGGCAGCCATGAAGAGCTGACGGAGGGCGTGGGGAGGGTCCATTCAGCCGCTGCCGGAATCTCCGGCGGTCTTGCTGACGGCTTTGTTGAGCCAGGCGAGAACTGCCGGGTCCGAATCGATCACCGGCAGGGCGAGGATTTCCGGAAGTTCATAGGAATGGAGGTCGCGGATGGCCTTGCGCAGGGCCGCGAACACCCCTGTGGTGGTCTTGATCACCAGCATGAGCTCCTCGTCGTCCCAGAGCTTGCCTTTCCAGCGGTAGATGGACCGGACGGCCGGCAGGATATTGACACAGGCCGCCAGGTGCTGTTCCACCAGCGCTTCGGCGATGGTGCGGGCCTGGTCCTCCGAGCCAACAGTCGTCAGGACCACCAGCGCGCCCTGGTCTGATTTCTTCTGGGCAGCCACGATTCGTCTCCAGCGGGGTTACCGGTCACGGGCTGGGATTCTAAGAGACGCCAATCCGGGGTGTCAAGCGGCTGCATCTTCTTGATAGGAGAAGATCTGCATGTTAAATTGGCATTGTGGAAAAGCCTGTGATTCGCTTCGGAACATCTGGATGGCGAGCCGTCATCAGCGATGAGTTCACATTCGCCAACGTGCGCCGCGTGACACGTGCGGTGGCCGGTGTGGTGAGCCGCCAGACAGGCAAGCCGGCGCGGCTGGCCATCGGCTATGACACCCGCTTTCTCTCGGAGCGTTTCGCGGCGGAAGCGGCCAACGTGCTGACCGAGGCCGGCGGCCCCGCCTACCTCTCCGCGGAACCGCTGCCCACACCCGTCCTGGCCTTCGCTATCACCCACCTTGGCCTGGATGGCGGTCTCAATGTGACTGCGTCCCATAACCCTCCGGAATACAATGGTTTGAAGTTTTCAACCGCCCAGGGGGCGCCGGCGCCACGGGACATCACCGACCAGATCGAAGCTGAACTCTCTCATGTGAGCCAGGATCCGGTGAGGGGGCAGCATGCCGAACTTCTCAGCCTGGAGCCACGGGAAGCCTATTTCAAGCGGTTGCGCGAGCTGGTGGATGTGGACGCATTGCGGGGACGCCCACTGCGCATCGGGTTCGATTCCCGCTTCGGAACCAGCCGGGGATGGCTGGATCGCTTCCTGGAGGAGAGCGGAGTCCTGGTGGTGCGGGTCAATGATCGTCGTGATCCTCTCTTTGGTGGAGGCACGCCGGAGTGCTCCGGAGTCAATCTGAACAGTCTGAAGCAGGCTGTGACCTCTCAAGGCCTCGACCTCGGGCTGGCCACCGATGGGGATGGCGATCGCTTCGGCGTGGTGGACAGCGATGGGAACGAGGTGCCGCCCAATATGATTCTTGCCCTCCTGGCGGATGATCTGCTGCGCACGCGGGCGTGGACCGGCGGCATCGGTCGCACGGTTGCGACCACACACCTGCTGGACCGGATCGGGGCCTTCCATGGGCGGGAACTGTATGAGACCCCGGTCGGGTTCAAGCACTTTCAATCCCTCCTGGAGAAGGGCGCCATCTTCATGGGTTGTGAGGAGAGCGCCGGATTCTCGGTCGCGGGACACGTACCGGAGAAGGATGGGATCCTGGCGGGCCTGTTGGTGGCGGAACTGGTGGCACGGCGGGGTCCCGGGCTGGGCGGCCGTCTGCGCACTCTCTTTGCCGAGATCGGGCCCCTCTATTCTCATCGCCGGGACCGCCGTTTCGACCCGGCTTCCCGCGAGGTACTGGAGTCGCGCCTGAAAGAGGTCCCCGCCAGCCTGGCGGGCGGGAGTGTTCAGCGGACGGTGACCCTGGACGGCACCAAATGGATACGAGGTGACGGCGCCTGGCTCATGGTCAGGATGTCGGGTACGGAACCGGTGGTCCGGCTTTACGCCGAGGCGGCCGATGAAGCGACTGTGACCCGCCTGCTGGACCAGGGAGAGGCCCTTCTGCCATAGGGGCCGCGAGGGAGGGCAGCATGGATTGCATCAAGGATATCAAGGCCAGAGAGATTCTTGACTCGCGGGGAAACCCGACCCTGGAGGTTGATGTGCAGCTCGAGTCCGGCGCGCTGGGACGTGCCGCCATCCCCTCAGGTGCGTCAACCGGCGTCCGGGAGGCCGTGGAACTCCGTGACGGTGAGGCCCGATTTGCCGGCAGGGGCGTGCGCAAGGCCATGGCCCATGCCACAGGCGTGTTACGGGAGGCGGTCATGGGCTGTGATGCTCTTGACCAGGCCGGTGTGGACCAGCGCCTGCTGGCTGCCGACGGCACCCCCAACAAGATGCGCCTGGGAGCCAACGCCATCCTCGGCGTCTCCCTGGGGACTGCACGGGCGGCCGCCGCAAGCAGTGGCGTCCCTCTTCACCGGCATTTGGGAAGCGACGAGGAAATTCTTCTCCCGGTACCCATGATGAACATTCTCAACGGCGGAGAGCACG
>SMYD01000158.1 GCA_004356015.1 Acidobacteriota bacterium | reverse complement strand
CCCATGAAAGGCATCCGGATTCCCTCCTCGGCACGGGTCCATGATGATCTCCCCACTCCCCGGTCACCGGTCTACAGCACGGTCTACCGCCTGGTGAAGAGGATTCCCATGGGCAAGGTCATGACCTACGGACAGATCGCCACGCACCTGGTGCACCGCATCTCGCCCCGGGCCGTGGGCTGGGCGCTGCATGGATGCCCCGAGGACGTCCCCTGGCAGAGGGTGGTCAACGCCGGTGGGGGCTGCTCCACCGATCGCCTGCCCGACCTTCCCACCGGCATGCAGCGCAGCTTCCTGGAAGATGAAGGTGTGATCTTCCGGGACAACGGCACCCTGGATCTGGACATCTATCGCTGGGTCCCGCGGAGCTCCTGAGCCTCAGTAACCTGCGGCGTGCCCGTCCTTGCGGGATTCCGAGGCCCCTGCGTACACTCCTGTCTCAGGGTTCCACCCGATGGCCTGGTAGCCGCCGTACGGCCCGACCTGCCAGGTCATCTCGTGGCCACGCTGCACCAGATCGCGGATGGATGCATACGGGGTCCCGGTCTCCAAGGAAACCACGCCGCCGGCTTGCATCTCCTCGCCGGTGGGCTGGGACGAACCGCTGTGCAGAATGCGCGGCGCGTCGCCGGCCTCCTGCAGGTTCATGCCGAAATCCACGATGTTGATCACGATCTGAGCGTGGGCCTGGGGCTGAGTGGCACCGCCCATGACCCCGAAGCTCAGAAACGGCTCGCCGTCACGGGTGATGAAAGCCGGAATGATGGTATGGAACGGCCGCTTGCCCGGGGCATACGAATTTGCGCGCCCCTCGGTCAGGTCGAACAACTCCCCCCGATCCTGGAAGATGAAGCCCAGGCCGTCGGGCGACAGGCCCGACCCCATGCCCCGGTAGTTGCTCTGGATCAGGGAGACCATCATGCCGCTCTCATCGGCGGTGGTGAGATAGACCGTGTCGCCTTCCTCCAGCGCGTCAGGCTCACCCGCGGGCACCACCCGGGCGGCCCGCTTCATGTTGATAAGGGCACGCCGGCGCGCGGCGTAGGGCTTGGAGATCAGGGTGGCCACGGGGATGGTGTTGAACTCAGGATCAGCGTAGAAGCGGGCGCGATCGGCGAAGGCCAGCTTCTTGGCTTCCACAAAGACATGGATGTAGTCGGCACTGCCGAAGCCCATCCCGGCAATATCATAGCCCTCGAGGATGTTGAGAATCTGCAGGGCGGCGATCCCCTGGCCGTTGGGAGGCAGTTCCCAGACATCGTAACCGCGGTAATTTGTGGAAACCGGATCGACCCACTCGCCATGATGAGCAGCCAGGTCCTCGTAGGAGAGAAAACCGCCGACCCGTTTCATGAAGCTGTCCATGGTGCGAGCCATGTCGCCCTTGTAAAACAGATCCCGGCCTTCCCGGGCCAGACGCTCATAGGTGCTGGCCAGCGCCGGATTCCGGAAAATTTCACCCTTGCGCGGCGCCCTGCCCCCGGGCATGAAGACATCGCTGAATCCTTCCCAGCGCTCAAGAATCGGCACGCTCCGCCCCCAGTAATAGGCGATCAGCTCGCTCAGGGGAAAGCCTTCCCGGGCATAGCCGATGGCCGGCGCCAGCACCTTTTCCATGGGCAGCTTGCCGAAACGACCGTGCAGTTCGAACCAGCCATCCACCACACCGGGCACCGAGACCGGCAACGGTCCATGAGCCGGAATCTTATCGAGGCCCCGCTTCTTGAACTCGGCAAGTGTGAGCGAGCGGGGCGAGCGCCCCGAACCGTTGAAGCCGTACAGCTTCCTGGCGGCCGGGTCCCACACCATGGCGAACAGGTCGCCACCGATGCCCGAGCCGGTGGGCTCGGTGAGGCCCAGCACGGCGTTGGCGGCGATGGCGGCATCCACGGCCGAGCCACCCTGGCGCAGGATGTGAAGCGCGGCCTGGGTGGCCAGCGGTTGACTGGTGGCGGCCATGCCGTGGCGCGCGAAGACCTCCGAGCGCGTGGCAAAACCCCTCCCGGTGATGCGATCGCCGGGATACGCCGCCACCGGGGCCAGGAACAGGAGAAACAGCAGTGTGATGGTGATGCTCGGTCCATGTCTCATGATCCCGGAGTCTACCAGACCGATTTCTCTTCCCCTTGACCTGCCTGGGAGCGCCCCGTTAGGCTGAACCGGGGCCGACTCGTCGCCGGCCCTTCACCTGGAGACAGAATCGTGTCACGTCACGCCCCCCGGACCGCCTTCCTGGCCCTCTTCACCATCTTTCTGCCGTTTCTGGCCATACCTGCCCCACCGGCCCTGGAAGACGTGATCCCGGCCGATACGGTCATGGTGATCCTGGTGGATAACCTTCCCGGCCTGCGCGCGGAGTTGAACGATCTGCCTCTCATGCGCGCCTGGGAAGATCCGGCCATCCAGGCGGCCATCCTCCACTTCAGCGGCCTGGAAGAACTCCCCGACCTGCCGGAGTGGTTGCTGGCTGATGAGGAGAGCGACACCGGGAGTGACGACCCGCACGTCCAGCTTCTCAAGAGCCTGACCGGACAGGTGGCCATCATGCTGGATCTGGCCGCGCTGATGGCCGCGTCCTCTGGTGACTCCCCTGCGGAAGACCATCAGCTGCCCACCGGCATCAGTCTGCTGGCCCAGATCGAGGGTCACGAACAGGAGGTCGCCGCCCTGCTGTCGACGGCCGGCGGCGAAGATGTCGAGGATGACGCCGCAGCCATGATCCTGCCCGAAGGCACATGGAAGATCGCACGCGGAGTCCTGGCCATCTCAGGAACACCGGAGGGTGCCGACGCCCTCGCCGCCGCTCTGGATGGAGTCACCAAGGCCGCGCCCCTGTCAGGAGGCGCCGGCTTCCAGACCATGCGCCGTCACGCGGCCAACAGTGATATCGAACTCCTGGTCAACCTCGAACCTCTGATGGGCATGGCCCAGGAGGCACTCAACTCCGGGACGGAATACGCCTTCTCCGACAATCCACTGGGTGTCACTGCCCAGGATGTGCTGCGCGGCCTCGGCCTGGACGTCTTCCGTTCCCTGTGGTTCTCCCTGCGCCTGTCACCCGAAGCGACCGAGACCACAGCCGGCATCACCTTTTCAGAAGAACGCGGCCTCATTCGTCTTGCGGCCTTTCAAGCTTTGCCCGCAGGTCGACGCCTGCCCCTGCCGAAGGGAGCCGTCGACGCCACGACTTATGGGTTTGATTTTTCCGCATCGTGGAAGGCGATGAAGGAGATCACAACGGACATAAGCCCTGTCATGGGCGCGGCCATGGAGGCCCAGATCGCCCAGATGTCGGCCCAACTCGGAATCGATCTGGGGAAAGAGATTCCAGGTGCCTTCGCCGGACAGTTCGCCTCGGCTTCTTTCCTCCACCCGTTGCCACCCGGCGTGAAGATCCTGACCCCGGAAGATTTCACGCAGATGCTTTCCCAGGTCTGGGTCGCGGAACTCAACCCCGAAAACCGCCTGGAAGAGGCCATCGCCGCCCTCACACCCATCCTGGCGGCCATGGGCATGACCATCTCGACACGCACGGTGGACGGCCACGTCCTCCAGATTCTGACTCCGGCGGCGGTCGATGACACGGCTTCAGCCGTCGAAGAAGCCGCCAGCACGACCTCGTCCCGGGACGACCAGGCGACGGTCACCGCCGCCTGGATCATTCGTGATGGCTACCTGGTGGGCGGGAACGGCCACCTTGAAGATCTGGTGGCGGTGCTGACAGGTCTTGACGATGATGGCCCGGGAATCTGGGGTGTCAAGAAAGTGCGGAAGTCCCTGGGCAGTCTTCCCGAGGACGCCTTCGCCATTCAGTACCAGGATACCGGCCTCTTGATGAAGAGCATGGTAGGCCAGCTCCTGAAGGCTCTGCCTGCGGATGAGGATGGCGGCTCAGGCATGGGACCCGACGAAGCCGAGCAACTGGCTGAGGCCATGGCGAGGCTCCTGCCCGTCTCCGTCTCGGCGGCCTACCGGAGCCCGGGTGAACTCGTCTTCAAGGCCCGAACTCTGCACGGCACGCCTTGATCCTTGCCACCGGCTGGCCCACGGCAACTCAGGATCCGTGGCTGGCAGCAGGCCTGCTGTTCGCGGCGGGCCTGCTGGCCGGGGTGATCAATGTCGTTGCCGGGGGCGGGTCTTTCCTGACGGTGCCCATCCTGATTTTTCTCGGCTTGCCACCCAACGCCGCGAACCACACCAACCGGATAGGTATCGTCCTGCAGAATATCGGCGCGGTCTGGGGGTTCCGCCGCCATCAGGTCCTGGCCTGGGACTGGCTCCATCGCGCCGCCCTGCCCGCAACCGCGGGGGCCGGGATCGGGGCATGGATGGCCCTGATCATCAGCGACGCGGCCTTCCAGCGCGCCCTGGCGATCCTCATGGTGATGGTCACCCTCTGGACTCTCTGGGATCCTGTCAGCCGGCGGCGAGCCCGCGGCCACCCAAGAACTGCGGGACCCTGGACCATCACGGCTCTCTTCTTCCTGGTGGGTATCTACGGCGGTTTCATTCAGGCAGGTGTCGGCTTCTTTCTTCTCGCCGCAACCAGCATGGCCGGCCTTGACCTGATCAGGGGCAACGCCGTGAAGGTCCTCTGCGCCCTGGCGTTCACATCACTCGCCCTGGCGCTGTTCACCTGGCGGGGCACGGTATACTGGCAGGCGGGGCTCAGCCTGGGGGCCGGGACCTTTCTGGGGGGGCAACTGGGTGTGCATCTCACCATTCTCAAGGGCCAGCGCTGGATTCGCGGGGTGGTGACCCTGATGGTCATCATCTTCGCCCTGCGCCTCTGGTGGACCGTATGACATACGAGATCACCCGGGACTATCGCTCCGACACCGTCACCCTGCCCACCGAAACCATGCGCACAGCCATGGCGCGCGCGGAAGTGGGCGACGACGTTTACGGTGAAGACCCCACCGTCAACCGCCTCCAGGAAGAAGCAGCCCGGCGCATGGGTCAAGAGGCGGGCCTCTTCATGGCCAGCGGCAGCATGGGCAACCTCGTCGCCATCCTCACCCACGCCGGCCGCGGCGATGAGGCCATTGCCGGCATCGATTCTCACACCCTTCTCTGGGAAGCCGGCGGCATGGCCACCCTGGGAGGCATCTTCCCCCATCCACTCCCCACGGATGAGGACGGCCGCCTCGATGCGGATGCGGTGGAAGCCGCCGTGCGCACCGACAACCCCCACCTGGCCCGCAGTCGCCTGCTGCTCCTGGAGAACAGCTATGGATCCCGGGGCGGTTTTCCCCTGCCTGCCTCCTACTTCGCGGACATGGGCGCCATCGCGAAACGTCACAACCTGCGCGTCCATCTGGACGGAGCGCGCCTGTTCAACACCGCCGTCGCCCTGGAATGCGACCCGGCATCTCTCACCGAACATGTCGATTCGGTGACTTTCTGTCTGAGCAAGGGTCTCTGCGCACCGGTGGGATCGGTCCTCTGTGGCAGCAGCGACTTCATCCATCAGGCCCGGCGCCAGCGCAAATTACTGGGCGGCGGCATGCGCCAGGCCGGCATCCTGGCAGCGGCCGGACTGGTCGCTCTTGATGAGATGGTGGACCGGCTTGTCGAAGATCACACCCACGCCTTTCAACTGGCCACGGGACTGGCAGCGGTTGACGGCATCGTTCTTGACCGGGACCGGGTGCGCACCAACATCGTGCTGTTCGAGCTCTCTCCCGAAGTTCCACTGGACGCCGCCCGCTTCGCCCGAAAGCTCGCCGAGGATCACAGCCTGCTGGTCGACCCCCAGGATGACCGCCTGATCAGGGCCGTCACCCACCACGGCATTGAGGCCCGGCATATCGAGCAGTTCATCTCGGCTGCGGCAGATATTCTGACCGGCTGAACAGTTCTGCCGGACAGGACATGCGCGCCCGGCGCAGGGTGTCCTGCAGCCATGAGATCTTGCTTTCTTCAGCGGCAGCTTCAACCCCGGTCAGGGCAACGCAAGTCCAGCCACCCGCCAGATCCATGAAGGCCCGCATCTGGATCTCAACGCTGTCCGTGCCTTCAACAGATCCCGCCCGCTGCCAGTGCGTGCCCATGTCCACGACCCATGACTCTTCAGCCGACGCGGCTGTTGGTGCGATCCATGAGCCGAAGACCTGTCTCTCATGCCGGTCGGGCCGGCGGTAGGCCACGGTCCGTACTCCCTGAAGATAAGCGGACTCCCCGACCTCTCCCAGACGAGACAACCGAGTGGTCAATTCAAGGGCCGGTGGTTTCATGGGAAGCATGCCGAGAGGCGGTTGCCCCTTGCGCGTTTGCGGCAGGTGGATACGCACAAACCCCACGACCCGCAGCACGGGATCATAGGCGGGGACGAGGAGAGTGCGAATTCTCACCTCCGTCGGCGGCCCGAAAACACGACGCAGATCGGCCCAGGCGGCATCCACCTCAGCACGTAGTTGACGCCGCATGTCAGGCCTTGTCTCACGCAACATCTTCCGGCTCCAGCGCCTATCCAATTCGCGTGCCACATCCAGCGCCTGCACGTCAGCCAGCCAGGCAGAGAGAAAAGGCGCGGCCGCGGCCGCGTCCACAGAGGCCTCCAGGAGGGACTGCATGCTCCGCGCGGCCTGCTCCTGAAGAACTGGCGCGCCGTCCTGGTCCCCGCTTCGCGCCAGGTTTTTGAGCCGCTCTTCCGCGACTCGCCGCCTGGCCCATTCGCCATACTCAGGGTGTTCCAAGAGCGCCGCCGCCAGGCCTTCCCGGTTTTCCAGAAAAGTGCCTCCATGCATGAAGACACCCTCCAGAGGCTTGTTCTCACCGCTGCGCTGAAGGGCAAGATCCATCCCCCGGGCGGCGCGCTCTGCAAACGAGGCAGAGGGTTTCCGGATATCGCTCAGATCCGGCAGCAGGATGCGCACGTGTCGCACAGTATGCACAGGGTTCCGATCCAGGTACACGATGAACCGGCCAGGCGCTGCGTAAAGGGAACCTCGGTCGCGGACCAGGTCCCGGACCTCCAGGCCGATGCTGTCACCTTCCCGGGCCACAATTTTCATGGGCTCTGCATGTGCGACTTCGACCTCGTCCACCAGCCTGTGCTTCGCTCCCGCCGACTCCACCTTGCACCCCCGCCGCCGCGAGCGAACCTTCACGCGCACCCAGTGGCTGTCTCGCTCGCCGTACCGTTCCAGGTCACTTTCCCTCCGGGCATAAACCACCACGCCCTCTCGGGCCAGTCGCCGCCGGATACGAGCAAAAGCGGCCGACACCTGCGCCATACTGCGCAGGTCGTACACCGTGCCACCGGTTCGTCTTGCCAGTCGTTCCGGGCCGGAGCGCGAAGCAGGGCGCAGCCCCTGGACCTCATAGGGCCCCCGGCCGCAGGTGGTCCCGAAGCCCGCCACCAGGGGCAGAATGGTCAGGCCAGGCACCCTTGCCGCCCTTTCCACCACGTCCTGAAGACCATTTTCGGGACGGCTCATGGAGTCGCAACCATCGGTGAGAAGAATCAGAATCTTGCGTTGCGCAAGGCCATCCAGGTAACGCACGGCGCCATCCACCGCCTCCCAGAGGGCTGTGTAGCGGAGTTCGTCAGGCTCGGGGATCAGGGCCCGGGCATCCAGTGGGCTGAGGCCCGCCGCCAGGGTGCGGGCCAGGAACAGATCTTCGCCGAAGATCGCCAGCGCCACCTGATCACCGGCAGGCAACCCCTCCATATAATTTTCCGCTGCCTGACGCACCCGCGGCAGCCAGCGCAGCATACTGCCGCTGACATCCACCAGAAGAAGATGCGCCGTGGCCTGGCGCTCCAGTTCGACAGCCGTCACCTCCCGTGGTTCGCCGTCTTCGCTGACCTGAATATCCACGGCCTGCAACCCGGCACACGCTCCGGGACGGGACTCCCGCATGCGGATGGGCCAGCGCACACGCGCCACTGCAACCTGCTCCGTCAGCCCGAAGCGCAACGCCTGAGAGGGGGCCGCACCGGAGGCAGGCGTTGCCGCCAAGGCGGCCATGGCCAGCACCCGGAACCACGAGGACAAACGCACGGAGGCGCTCCTTCCCTGGTCGCGCACGGCTGCGCGGCAGCCGTCTCCAGGCAGAATACTGCCTTGGACCGCCTCCTGCCCAGGCTTCGTCAAGTCGGGGCTGCGCCCCGACCGCACCAAGGAGGCCCAGGGATCCCTGGTGGAGCCACGAGACCCCGGCTCCGTCCGGCTACTGCGGTCCCCCGCTGGCCAGGTAATCGACCAGGATCGTACTCATGACCCGGATACCGACTTCCAGGCTGCCGTCGTCGGCCTTGAAGGTCGGGGTGTGGTGGCCTCCGGAAGCCGTCCCCGGCCGCACCATTCCCAGCCGGTAGTAGAAGCCGGGGACTTCGTTGGCAAAGAGCGCGAAATCCTCACCACCCATGGTGGGCGGCAGTTCCGTGATATTGCCCGGCCCCACCACCCGCGTCATGACCGGTACCGCCCAGCGGGAGAGAGCAACGTCATTGATGGTAGCGGGCGAACCACGCTGGTAGTCCATTTCGTAGGAACCCCCGCCGGCCAAGGTGATGCCCCCCAGGATCTCGTTCATGCGTCGTTCCACCGTGTCCCGAACCTCCGGGTCGTAAGTCCGGACGGTGCCCTCCAGAAGAACTTCAGCCGGGATGATGTTGAAGCGCTCCCCTCCCCGGACAATCCCGACGGTGATCACGCTGGGTTCCAGGGGGTGCAGGTTGCGGGAGCGGATGGTCTGCAGGGCCATGACCACCTGCGCGGCCATGACCACAGGGTCCACCGATTGCTGGGGCTGGGCGGCGTGAGACTGGCGGCCGAGGATGCGGGCGCGAAAATGATCCACCGCGGCAAATGCCGGGCCGACGGTATAGCCCACCTTGCCCACTTCCATCTCGGCGAAGGTATGCAGCCCGAACACGGCTTCAGGACGCAGATCACGAAAGAGGCCCTCCTCCAGCATCAGTTCAGCGCCTCCCTTCTCGCCGGGAGGCGGCCCCTCTTCGGCAGGCTGAAAGATGAACTGAACCGTTCCCGGCAGATCGTCCCGGAAGGACGCCAGGACCGAGGCCACGCCAAGCTGGACCGCGGTGTGGATGTCATGACCGCACGCATGCATGACACCGACTTCCTGTCCCAGATAGGTGGTGTGATCTGTCGAAGCGAAGGCGTAGCCGGTGTCCTCGGTGACCGGCAGGCCGTCCATGTCGGCGCGCACCGAGATGACCGGCCCGGGCAGGCTTCCCTGCAGAATGCCCACCACCCCCGTGTAGGCAATATCGGTCTTCACTTCCATCCCAAGTTCTCTGAGGTGCTCCGCCACCAGGGCCGCCGTCTGCGTCTCCCGGTTGCCCAGTTCGGGGTGCTGGTGGATCTGGTGACGCACATCGGTGATCTGGGCAAGGACGCGCTGCGTCGCCGCGGCGATCCTGTCGTCATCCGGGATCTGGCCGGCCGCCGCCACCGTGGGTGGTCCGAGTGCCCAGGAGAATCCCAGGATGAGCAAGATCGGCAGAGATGAAACACGACGGCGAGAAGAAGACAAGAATGACATTCCGGTAGCTCCCTTCGGCAATTGCAGGCTGTCAACCGGATGCAGCCTACCACGAGAAACGGCTAATATGCCTCTGATGGGCGAACAAGCGCCCAGGGAGAACTTCATGAGCGCTGGACCACGTCCCATCACGGAAGTCGCCGACGATCTGGGTATTCATCGCGAACATCTTGTCATGTACGGCGACGACAAGGCCAAGGTTCGCCTTGCCGCCCGGGAGGCCTCGAAACGCACGCCCGGCCGGCTGGTCCTGGTGTCCGCCATCACCCCCACCAGTGCCGGTGAAGGCAAGACCACCACATCCATCGGCCTGGCCCAGGGCCTCGCAAAGATAGGCGAGAGCGTCTGCCTTGCCCTGCGGGAACCGTCCCTGGGGCCGACCTTCGGCAAGAAAGGAGGTGCCACCGGGGGCGGTAAATCCATCATCGTACCCGCCGAAGACATCAATATGCATTTCACCGGCGATTTTCACGCCATCTCTGCGGCCAACAATCTCCTGGCTGCCATGATCGACAACTCCATCTACCAGGGGAACCCACTGGACATCGATTCCCGCCGGGTTCTCTGGAGACGGGTGGTCGATCTCAACGACAGGGCGTTGCGCCATGTGGTCATCGGGCTGGGAGGCCGTTTGCAGGGGGTACCCCGGGAAACCGGGTTCGACATCACACCCGCTTCCGAGGTCATGGCGATCCTCTGCCTGGCCACCGACGCCGAGGACATGCGCCAGCGCCTGTCCAGGATCCTGGTGGCCCTCACCCATGACGGCAAGCCCATCACCGCTGCCGATCTTGAAGCTGTCGGCGCCATGATGGTGCTGCTGCGCGACGCCCTCCTGCCCAACCTGGTCCAGACTTGTGAGGGCGTGCCTGCGTTTGTCCATGGCGGCCCCTTCGCCAATATCGCCCATGGCTGCAACTCGGTGATCGCCACCAGGATGGCCATGGCCCATGCCGACTGGACCATCACCGAGGCCGGCTTCGGCTTCGATCTGGGCGCCGAGAAGTTCTTCGACATCAAATGTGTCGGCGCCGACCTGGATACGGCGGCGGTCGTGCTCGTGGCCACCGTCAGAGCCCTGAAACGCCATGGAGGCGTTCCCCGGGACGATATCGCCAAGCCCAACCCGGAAGCGGTCCGGCGAGGCATCGCCAACCTCGAGAAGCATGTGGAAAACATCCATATTTTCACGGAAGTTCCGGTGGTCGCTCTCAACAAGTTCGCCACCGACACCACCGAGGAAATCGCCGTGGTCAGGGAGGCATGTGCCAGGTTGAAGGTGCCGTTTGCCGTCTCGGAGATCTTCGCGCGCGGCGGCGACGGTGGGACCGACCTGGCCCGCATCGTGGTGGAGCATGCAGAGAAAGTCCACGACCCCTTCCAGCCTCTTTACGCCTGGGACGAACCCATCAAGGACAAGATCCGGAAGATCGCGACCAAGATGTACGGTGCCGAGGGCGTGACCTACACCAAGCAGGCCGAGAACGAGATCCGGCAACTGGAAGACCTGGGCTACGCGCAACTCCCCGTGTCCATGGCCAAGGCGCCCACATCCCTGTCCGACGACCCCGCGCGGGCCGGGCGGCCACGGGATTTCAATGTCGTCGTGCGCAGTGTTCTCGTCTCGGCCGGCGCCGGTATGGTAGTTCCTCTTCTTGGTGCCATCATGCGCATGCCCGGGCTGCCCAAGGTGCCCCAGGCCACGCGCATGGACTACAAGGACGGCCATATCACCGGCCTGCTGGGTGGTTGAAGCAGGCTCTTCAGTTGCACCGGCTTATAGATGAGGGGCCATGAGGCTGGATGTTGCCCTGGTCAGTTGTCGCCATCTCCCTGAACCGGACCTGGATGCGGCACCCCTGGCCGCCGCTCTGACCGCTGCCGGCCTGTCCTTTCGTGTTGCAGCCTGGGATGACCGCCAGGTGGACTGGGCGGATGCCCGCCTGACCGTCTTGCGCTCGTGCTGGAACTACCCCCGGCATGCCGGTGCATTCGTGGCCTGGGCCGAGGCAACAGCCAAGATCACAACGCTGCTCAATCCCCTGCCGGTTCTGCGCTGGAATGTTCATAAGCGCTACCTTCTGGATCTGGAGAGCCACGGCATTCCGGTCACACCGACGGTCATGGTCCTGCAGGGCTCGATCACCACCCTGGCGCAGATCCGGCGCGAGCGTGGTTGGCAGGAGGTGGTCGTCAAGCCGGCCGTTTCTGCAGCATCATTCCGCACCATGCTGGTCACGCCGGATGAGATGTCGGCAGGAGAAGCGCATCTGCGCGGGTTGGTGGCCCAGCGGGACACCCTGGTGCAGGCCTATCTTCCCGCTGTGGAGGAGTATGGCGAGCGCGCTCTGATATGGGTGGAGGGCCGTCTGACCCACGCCATCCGCAAGACACCTCGCCTGTCAGGACAGGACGAATCCGTCTCCAGCGAT
>SMYD01000157.1 GCA_004356015.1 Acidobacteriota bacterium | reverse complement strand
TGGTCCGGCACCGCAATATCTGCGCTTAGAACTCCGCCAACGCCGTGTAAGAATGGATTCCGCATGACCACCTCATCTGGTTTGAGTTCGCAAAAATCAAAATCGGGCCGTGTCTACAACCACAACTCAGTCGGCCTAACTAGAAATGGACGACTTGGATAGAAAAATAGGAGGTGATGGCACATGGGATAGTTGTTGAGACATGAATTGATTATCCGCGATTAGTGCCTTCAAATGCAACAAGCTGCGGCGCTATTTTATCGCGTTCTCACTGCCTGCCCGTTCTCAACCATGTCCGAAAACGGCTATATTCCCATGCCACACCAGGGTATAAAGAGCGCATGGGACTCGACCCGGACATCTGCTATCGCGCCAGCGTCAGCCGCGACCCCCGCTTTGATGGCCGTTTCTTCATGGGGGTCACATCCACCGGCATTTACTGCCGGCCCATCTGTCCCGCACGCCAGCCCCGGCGTGCCAACTGTCGTTATTTTCGCCACGCCGCCACTGCCGAAGCCGCGGGATTCCGGCCCTGCCTGCGCTGCCGCCCGGAAAGTGCACCAGGGACACCGGCCTGGTCCGGGTCTCACGCGACCGTCTCCCGCGCTCTGCGCCTCATCCAGCAGCGGGCCCTGGCAAACGCCGGCGTGGATGAACTGGCCACCCGTCTTGGAGTCGGCACACGCCACCTCAGGCGCCTTCTCAACGAGCATGTGGGAGTCTCCCCCCTCGCCATTGAGCAGACCCGCAGGCTTCTGTTCGCCAAGAAGCTCATCACGGAAACCAGCCTGTCCATGGCCCAGGTTGCGCGTAACGCCGGCTTCGGCAGCGTGCGCCGTTTCAACACGGCCTTTCGCGCGGCCTACGATCTGACGCCCGGCAACCTGCGTCGCGGTCCCCGCCGCTCGGTTCGCGCTGCCGGCCTGACCCTGAGTCTGGCGTTCCGACCTCCCTTCCACTGGCAGGCCCTGGTGTCCTTTCTCGCTCAGCGGGCCATACCGGGACTGGAGGAGATCGGCCCTGATTTCTACCGGCGCAGGGTGGCCTACCCCGGCGCCGCAGGGACCATCGAAGTCAGGCCGGTGCCCGGCGCTCGACATCTGCACCTGACGATTCCAGACCAGCTAGCACCCCATATCGGAGCCGTGGTCCAGCGGGTCAGGAACATGTTTGATCTCGACGCCGATCCGTTGCGTATCGCAGACGTGTTGAACCGGGACAAGCGCCTCAGGCCTCTGGTCAGGAAGAGACCCGGACTTCGGATCCCCGGCTGCTGGGACCCATTTGAGCTGGCCGTGCGCGCCATTCTCGGCCAGCAGATCACGGTACGCGGCGCCACGACCCTGGCAACACGCCTGGTTGATCAATTCGGCCGACAACCTGCCGGTGGACCCGGTGAGACACCAGGCCGGCTCTTCCCCACCGCCGCAAAACTCGCCCGCGCCGATCTCACCGCCATCGGCTTGCCCCGGGTCCGCGCTGCGACCATCAGCGGCCTGGCGCAGGCCGTCAGCCGCAAGAGTCTGGACCTGAACGTATCGGAGGGCCTGGATGAAACGGTTACTCGCCTGTGCGCGCTACCGGGATTTGGCGAATGGACGGCCCACTACATCGCCATGCGCGCCTTCTGTGAGCCGGATGCTTTTCCGGCCACGGATCTCGGCCTGCGTAAAGCCCTGGCCGATGGAAAGGAACTTCCCCGCCCCCGCCATGTCATCGCCATGGCCGAATCCTGGCGGCCATGGCGAGCCTATGCCACCATGCACCTCTGGAGTCAATCATGACACCGACCTGCTACACCATCATCGACACTCCCATCGGCAAGCTTCTTCTCGTCTCCCGAGATGAGAAACTCACACGTATCGAGTTTCACGGCGGCGAAGAAACCCTCGCCTCCGCCCGGGACTGGCTCCCGGAGCGAGCGCCCTTCGCCGAAGCCGTTCGCCAGTTCAAGCTTTACTTTTCCGGGAAGCTGCGTGCGTTCAAGCTGCCCCTGGCGCCGGAGGGCACACCGTTTCAGTGCGCCACATGGGATGCCCTCCTGACCATCCCCTACGGCGAGACGCGCTCTTATTCCCAGATCGCCAGTGCCATAGGCAGGCCCAGAGCCGTGCGGGCGGTGGGAGCGGCCAACGGCCGGAACCCGCTCTCGATCGTGGTTCCCTGTCACCGGGTGATCGGAAGCAATGGCGACCTGACCGGGTTCGGCGGTGGCCTGGAAGTCAAGCGCCGGCTTCTGGAACTGGAAGGCAGCCTGACCCAGGGCCTCGGATTCAGGGGGTAGCCCTCATCCCCGGGGACCTTCTATACTTCGGCGTACCCCTTCGCAGCCAACACCCGCTGCGGGTGACTTCAGGAGACTCATAAATGATAAAGGTCGGAGACCAAGCACCCAGCTTCGAGCTTGCGGATCACCTGGGCCGCAAGATCAGTCTGGATCAGTTCAAGGGGCAGCGGCACGTGATGCTGCTGCTCTACCCGCTGGACTGGACACCTACGTGAACCACTGAGGTCCCCGAGGTGGAAGCCATGCTTCCACGTTTCCGGGCGGCCCACACCCAGGTCCTGGGTGTCAGCATCGACAGTGTCTATTCCCACGCCAACTGGGGCGCGAGCCTCGGCGGAGTCTCCTTTCCTCTGCTCAGCGACTTCCAGCCCAGGGGCGCCATGGCCAACGCCTATGGTCTGTATCTGGACGGACCGGGTATCACCGACCGGGCAACCGTCATCATCGACAAGAATGGGACCGTGCGCCACGCGTCGTCGGCGGGGCCCGGTGGCCAGCGCGACATTTCCGAGCTGGCCGGCCTTTGCGAAAAGATCGACAGCGAATTCGGACAGGGTCTGAATTCGTTCGCCGAACCGGCCGGTCTCCCCGCGGGGGCGCAGCTTTTCATCAAGAGCGCGTGCGGGCCCTCGCGGGCTGCCCTGCTCACCAGGGATAACCTGCACCTTGCAAACGCTCTGACGGTGAAGAATGTCAGTGAGGACGCGGCAGCCAGGGCCGAACTGACCAAGCTGGCCGGGAAGGACCAGGCTCCGGCGCTGGTCTGCAGCGGCGAGGTGATCCATGAGGCAGCAGATATCACGAACTTTCTGGTGAGCAAGGCCGGCAACCTCCAGGCCTGAGACAGTTCCTCAGAGATTGATTTGAATCGCCGGTGTGTGGTGCCTGCCCTGCGCAGCCTGCCGCACACCGGCATCATTTTTCAGGGAGCAGCATCTTGACCAGGAAACAGAGGCACGCTCCCCTGGAGATGAGTGGCGAGGAGTTTCGCCGCCT
This sequence comes from Acidobacteriota bacterium, assembly GCA_004356015.1. GTDB lineage: Bacteria > Acidobacteriota > Polarisedimenticolia > SMYD01 > SMYD01 > SMYD01. The sequence continues at coordinate 12,514 of SMYD01000157.1, read as the reverse complement.
GGGATACCAACTGGTGGACCGGATTGCCGGCTTCCTGGATTCCCTTCCTTCTCGACCGGTTACAACCGGCGAGACACCTGAGGAGATCCGCGCTCACCTGGGCGAGGGACCGCTTCCGGATGCGGGCGCCCCGGCTGATGCCCTGCTCACCGAGGCGACCGATCTTCTTTTCGGCCATTCTCTCTTCAATGGACATCCGCGCTTCATGGGATACATCACCTCTTCAGCGGCTCCCATCGGTGCTCTCGCGGACCTGCTGGCCGCCGCCGTCAACCCCAATAGCGGAGGCTGGAACCTTTCCCCCATGTCTTCTGAAATCGAAGCCCAGACCGTGCGCTGGCTGGCGGATCTCGTGGGCTTTCCGGCCGAGAGCGGCCTTCTGGTCAGCGGCGGGAACATGGCCAACTTCATAGGCTTTCTCGCTGCCCGGCGGGCCGGGTCCCCTGAGGATCCAGGGGCGGCGGGCCGTCAACTGGTTTACGCCAGCCGCGAAACCCATACCTGGGTGCAAAAGGCTGCTGATCTGTTCGGCGTGGGCAGCGAGGCCATCCGCTGGGTCAAGACCGATGAGGCTCAGCGTCTGCGCACAGACCTTCTGGATGAGATGATCACCGCCGACCGGAAGGCGGGGCACTTGCCTCTCATGGTGATCGGCACGGCCGGCACCGTCGCCACCGGCGCCATCGATCCACTGCCCGAGATAGCCTCTATCTGCAAGCGCCACGACATCTGGTTCCATGTGGATGGCGCCTATGGTGCCCTGGCCGCCGCCCTGCCTGAAGCCCCTTCCGACCTCAAGGGCCTGGCTGCCGCCGATTCACTTGCTCTGGACCCTCACAAATGGCTCTATGCGCCTCTGGAGGCCGGCTGCACACTGGTGCGCAAGCGCCAGCATCTTCTCGATGCGTTTGCCTATCGACCGTCCTATTACAACTTCGATGCTGATGTGGCCGAGCCGCCCACCAACTATTACGAACTGGGCCTGCAGAATTCGCGCGGGTTCCGCGCCCTCAAGGTATGGCTGGGCCTGCGCCGGGCCGGTCGCCAGGGCATCATCCAGATGATCCGCGATGACATGGAGATGGCCCGGTACCTGGCCAAACTGGTTCAAGAGCATGAGGAACTGGCGGCTCACGATCAGCACCTGAGCATCACGACCTTTCGCTTCGAGCCGGCGGGTCTCGACCTGGAGCCGGCCGCCACGGAGAAATACCTCAACGAGCTCAACAGCGAGATCCTGAATCGTCTGCAGGCCGGTGGCGAGGCCTACATCTCCAATGCCGTCATCGATGACCAGTTCCTCCTGCGGGCCTGCGTGGTCAACTTCCGGACCGATCGTGAGGACATGGAAGCCCTGGTGGAGATCGTGGTCCGCTACGGACGGGAACTGGACGCCAAGATGCGGCCCGGGAGCGAAGGATCATGATCCAAGTCCCCTTCTACTTCGATTTCATCTCACCTTACAGCTGGCTGGCCCTGACTCAGGCACCGAAGATGTCAGCCCGCCTGGGGATCCGCTGGGAACTGCGGCCGGTGGTCTATGCCAAGCTCCTGGAGGCTCACGGCCTCCTGGGGCCCGGGGAGGTGCCTGCCAAGCGGAAGGCCATGTTCGCTGACCTCCTGCGCTGCTCGCACCTGTTGGGGCAGCCGTTCAGCGGTCCTCCCGCCCATCCGTTCCGCTCATTGCAGGCTCTGCGCATTGCCTGCCTGTTCCGGAAGCAAGATGGCGCTCTCGACCTCTGCCTGGCCCTCGCCAATGCTGCCTGGGCCGAGGGACGTGACCTGACCGACATGGCGGTTCTTGCCGAGGTTGTCGCGGCCCAGGGACTTCTGGCGGAGGGGCTCGAAGAGCGCCTCCAGGAGCCGGACCTGAAGGCAGACCTGCGGGCACTCACTGACGGCGCCCTGGCGGCGGGCGTCTTCGGTGTGCCCACATTCCTTCATGACGGCGAACTATTCTGGGGCCACGATCGGATGGAGCACCTGGAGAAGCGCATCACGGGCGACCTTCCACCTGCTGGAGAGCAGTTGAAGGAACTCCAGAGACTGAGACGGGGAACGGATCGCCCCTCTCTGCCGGTAAAGGGGAAATAATGGGATATACGCAGAAGGCGTTGCGGTGCATCTTCGCCGGCTGCATGCTGCTCATTGCGACCGGCACCATGGCCCAGGATCACGAATACCTCGACCTGGTACTGGAGGATGGCTCGACCTTGCGCTACGCGCTGGTCCTGCCGCATCATTTCGATCCTCAGAGCGAATACCCTGCCCTGCTGGCACTTCCCCCTGGACCTCAAACGAAAGAGAGGGTCGAAGCCGGTCTCTCCCGTTACTGGGGCCGGGAGGCGGCCGGCCGCCAGTGGATTGTGGTCAGCCCCATCGCTCCAGGCGAACGACTGTTCTTCCAAGGCTCGGAGAAGTTCATCCCCCAGTTGCTGGATGCGATCCAGGAACGATTTCTCATCGAGGGCGACAAATTCCACCTGGCGGGAGTCAGCAACGGCGGGCGCAGCGCTTTCCGCGTGGCTCTGAACTGGCCGGAGCGATTCCACGATCTGATCGTTCTGCCCGGCTTTCCGCCCAACGGACGCGACTTCAGCCGCCTTGACCGCCTGCAGGGCATACCCATCTACATGTTCGCCGGTGGCAAAGACAAGAAATGGGTCGCCGAAGAAGAGCGCACCGCGGAAGAGCTCAAGAAGCTCGATATCGAGGCGCACCTTGAAGTCTTTCCCGGGGAAGGACATGTTCCTGCCAGCATGGATGGCGAGAGGCTCATGGATCTTCTGGAGACGCTGCGGCCCGCCTCACCGGTCGCCGCACAATCTGCATCTGAATCCGCCCCAGTGCCGGCCCAGCCTTCGGCACCCCCCAAGGTCGGACCTGCCAGGGGCCATCTGGTCATCGTGGGTGGCGGCATGGACGACCCCGTGATCCTCGAGACCTTCATGAATCTGGCCGGTGGCCCGGACGCGCCGCTGGTGGTGATACCCACCGCGCTGGAAGGAGATCTCACTGAAGACCTGGACCGCTTCGCCCTCCCCTTCCGGGAAGGCGGCTTCACTGATGTGGTGGTCCTGCACACCCGCGACCCCAAGATTGCCGATACCGATGCCTTCCTCGCACCTCTCCTCAGGGCCAGCGCAGTCTGGTTCGGCGGCGGCCGGCAGTGGCGCCTGGTCGATGCCTACCTGGACACGCTCACTGAACAGGCTTTCCATCAGGTTCTCGCCCGCGGCGGTGTCATCGGGGGGTCTTCGGCCGGTGCGACCATTCAGGGCTCATATCTCGTCCGCGGAGCCCCGGAGGGAAACGCCATCATGATGGCGCCGGGACATGAACGGGGCTTCGGCTTCCTCCGCGGTGTCGCCATCGACCAGCACGTCATCAGCCGGGAGCGCGAGAATGACATGGTCCCGGTCATCGAGGCCCACCCCGAACTTCTCGGCCTTGGCATCGACGAGAACACAGCTCTCGTGGTGCAGGGAGATCGGGCCCGGGTCATCGGCGCCAGCCAGGTTCTGGTCTACGGCAATGAGCGCCTCCAGGCACGCGAAGATCCGCCCTGGCTCAGCTTGTCCCCCGGAGATCGCTTCGATCTGGCCACCCGCCGGCAGCAATAGATCTCAGCCCCGCCCCCGACACATTCCCAGAGGAAAATTTCCCAGGGTGATTCATGACAGGACACCTGTCCCGATCATGTCCGGTCACACTCCATCTCACAGGCAAAGCCGGTCTCATTCCAGGAATGAGATTCTCCTCATGGCGGGTCGAGGATATTCCATCCCCACAGCGGGTTAGCCTGTTTGGTGGCCACCACCGATCCCTTTTTGAGACACCGACTGTATTTCAGGTTTGCCGATCTCTCCGGGAAATAAGCGACCCCTGTTGGCACAGAGGTTGCTCTATTCCCTGGTTGCGGCGCGCCAATCTGAACGCCCTCGACCTTGTGGGACCGGCGCTGAATATTCGCCAGCGGTCGGAACCCGGGTCCGGTCCACGCGACGTCGAGGATGAGTCAAGGCTGTCACATCACTTTCGATATCAGAAAAACCAGTAAGGGAAAATATGATGATGACGAGAATTGGCAAGTTCGTATCGGCCAGCATCCTGGTGGGGACCATGGCTGTGGCCTTCACCTCATCGACGCCCAGCTACGCCGGCTGCACGAGAAAATTCGCAGACTGTGAGCAAGACGCGTCAGAGGAGCGCACGTTCATGGCTCGCGTCATTGCTGGCGCTGATTGCCTGCTGGACTTCGCTGAATGCGTTCGCATCAAGGTGATCGGTCTCTGAAGGAAATTCTATGCGAAGCGCCGTCACGGGACGGTGCTTCGCATACTTTTTCATGATCATGGTGACCCGGATCTACAGATACACTCTCTCGTTCCTGCCGCCCCTCGTGGCGTGTTTTCTGATTGGTTGCGGTTCGGACACCCCCGCACCCTCCTCAGAACCAGGTTCACTCATTCCCGCTCTCGCCCATGTCGCCGTGCTGACTCGTTTCAGCGGGCAGGAAGCGCAAGATGCGTTTGCCGAGCTGGGGGCACTGGGCGGGCGGTTGCTGACCAGGACGGGTGTTCAGCTTCTCGGCGCCAAATCAAAACTTCTGCTTGATCTGGATCTCAAGGGCACCCGTCCCGAACCGCTCGTGGTCACTCGCCTTGAAGGCGTTGCTGACCGCGTGAAGCTCGGGGGCCTGGCAGTGACTCCGGATGGGCGGTTGTGGACCGTGTACGGCCGCACCGAGCTGGCCCGTATCTCCGCACAAGGAGAGGTCCGCGCTGTCGAACAGTTGCCGTTTTCCGCCTATGCCGTCTATAGCTGGCGGGAAACGCTTCTTGCCCAGGTCGCGCGCTCCCGTGCCGGTGAATCCCCGTTCATGGGCAGGACCGGCGCCGGGGGATGGCAAAGCGTGGGACCGTTGAAGACGCGCAAGCACGCCTCAAACCGCGAGTCCCTGCTGTGGAATACCGCACATTGTGGCGCCAGCAGGGCCGACCTGCTGCCCTGCTGGTTTCTACTGGGTGAACCCAGCGTCGTCCTCGTTGACACAGATGGAAACTGGACTGCCTGTCCCCTGGCGCTGCCCGCCGGAGCAGGTGGGCGGGTCTCCGATACAGGCAACGTGTACCCGATCTCATTTCGCGATCTATTCGTGAGCGAGAAAGGTGAGATCATCGCCCTGACAGATACCGGTGCCGGCGACGCCCACCGCGGCCGCTTCCTTGGCCGGTACTCCCTGGATGGGACGCTGCTGGCGAGTATCCGTTTGAACCAGGGCGCGAGACAGGTCCTGGACGTACTCCGGGACAAGGTCACCCTCCTGCTCAGGGACGACGGCGTCGGCGAGGTCACCCTGCCATGAAGGCGGCCCGCATCTCTCCGCTGCGCTATTGCTGGTACATCGTGGGTCGCTCGCCGGTTTTCATGGCGCTGTACGCCGCGGCAATCATTTACGGGTGCACCAGCGAGTGGCTGAGCGCAGGCAGTTCCGATGCGGCACTTGCCATGATCATCGTGGGCCAGATGCTGTCCTCCTCCACCGGGTTCGTATCCCAGGCGAGTCGTGGGTATTTCGACCCTCTCCTCGTCGCCGGCCACTCGCGCCTCTCGGTGGGGCTGAGCCTCTTCGTGGTCTCGGCCCTGCCGGGGTGGGTGGCCTGGGTTTGCGTGGGTCTGGCGGAGGTGGCGCTGCAGCGCACCCTGGACGTACCCGCCTTTCGCCCTGCCGGTCTGGTGGCGCTGTTGCTGGTGTCGTGTGTGCCCTGGAGTGCAACCCTGCGTTCTCCCAGGCTGACCGGCGGACTTGTCTGGCTGGGACTCGGCATTCTCGGCGTCCTCACAGGAAAGGTTTTCGGCCTCCTCGCCATGGCCCAGATGAGTCCGGCAGAGATCCGCGGTAACCTGTGGGGCGCGTTTCTCAACGGCCTCGCCCTGCCAACGGTGATGCCCTTCGTGAAATGGCCGGTGGAGATCCTGATTCTATTCACTCTTGTCTCCTTGCTGACTTTGGCCGCGGGCCTTGCCTACATCCGTTTCAGACAGATCCCGCTGAGCCAGGAGTTCTAGTGGGACAAGTTCAAATGGCCAAGGCCAGGTCCAGCCCTGGGGAAGGCTCACTGCTGCACCTTGCCCATGTATCAAGATCGTTCGGGCGCCAGGTCGTCTTCACCGATCTGAGCCTTTCCCTTTCCGCCGGCGAGACCCTCGGCCTCATCGGCCCCAACGGTGCCGGGAAGACAACCTTGTTGCGCATGATCGTGGGACTGCTCCGCCCCGACGCGGGGCAAGTCCGGTTGAACGGACAACCTCCGGTAGACGCCATGGCGACGTGCGCCGTGGCGTACTTCGCAGGGGAGTCCTCGGTGCCGCCTTCTTTGCGCGCCGGGACATGGGCGCGCCTGCTCGGCTGTCCGGATCTGGAGGGCATTGCCAACAAGCCCATCCGCAAGCTGTCCCGTGGCACACGCCAGCGTCTGGGCCTCCAGGTCAACCTGTCGCGCCCCCGCACCCAACTGGTCATCCTCGATGAACCCTGGGAAGGGCTGGATCCGGATGCCTCCCGCTGGCTCCGCGGTCGGATTCAGGCCCTCCAGGGCGCAGGAACCGCGGCCATCCTGTCTTCTCATCGCATGCACGATCTGGCCGGCCTCTGCAACCACTACGCCTTCGTGGTGGACAAGCGGCTGATCCTGGTGACCGCTGCGGATATCGCATCCGATCGGGATGTCACCGGCGAGGATCTCTTCACATGGTTCGACCGCCTGCGGGCGGCCGGGTGAGTCCCTGCCGCGTTTACAGTGGCCCGTGTGAGAATGTCCTCCGCCGGGTCGGGAAGACACTGGCCGCAATCTGCCTGCTTCTTACCTTGCCGCTCATGGCAAGCGCAGCGGACCCGGGAGCGAGAACAGATGCCGCCGAATTTCCCATGGTGGTGCATCCGTCCGACGGAGAGCGTTTCCTGGATCGTCAGCCGCCGGCCGCAGGCAGGCATCCTGCTCTGACGGTCACCATGGACACACAGGAAGATCCCGTACCGGACGATCTGACAATCGATCTGTTACTTGAGCAAAGAGATCGGGGCCGCGCGTGGCAGTGGCTGGACGGGCGGAAGCTGACGGATGGTGACCCCGCCGTTCTGGTCGTTGGACCAACGCCTGAATATGCACGCTGCGTGCTGGTGGCTGCATCCAGGCGGAGAGCCACCTATGCTCTCTCGGAGCCCTTCGCTTGCCCGGCCGAAGATGAGCGACGCACTCTGACATTCCAACCGCGCCGCACCCTCCACGGTCGCCTTCTGGACACCGCGCTGGACGAAGGTGATAGACCCACCTGGCTCGACGTCCGCACAGATGGCGACGATTTCTGGCCCACCTGTGGACGTGGCTCCGCTGGCGACTGGTCGTGCGTGGGGGTTCCCGCGCATGCGACTTCCGTGGTGATTCTGAGATTCACCGAACCGATCGTGGTCTCCTTGTTCCCTGAGGCAGGGGTGGCGGGCACAACCGGCACCCGACACCGCAGCAGCATCTGGGGCGTGGCGGTCTGTTTCGATACCTCCGAGTTGGCAGCCGTCACCGAAACCCTCCTCGACCCAACTGTTCTTGTCGACACACTGGCTGTCGACGTCCTGTATCCCCGAGGACGCCATCGCGCACGTATATTATCCATCGATGCCACCGCTCAGGTTCTGGACCTGGGCCATGGTTGTTTCTGGACGGCAGGCTCTCTGGCCGCCCATGAGCAGACCGTCCGGGTCCGCGGAGACAGGCTGGCAACCCTGCACCTGCCGGTGGAAACGCTGCTCACCACGACCCCCTCCATCTCCCGCACGATCCTTCTCCAACCACCCGCCCGGCTGTCGGGCACGGTGAGTTCATCCAAGCCGGAGTCACCTGGAGGCACGCTGGTCAATCTCTTCATGGCACCCGTGACCACGGGAGACAGCGAGACGCAGGTGCCGGGCCATCACCTCGACGAATTCATGGTGGCAGACGACGGCAGGTTCGACTTCGAAGATCTGGCATCAGGAACCTACCTGGTCCGGGCCTGCCACCCGTCCCTTGGTTGTGCCGAAGGAACGTTCTCCACCGATGGCCCACTCCTTCGTCTACAGCTCCGGGCGGAACGCCGTGTGGTGGGACGAGTTACCTTCGCCGGCAACGCGCTGCCCGATGTTCCGGTGCGGGTGCTGCCCACGCTTGCCTCCTATCAGGAAGCCGTGGATCCAACCCGTCTCTTCATGGCACCTGGAAGCCGGACCGACAAGGATGGGTACTTCGCCATTGCGCTGCCGACAGCTGGTTCGTTTCGCCTGGCCATCGAGTCGGAGAACCACGGCAGTGCATTCAGGAGTGTGGGCCCCATGGAAACACTCCCCCGAGAGATCGATCTGGGAGAGATCGCCCTCTCCCTGCCGGTACGAGTGACCGTCGACTTCCTTGCCTGCCCCGGCGGCCAGGTCACACTGATAGGACCGCAGGGTAACCCTGCGGATATCCTGTCCCTGCACAAGGTCGCACTTGACGGGTCGGGGAGAGGACAGATCGAGCTTCCCGGCAGCGGCGCCTACATGTCGCTGGCCGATTGCCCCTCAGGATCGTTCGACGACACTCTCTATCCCCGATCCATCGACGTGCCCCCTGACGTCACCGACCTGCGTGTCTCCTTCGAAGTACGCGCTGACTGAGATCGGCCAGGGGGTTTGAGAGAGCGACCTCAGGGTCTACCTGCGTCCTCTTCATTCACTTGCGGTCAGCGAGGCCAGCGGTTCCACTGCCTGTGACCGTGGGCGGCCGAGCAGTCCCGTGAGCCTGACCAGACCGAACAGAGCACTCAACGGGATGAGCGCGGGTGCAGCCAGGTAGGTCGGGCGTTCCTTGCCACGGTACTTGCGCTTGTGCAGGGCCAGCCCCTTGAAGCCGTACAACATGCCTCCATGTTGATAAACGAGATTCATGAGGCGGGGCAGGAGGCCCGATGCATTCAAGGGATCTTCCTCCATGACCTTGTAAAGAGGCGAAAGTCCCAGTTCGATGCGCACGCAGCCTTCCTTGTGCAGGCGGCCGAGAACTGCGACGGTCATGAAATAATGACGCCCCTTGAGCCTGTCCTGAGCGAAACGCGCAAAGGTCAACGTGTAGCCGGTGATGCAGCCCATGCGGAAAATGGGATCGTAAACCTGGTACCCCTCGATCTCTCCCGAAGGATCCAGGAGAACGTACTTCCGGCAGCCATCTTCGGGAGCATAGACGGCGCGGCGAATCAGGACGCCGATCTCACGTGTTTTCACGATGCGAGTTGCCAGCCACCGGCGGGAGACATCCTGGAGCCTCGCCCACGTGGCAGGCGAAGCCGGTACCTCCCGGCCTATCTCGGCAACCTCATAACCCAACCGCCGGCCTCGATTGCAGGCTTCGCGCACCATGCGCATGGGGGCACCGGATAACTGAAACCCGTCCACCATGATGGCCGCCTCCATCCCCATGCGATGCGTCCTCAGGCCGAGTTCCTGGTAACAGCGGGCGGTCTCTCCGTCCACCTGGAAAATGCCCGCAGGACGAAGCGTCGTCATGAAGGCCTGGAGTAGCCGTGACCGATCGTGACCGGCGCATACCGGATTGAACAGACCCAGGACGCGGCGGCCCTGCACGGCATAAGCTTGATACCCCACTCCTTCGAGGAGAAAACTGCGCAGACCGGGGTCGAGAGTTGAATAGGCCGTCGAGAAATCGCCATGGTTGTGCAGATAGTCCAGGCGCAGGTCGCTCGCCATCAGGATCTCACTCTGTCCAGAGGAGGAGATGGGCGCCATCGGTGCTTTCAACGTCGAGGATCAGGCCCGGCCCCCGCCGTTGCAGATCATCCTCGGCAACTTTGAGATCCAGATGCTGCCAGTCCTGGGCAAAGGCCGAGGTCAAGGTCCCCAGGTTGAAGGCTCTTGACAACTTTAAGCGCACAAACCAGAAGGGGTAATCGACGCGCAAGAGGCGCTCATGACCGGGGTCCCAGGCCACAAGATGAAGAGCATGCAACGGCACAGGCGCCGGCCCCTCCAGCTCTCGATGCACCTGCACTTCATGATCTGGAGAGACAGTCAGATAGGGAGTTCCCCCGCCGGACAGGGCCCGGGCTTCTGCGAAGGCGATTTCCGCTTCACTGAAGTCCGCGCGCTCCCAACTACTCCACCGGAACATGAAGAAGGCGGAAGCCCCGACCATGACCACCACAAACCCCAGGAAGGCCACCACCACCGGGACGACCCAGCGTTTTCTCCTCTTCCCACCCATGGCCCTTTCCTCTCCTCCCCAGATTGAGAATAGCGGATCCGCATCCTGAGAGCGGGATCGAAGTGGCGAACTTGACTCGGGGAAAAATGTTGCGCCGCGGGGGATATGATCCCTAGAATGCCCACAGGAGGTTGCCATGGCCCATATTGCGGAGGTTCTTGCCGGCAAGAACAACAAGGTCTTCACCATGGACCGTCATGCCACCGTCTTTGAAGCCCTGGAGATGATGGTCGCCAACAATCTGGGGTCTGTCCTGGTGACCGAGGATGGTGCCCTGTGCGGAATCTTCACAGAACGGGACTACCTGCGCCGCATCGCCCTGGAAGGACGTACCTCCAGGGAGACCCATCTGGAAAATGTCATGGTCTCCCGCCTGATCTGTGTGGACCCATCCAGCAGCGTTGAAGATTGTCTGGCCATCATGACCCAGAAGCGCATCAGGCACCTGCCTGTCATGGAGGAGGGCAAGCTGGCCGGCATCGTCTCCATAGGCGACCTGGTGAAGTTCATCTCCGCCGCGCAGGAAATTGAAATCCGCTACCTCAACGATTACATCGCCGGCAAATACCCCGCCTGATCTAGGACGCAGTATCCGCCAGCCATGCCTGCAGCATGCCATCGTTGATGGCGGCAGGATGCCCGCTCCAGATGACTATGCCGTCCTTGATGACCGCGGCGGACGGGATGCCGTTGACACCGAAGTAAGTACTGAGAGATCCGGTTTCCTTGGCCATGGCGAAGCCGATGTTGTTCTTGTTGACGAAATCCTTGACGGCCTGATCGGTGGAGCCCCTGCTGAGCTTGGTAAAGCCGACGACGCCCAGGCCCTGCCCCTTGTACTTCTCGTAGGTTGTCTGCAACACAGGCATGGCCTTTCGGCAATGGGGACACCAGGTTTCCCAGAAGACGAGCACCGTGGTCCCTGACGACGCCAGGTCCGCAGGACCACCCTGGTACCAGTTCTCCACCTGCCAGTCGGTGGGCACCGGCTTACCCACGGCAACCAGACCCTGAGCAAGCGACTGGGCCCTGGCTCCCGCCTTGGTGTTGGCATACTCATCCATGAATTTGGCCAGGGCCGGCTTGGCCTGGACAGCCTGGCCCCCGGCCAGCATGACGTTGATGGCGGCCAGCGACTGGGCGGCAGCCGTCTCGGTGCGCTGATCCGGATGATTGCGCGTCAGTTGTGTCCTCATGGTTGCCATTTCCTGCTCCATGGAAGCGACCCGCTCATCCAGCGAGGCGACCCGATCCTCCAGGGAACGGTCCAGGGAGGCTCCCGTGAACAGGAAAACGCCGGACAGAACGGCAAGGGACGCAATCAGGCCGAGTGAGGAACGACTCTTGAACATCGGAACTCCTTCAGAGACATGCTCATCTGTATTCAGGTGAAACGGAGGCATTCTCCTCCGCGGGATCCTGGCTCATCAGCAGCGATTCATCGGGAACGGTCAAGCAGGCCGCCAGGCCGGCCGGCCGGATATCTTGTTTTTCTGTGGACGTGTCATGCCCTGCCATGAGGAGGGTTGACCCCACCAGGGCAGCCGTCAACACCAACGCGGTCAGGCGGCCGACACGAGCACCAGGCCTCGTACCATGGCGGTGCAACCGCGGCTCAAGCAAGGCTCGAATACGCCCAGCCAGATCCGGTTCCGCCGCCATGTTCGAGGCCAGGGGATGCTGGCGCCGGCGGGCGTCGCGAACAAGAGACAGCAGGTGCCGGGCGTAGTGAGCCGCGGGCATTCCCTGCTCGACAACAAGAGCATCACAGGCCCGCTCGGCGTCCTGCCGGACCCGGCGCCACATAAGCCAGGCCAGAGGGTGGAACCAATAGAACAGCACGGCCAGGCGGGTGACCAGGTTGCAGAGGGCATCACCACGCCGGATATGCCCCAGTTCGTGCAGGAGAACGGCATCAACCCGCTCCGCTGCCCATGACCCTGCGTCCGGCGGCAGGATGATGAACGGGCGCAATACGCCCCAGGTGTGCGGGATCTCTCCTTCACGGCCAAGACGCACGCGCACAGTTCGACCGACACCCATCCTGCGAGCCAGAACCCCAATACGGAGATCGAGTTCCGGGCCGGCCTCTCCGGCGACGAACACTTCACGCCACAGAAGATGGACGAGATCGACCATGAAGCGCAGCAGGAGTATGCCCGTCACGACCCCCCACAGCACCATGGCACCTTGCGGCAGAACACCGCCGCCGGAGATCCCCA
>SMYD01000156.1 GCA_004356015.1 Acidobacteriota bacterium | reverse complement strand
GTTCTTGCGCCCCATGATCATACCCTGGGCATGAATTACCGCCACGACCTTGTCACCACCCCCCAGGCCCACGTCTTCCATGTCGACCCTGGCGTAACGCTTCTGGGAAACCGTGTGCCACTCTTCAGTGTCTTCGCCTTTCAGCATCTCTTCCAGCTCGTCCCAGTACATGAGACGATCCACCAAGCCCGCTTCCAGGGCTTCGTCACCACGGAAAAGGGCATGTTCCATGAACCCCATGATGGCCGCCTCGTCCTGGCCCCGATCGACGGCCAGTATGGCCATGAACTCGGTCCAGCGTTCATCCAGGATCCATTCCCTGTTTTCCCGGGCGGGCCCGGACATGTTCTCGCGGGTCACCAGTTCAGCCGCCGCCTTGTAATCCTTGATCTTGTGGATTTCAGCCTTGATCCCCATTTTTTCCAGGGCGTTCTTGACATGGGTGCTCAGAGAAGCGAAGCCGGTGAAGGAGATACTGCACGTGGGCGGCGCATAGATCTCATCGGCAGCCGCCATGAGCATGTAGTTGGACGCGTCAAACGACTCGCCCCAGGCGTAGACCTTCTTGCCCGCCTCCTGCACCTTGTCCACGGCATCACGAATTTCGCCGGCGCTGGCCCAGCCCATTCTGCTGCCCCGGCCCACCTTGAGAACGACGCCACTGATGCGCTCATCCACCGCCGCCTTGGCCAGGTTGTCCAGCACTCGCTGCAGGGTCTCAGTATCACCCTGGGTCACGCTGCTGAGCACGCCACCTGGAGGATCGTATTCGGGCAGGGCATCATTGAGCTCCACCACCAGCCACGAATCGGTTTCAATCTTCGATACACGGTTGGCGGCGCAGGCGCCATAACCGCCGGCCAGGGCCACCAGAAACATGATGGCCGTCAGGGCCCCTGCAAACGAGTTCAGAAAGGTCTTCATGGGTCTCCTCCCGGTCTTGGCCCGCTGCCAGCACCTGTCCCCAGGCAGCACCTAACTATCAAACGATCAGGTGGCCCGAAGGTTTCGTGCTGCTAGAATCTCCACTCAGAAGGGAGGATTTTTCGTGCTGAAACGCTGTACCTGGTGCGGGGACGACCCTCTCTATGTCGCCTATCACGATGAGGAGTGGGGGGTGCCGGTACACGACGACCGGAAATTATTCGAGTTTCTGGTTCTGGAGGGAGCCCAGGCCGGCCTGAGCTGGCTCACCATCCTGCGCCGGCGGCAGGGGTACATCAAGGCCTTTTCCGGCTTCGACCCGCAGAAGGTCGCCCGCTACGACAAACGCAAAATCGAGCGATTGCTGGCCGATCCCGGCATCATTCGCAACCGTCTGAAGGTTCACTCGGCCGTCCGCAACGCCCGCGCTTTTCTGAAGATCCAGAAGGAGTTCGGCAGCTTCGCGGTCTACCAGTGGCAGTTCGTGGACAGCCGGCCGCGCATCAACAAGAGACGCAGGGATGCCGATCTCCCCGCCCGGACCCCACAGTCGGACTCCTTCAGCAAGGACCTGAAGACACGCGGCTTCAACTTCGTCGGCTCCACCATCATCTATGCCCACATGCAGGCCGTGGGCATGGTGAATGATCACCTGACAAGCTGCTTTCGCTATCGGGAATTGAAAGGCCGCTGACCGGCCAGACGCCTTCCGGCAGGCAGATGATACCGGTGGTCCAGTCCAGATCGGCAGTGCGGACCTCGGTGTCATGTTCCAAAGTCCCGGCGAATGTCTCCCGGCAGGGCCCGGCCACTCCCTTCACGTCGAGTATAATGCCGCGCCTCCCCCCAGGGTAGCTTCATGAATCCACTGAGGACAGCTCTTTCCCGCACGTTGAGCCTGTCAGTTCGTGGCGTACGGCGTCTCACAGGCCGCACGCCCCGGATGATCCTCACCTATCACAAGGTGGGCCACGGACCCGGCCGGGTGCAGCCGGAAATCCTTGAGCAGCAGATCCGGCAAGCGCAGGCGGCAGGCTACGAGTTCGTGCCCGTCTCTCGTATGAGTGAATGGGTTAAATATGGAACGAATCTCCCGCGCCGGGCGGTGAGTCTCACTTTTGACGACGGTCTGGCCGATACAGCCCGTGTGGCCGGGCCCATTCTCCGCCGGTACGGGGTCGCCGCCACCGTCTTTCCCGTCCTCTCATTTCTGGGCGGGCCCCGGCGCTACGCCTCGGAGAAGGCCCAGGCCTACCTGCTGGCCCATGACGATGATCCCCGCACCGTTCCCTACGATTTCATGACCTGGGATGAACTGGACCAGTGGGTGGAGGGTGGTGGTGAAGTGGGCGGTCACACCCTCACCCATCCGTTTCTCGGCTCGGCGGATGAAGCCACCGGCCTGGCCGAGATCAAGGCCTGCCGGCGGCAACTGGCGGCCCGCTATGGTTCTCCTCCCAGGGTCTTCTGTTACCCCTATGGTGACGATTCGGGGCAGGCCGGCACCTGGGTGCGCCAGGCCGGGTTCGAGGCCGCGGTCACCAGTCATCACGGCATCGTCCGAAGGGACAGCAACCTCCATCATCTCCGGCGGGTGCCCGGGGCGGTGACCGCCGGCCGCGAGTTCGCCGACCTACTGGCCGGGGTCTTCCTGGCCCGGCAGCGCCTCCGCAAGGCTTTCGGACGTCCCTGAAGCGCCCCACCCGGCGGTGGACGAACAGTTCCCGGTTCGATAATGTTGAAATTCCTGTCAGGAAACCAACCATAACCCTCAAGCCGGAGCTCTCTCTGATGGAGATGGTCTCAACATCACGATCCGCAAACTGGTTCCTGGCCCTCTACAGCAGCGCTCTGGGCAAGAAAACAGTCATGGCGCTCACCGGCATCGTGCTGTTCGGTTTCGTCTTCATGCACATGGCCGGGAACCTGAAGGTCTTCATGGGCGCCGAGGCGTTCAATCACTATGCGGAATTCTTGCGGGCCGCAGGCGAGCCGATCCTGCCCCATGGCGCCGGCCTGTGGATGTTTCGCCTGGTGCTGCTAACCTCCGTGACCCTCCACATCACCGCCGCCACCCAGCTCACCCTTCTCAACCGCCGGGCCCGGCCGGTGGCTTACGTCCGGCGCGACGCCGTGCAACTGGGCTACGCCGAGCGCACCATGCGCTGGAGCGGCTACCTGATGGGCATCTACATCATCTACCACCTGTTACACTTCACCGTGGGGAGCGCCCACCCCAGCTTCTCCGCCGCCAACCCTTACGGCAATGTCATCTCCGCCTTCCAGGCATGGCCGGTCTCCATGATCTACATCGTCGCCAACCTCCTACTCGGCATGCACCTCTACCACGGCCTGTGGAGCCTCTTTCAGACCCTGGGCTGCAACCACCCCCGCTACAACTCATGGCGGCGCGTCTTCGCGATCACTTTTTCCGTCGTGGTGACCGCCGGCTTCCTGTCGGTCCCCATCGCCGTCCTCACGGGACTTGTCTCTTGAACCTGCAATCCATGATCCCCGCAGGCCCCCTGGCCGACAAGTGGACCAACCACCGCGACCACTTGAAACTGGTCAGTCCCGCCAACCGCCGCAAGTTCAAGATCATCGTGGTGGGCTCGGGCCTTGCCGGCGGCGCCGCGGCGGCCAGTTTCGGTGAGATGGGCTACAACGTCGAGTGTTTCTGCTACCAGGACAGCCCGCGCCGCGCCCACTCCATCGCCGCCCAGGGTGGCATCAACGCCGCCAAGAACTACCGCAATGACGGCGACAGCATCTGGCGGCTGTTCTACGACACCATCAAGGGCGGCGATTTCCGCTCCCGCGAGGCCAACGTCTACCGCCTGGCCGAGGTGAGCATGGAGATCATCGACCAGGCCGTGGCCCAGGGCGTACCGTTTGCCCGGGAATACGGCGGCCTGCTGGACAACCGCTCCTTCGGCGGCGCCCAGGTGGCCCGCACCTTTTACTCCCGGGGCCAGACGGGCCAGCAGTTGCTGCTGGGGGCCTACCAGGCCCTTGCCAGGCAGATCGCCGCCGGCACGGTGAAGATGTACCCGCGCACCGAGATGCTGGATCTGGTGGTGGAGAAAAATCGAGCCCGGGGTATCGTGATCCGCGACCTGATCACCGGCCAAGTGCGCTCTCACGCCGCCCATACCGTGGTGCTGGCCACCGGCGGCTACAGCAACGTCTACAACCTCTCCACAAATGCCATCGGCTGCAATACCACCGCCATCTGGCGGGCCTACCGCCGCGGCGCGCTGTTCGCCAACCCGTCCTTCGGCCAGATTCACCCCACCTGCATTCCCCAGGCCGGCGAACATCAATCCAAGCTGACCCTCATGTCCGAGTCGCTGCGCAATGACGGCCGCATCTGGGTGCCCGTGAAGACCGACGAGACCCGCGCCGCCGATCAGATCCCGGAGAACGAGCGGGATTACTTCCTGGAGCGCAAGTACCCGGCCTTCGGCAACCTGGTGCCCCGGGACGTGGCATCCCGCAACGCCAAGACCGTGGTGGACCAAGGGCGCGGCGTCGGCCCCATGAAGAACGGTGTCTACCTGGATTTTGCCGACGCCATGAAGCGTCTGGGCCGGGACACCATCGAGGAACGCTACGGCAACCTCATAGAGATGTACCAACGCATCACCGGCGAGGATGCGTATTCCACGCCCATGCGCATCTTCCCGGCTCCCCACTACACCATGGGCGGCTTGTGGGTGGACTACAACCTCATGAGCACCATCGACGGCCTTTTCGTCATCGGCGAGGCCAATTTCTCCGACCACGGCGCCAACCGGCTGGGCGCCTCAGCTCTCATGCAGGGCCTGGCCGACGGGTACTTCATCGCCCCATACACCGTGGCCAATTACCTCTCGGCTCACCTGGGCGAGGAGGTGAGTGCCAGCAGCGACCCCTTCAGCCGCACCGAGGACGAAGTCCGGCAACGAACCGGGAAATTGCTGGCGGCCAACGGCACGCGCACGGTTGATTCGTTCCATCGAGAACTGGGCCGAATCGTCTGGGACGAATGCGGCATGGAGCGCAACGCCAAGGGCATACATCATGCGCTGATCAAGATCCCGGCGCTCCGTGACCAATATCATAAGAACGTGCGGGTGCCCGGCCGCGGCGCTGAATTGAATCAGGAACTGGAGCGGGCTGGTCGCGTGGCTGACTACTTCGACCTGGCGGAACTCATGTGCCGAGACGCCCTCAGCCGTGATGAATCATGCGGCTGCCACTTCCGCAGTGAACACCAGACCGATGAGGGCGAGGCCCTGCGTCACGATGATCAATTCTCGTACGTGGCGGCCTGGGAGTACGCAGGCGACGGGCAGGAGCCGCGCATGCACAAGGAGGAGTTGAGTTTCGAGTTTGTCGAGCCGTCCCAGAGGAGCTACAAGTAATGCGACTGCACCTGCAAATCTGGCGACAGGAAAACCCCTCAGCGTCCGGCAACCTGGTCAAGTACACCCTGGACGATGTCAGCGAGGACTCGTCGTTCCTTGAGATGCTGGACCTGCTCAACGAACAACTTGTGGGGAAGGGCGAGGTCCCGGTGGTTTTCGATCACGACTGCCGGGAGGGCATCTGCGGCTCCTGTGGTGTCATGATCAACGGCCTGGCTCACGGACCCAGCGCCCGCACCGCCACATGCCAGTTGCACATGCGCACCTTCAAGGACGGGGACACCATCCAGATCGAACCCTGGCGGTCTGCAGCCTTTCCGGTCATCCGGGATCTCATGGTCGATCGCAGTTCCATGGACCGCATCGTCCAGGCCGGCGGCTTCATCTCGGTGCGCACCGGCAGCGCCCCGGAAGCCAACCTGATACCGGTCCCCAAGGGCGACTCCGACGAGGCGTTCGACGCCGCCGCCTGCATCGGGTGCGGCGCCTGCGTGGCCCAGTGCCCCAACGGAGCGGCCCAGCTCTTCACCGCCGCCAAGGTCGGGCACCTGAACATTCTGCCCCAGGGCCGGCCGGAGCGCTATGAACGCGCCGCCGGCATGGTGGCGCAGATGGAGGCGGAGAGCTTCGGCAGTTGCTCCAACTACCGTGAGTGCGAAGCAGTCTGCCCCAAGGGCATCAGTGTCGACTGGATCGCCCGCATGAACCGGGATTTCCTTGTTGCCCGGCTCAAGGGTATCCAGGGGAAAACCGCGTAGCTCCAGGGGAGCCGCAGGGGAACACATCATCGCGGGCAGCCTGATCCTGACCTTGATGATCTACCGCTTCGATTTCATGGAATACCGCTAATGAGTACCGGAGCGCTCCTGCGTTCAGCCCGGGACTTCACCCATCCAGTCCGGATTATTGTAAGGCTTCTGGCGCGCGCGGAGAGCGTCGCTCGATGGTCAGGACATCAGCGGGTACGCCGTTCTCTTCCGGACTGGCCTGCAGGAAGGCCCGGGCAACATCGTCCCCTTGCAGGTGGGCACTGAAGAACTGTTCCAGGTAGCGACAGAGGGTCGCATAGGCCAGACGCACCCGCTTGATCTCCTTTCTCTTCCTGTCCGCTCGGGTCTCCTCGATGAACTGGATGACCAGCGAAGAAAAGTCGCCGTGGGTGAAGTCCTTGAAACCCAGAAGCAAGACCTCGGTGCCGGTCAACTCGTCGAAGAAACCGAGGTCGCGCTCCGGCCAG
>SMYD01000155.1 GCA_004356015.1 Acidobacteriota bacterium | reverse complement strand
GGTGTATTGGTCCAGCGAATTTTGTACTTCCTGCACTGGTCCAGTGATTTTTGAGTTGCCGAAACCTGCCTGATTCAACGCTAGACATGCCGCTTTCAAGCGTCCAATATCGCTGGACCAGTACACCAGTGCCTCGTTCCGTGTGGACTCCGGATTCACGCAGGGGATTCTGCCCCCGGGCGAGGTGGAAGGCCTGATCTTCACAGGTGCCAACACACTGGAGTGGAATCCTCATCTCGCCGCTGGCACCTACAACCTGTACCGCGGTCTCCAGAGCAACCTGGCAGGTCTCGGGTTCGGTCAGTGCGTGCAACAACAACTCGCCGGCACGAACGCCACAGACGGCGAGCTTGTCCCGGCCGGCGATGCCTTGCTCTACCTGGTGACTGTGGCCAACAATATCGGTGAGGAGGGCGGGAAGGGTTTTCAGAGCAACGGAAGCGCGCGGCAGGGCAACATGTGTCCGTGATACCTGTGGCTGCCCGTTGGGCGCCAGAATCAGGTCGTGATGAGGGGGGATCGCATTGCAACGCCCAGCCTGGATAAATGACTGGTCCCGGCTCGTACATCTCCCCGCTTGTCCACTGGATCTGCCCGTGTTAGAGTGATCTGGGTCTCCGCCGAGGCCATACCCCGCAGGCGCGTGGATGCAGACCATCCTTCTCCAGGACGATCCGGCCCTCTTTCGCGGTCTTGAGCATTCTTTGCTCTGCCGCGACGGAATTACCCTGTTGACGGCGGCCGCTGATGCCGAACTCCTGGACACCTGCCGGAAGAGCGGAGCGCAGGTGGTCCTCCTGGCCGGCCGAGCCACAGTCGCCACGGAAACCCTCGTGCGGCGCCTGAAATCTCTTCCTCATGATCCGCTCTGTCTGGTGGCAACCGGTGCTCGCGAGGCCCGGGATCTTCTGGGTAGGATGGAAAGCCGCCTGGGCGTGGCGGGCCGCGCCGCGCCGCGCCGCGTGTGCCGTGTCGCAGTCCGGGTCACGGGCCCCGGGACGATCTGCAAGGGACGCACCCGCGACCTCTCCTCCTCCGGCGCCTTTATCGCCACAACCGAGGCTCTGCCTGAGAAAACACCTGTCGTGGTGGAGTTCGTCTCTCCCGGCCGCCGGGGGAGCGCGCGGCACACCGGTGTGGTCGTCCGGAGTGTGGCGGATGACCCTCTCTCTCAGCGCCTGGCCGGCATGGCGATCCGCTTCGCCCCTGGCGGGAGACTTTCCGACGATCTTCTTGATGCCCTGCCGGCGGCCGCGGCACGGGATGCCACCTCGTGAGCGGTGCACGCATCCTGGTGGTGGATGACGATCCCGATGCTGCCGGCCTGGCTGCGCTCATGCTGCGCAAGGCCGGTTATGTGACAGACAGTGTCGGCTCAGGCCCCGAGGCCCTGGCCCTTGTTGCGGAAACGGCCTTCAATATGATTCTTCTTGACATCAACATGCCGGGCATGGATGGCTGGGAGGTCCTGCGGGTCCTCAAAGCAGATGATGCCACCGCCGGTATCCCTGTGGCCATGTTCTCAGGACGTAGCGAAGTGCGCGACAAGGTTCACGGCATGCAGGAAGGGGCCGTGGACTACATCACCAAGCCCTTTTCCTACGATGAGATCACAGGCCGTGTGGCGGTTATCCTGAGCCGCGGTCCCCGTCACACGGCTGGTGGAGCGGTGTCGTGAATCGCGAGCAGAACGACTTCTACCGCTTTCGCACCGGTTACCTGAAATTCAAGTCGGCTCTCTGCGATCGCAACACCGGTCTCCTGGCCTATCCAATCCTCCTGGATGATGTGCGGCGGTTCTTTGAACGCCATGACAAGGTGGCTGTGCTGGTTCTGCGGGTAGCCGACCTGGAACGGGTCGAGTCGGTTTACGGCTGGCAGTCGTGCGACGAGGTATTGCGGCGCACTGCCGAGACCCTGCGCGAATCGGTGAGCCGCCTGGGATCTGGGGCCCTGCTGGCCGAAGACGGCGTCCATCTGGGTCGTTTTGTGATCTTCGTGCCGGCCACGGCGGAGGGTACCAAGGTCACGGCGCTATGGGCCGCCAGGGCCGCTGAGGATCTGCAGGCCGACATGGAAAATGCATTCGCCGCGGACGAGTTCCGCTCCATGGCCGGAGGCCTGAGCTTCAGCACCGGTTCGCGCCTGCTCAGGGACAACTCATTCTTTCGCTTCGAGCGGCTGGTGGGGCACGCCATCGACGGCGCTCTGCCGGCGACTCTCTCAATGCCTGCCGGGCGTGACGATCTCGAGGTCGAGATGCGGCGCATTCTCCGCGATGGCGATCTGCAGGTGGATTATGAGCCGGTTCTGACCCTGCCCGAACGCCAGGTCATGGGCTATGAGGCGCTGGTGCGAGGCCCCGTGGGGACTCATCTGGAGACACTAGCCCAGCTTCTGACCTACGGGGAGCAGTTTGGTCTTTCGCGGGATCTGGACCGGTTGTGCCGCCGCCGGGCCCTGGAATCGGCCCGCGATCTCGGTGGGGACCAGGTTCTGTTCGTGAACTGCCTGCCCTCTCTTCTCAGTGATGACGCGGCGGCAGATCGCGGCCTCTCGGAACTGATGGCGCACACCGGCTGCCCGCCGGAGCGCCTGATTCTGGAGGTGGCCGAGGGTCACCTGGACAACGGCGGGCAGCCCCCGGCCGGCGCCATGGATCAACTGCGACGGCTTGGCATCCGTCTGGCCATGGGCCGGGCGGGTACCGGTTTTGCCACCTTGAAGTTGATCGAGGAGTTGAAGCCTGATTACGTGAAGATCGAGCCGGCTCTGGTGCGCGGACTGGACGGCAACCTGGTCCAGCAGGAGGTGGCTCGCTCCCTGGTCAAGGTGGCCCGACGGGTCGGAGCCCAGGTGGTCGCCTCCGGCGTCGAGTCGGAGGCTGAGGCGGACATGGTGTGGCGCTGCGGCATCGTCCTTGCCCAGGGAAGGCATCTGGCCCGCTCACAGCCCTTTCCCGGTCTCCAGGCCAGGGAAAAAACTGCGCGGGAAGTCCATAAAGACTAAAATTGTAATTGCCCTTTCCCCCCCTCTCTCCGACACTCTGGTGGTGCGATGCGCAGGCCTGGTGGATGAATCCGCCCCGGCGGCTCCGGCCTCTCATCTGAGGAGTGTTCTTGAGCGAAATACAGGTCATCTGGCTCCTGGGCGGTCTCGCCCTGGCTCTCCTGGCGTTGGCGGGCTGGGCCGTGTCGCTGGCGCGCCGGGCCACGGTCATCCGGCAGCGCCTGGTGGGGGCTCTCCATGACCTGGGCGCCGGGGGATCGGGGCGCCGCCTGCATGAAGATGAGGTCGGCACCGAAGCGGCCGCCACCTTCAACCAGATGGCGCGGGATCTCGACATGCAGGTCGAGGGGACCCGGGACAGCCTGGTGCGCCTGCGAAGTCTGGCGGCCGGCCTGAGCGACCGTGTCCTCATGGCACTCAACGATGACGACGAAGTTCAGGAAGTACTCGGCGGTCTCACGGCTCTCACCGGCCATCAGGTGACTCTGGTCATCGGTCGCCATGCTTCGTTCTTTTTTGCATCCGTGGCGGAGTGGGAAAAACTCCAGGCGGTCGGCACGGCGGCCGAGAAGGAGCCTGTCGCGGTTGCTTTGCGCCGTCAGGACGGCGAACTGTGCCGTTGTATGGCGACCCTGATGCGTCAGGACAGCGGGGACAGCCATCTGGTTCTCACGCCTCTGCCCGACGTGGTGGCTGCGGATCAGGAGGAGATCTCGGCGGAATCGCGCTTCTCCGCCTTCGCCGGGGCCCTTCCCGACGGGCTGGCGGTTGTCGCTGATGGCGTGATCGTCTCCGTCAGTCCACGATTTGTGGCCATGCTGGGAGCCCATGAAGGCGAGCTTGTGGGCCGGAAGTTGATGGATCTGGTGGTCCCGTCCGACGCGGTCACCACGGCGTCGCTGGTGGCCGCAGGGCGTGACGCCGATGGCGCGCAAACGGAACTCACCTTTCTTCACCCCCACGGACAGACCGTGACGTTGGCTGTGACGGTCGGCTGCATGGAGGATGAAGGTGGCCGACTGTACCTGTTGTCGGCCCGTGATGTCAGTTTTGCTCGCAGCCGTCGCCGGCGTCTGGAAAAGACCGCAGCATGGCTTGCCGCGGCCCTTGAGGCCAGTGAAGACGGTCTGGCCGTCTTGACGGCCCAGGGGGGCCGGCCGGTGGTGGCCAATGCGCGGTTCCTGGAAATGATGCACCTGGAGCCGGGTCGCCTGCCGTCCGCCGCCCGCCTGGATGCCGTTCTTGAACAGCGGTTTGCAGATGGTGGCAAGGTGCGCGCCTTTCTCGCGGGCCGGCCCGACGGTGAAGGCGGCCACCTCACCGCCACGTTCGCCACAGAGGAGCAACCGGCGCGTATGCTGCAGTTGAGCAGGCTGCCGGCCCGGGATGGTCATGGCCGTGTCCTGGGTACCCTGGTGGTGGCTCGTGATGTCAGTCAGGACAGTCAGGCGCGCGAGCACCTGATGGTGCGGCTTGAAAAACTGGAATCGTCGGTCGGCACCGCCCGGGAGGAAAGCCGGCGCCAGGCGGACCAACAGGGGAGTCTTGAAGCGGAAGCGGCGAGCCTGCGGAAAGAAAACAGTGAGCTCCTCGAGCGGGAGGAGATGAAGACCAACATGCTGGGCAACTTCACCCACGAGATGCAAAACCCCCTGGTTTCCATCCGCGGGTATAACGAGATGATGCTACGCGGGGACCTGGGTGAAATCACCGCGGAGCAGCGACAGGGTCTGGACGTCGCCCTGCGCAATGCCAAGCGGCTGGCCGGACTGGTGGAACAGCTCATGATTTTTGCGCGCACCGAGGATGCCCTCACCGAGCTGACCCTTGAGACCTTTCCCGTCTGGGTTCTCCTGGAGGAAAACATTGCCCTCCTGGGAGATCGCGTGAAGGAGAAGAATCTGAAGGTGACCACTCGCTACGACACCCAGAACCTCACGGTGCTGGCGGATCGCAATTTAACCGCCCAGGTCTTCTCCAATGTCCTGGGCAACGCCGTGAAGTACAGCCGGGATGGTGGCGAGATTGCCGTGACCGTGCGCCCGGGGGCTATGGATGAGCTTGTGGTCGATGTGCGGGACACCGGCGTGGGCATCCCGCAGGATGAGCAGGACCGGGTCTTCATCCGCGGGTTCAGGGCAAGCACCTCCGGGGGAACCGGGGGGAGTGGCATCGGCCTGGCGCTGGTGCAGGAGATTCTCAAGCGTCATGGCTGCCAGATCCGGGTCGACTCGCGTCCCGGGGAGGGGTCGACCTTTTCGTTCACCCTCCCCTTGGCCCCCGAGGACGAGCCCGGCGAGGCCGCGCCGCGGAGCGACCGCCCTGGGAACGTCCAGCCGGCGTGATCCTGTGGCGTTGTGCCTCGTAAAGAAGCATGGCTGCGGCGGCAGGGACCGCAAGTGATTCCACCCTGCCCTCGGTGGGTATCGCCACGCGTCGCCCGGCAGCTTGGAGAAGCACATCGGGCAGTCCTTCCCCCTCGCCGCCGATGAGCAGAGCCCACGGCCGATCCCAGGGAAAGCTCGCTGGTGGATCGCCGTCGCGGGGGACAGCGGCGACCAGGTCGAGACCGGCACTCCTGAGGGTTGCCAGGAGAGCCGCGGCATCCTGGCACTGGGAGGGCCGGACGCGGAACAGGCTGCCGGCCGTGGCACGCACGGCCCGGGGATGGTACGGGTCGGCGCCACCACCGGCCGCGAGGAAACCGGCGGCACCTGTGGCTTCCACGATGCGGATGAGAGCACCGAGATTGCCCGGATCCTGAATATGCCAGCCCACCAGCAGCGGCCTGCCCGGCGTTCTGGATGGCGGAGAGGGGACGCCTGCGGGTCGGACGGCGGTGGCCAGAATGCCCTGCGGGGAACGGCTCTCCGACAATCTCGCCATGACGCCGTCGGCCACGGGGAGGAGAGGGGCGCCGGCTTCCTTGAGAGTCGCCAGGAGCCCGGGGCCACCCTCGTGACGCAGGAGTCCGGGCGAGACGAACAGGTCCAGCAGGGGGACGCCCTCCTGGACAGCCTCGTTCACCAGCTTGATTCCTTCCACCAGGTAGGCTCCGGACTCACGCCTGGCCGCGGCGCTCCGGCACAGATCGAGTGCCGCTCGCACCCGTGCATTGCGTGGGCTGACCAGGTCGCCGGCGAAGAGGTCTTCCATGGCCGCCATCATACCTCCCTCGGGTCAAGGGTCTTGGTACCATGAGCCCATGGTGCTTCGCGTCGAGATCCTCAAACGTCAGATTCCTCCAGAGCGGGAGGAAGCCGTGAAGCGCTGCTTCGAGGATGGCGGCGTGGCAGTCTTTCCCACCGAGACCTTTTACGGCCTCGGCGGTGATCCGCGCAAGCCAGGTCTCGTGACGCGGGTCGCCGCTCTCAAGGGACGTTCCAGGGGCCAGGCCCTGCCGCTGCTGGCTGCCGATGGTGAAGTCGCGGCGGCGGCTGTCCATTTCCTGGATGAAGAGGATGAGAGGCAGTGGCGGCGGCTGGCGGACGCCCTGTGGCCGGGGCCGTTGACCCTGGTGGCGAAGGCGTCTCCCGGCCTGGCGCCGGGTGTTCCGGCCGGCGACGGCAGTGTTGGGGTGCGGGTCCCGGGTCTCGCCCTGGCGCGCCACCTGGCTCAGCTCTGTGGCGGTCTCTTGGTGGCAACCAGTGCCAACCGGAGCGGCGGCACAGCACAGGTGACGGCTGAGGCTGCGGTGGCGGGTCTGACCGGATCCATCGATTTACTCGTGGACGGTGGCACCACACCCGGCGGCCGTCCCTCGACCGTTCTCAGGGTGGGTGGCGGCCGCCCACGGCTGCTGCGGGAAGGGGCTGTTCCCCGCAGTCGCATCACCGAAGTGCTGGGACTCCCACTGGCTGAGTGAGTTGTTCTGCCGCCAGGTGAACGGGCTTGATCCCCGACCGGTGAGGTCGTCATTATAACCCCATGAACCTGCCGGAAGTCGACCTGGATCTGCGCGCTGCTCTGCGGCTCATGGTGATCTCGGACGTGCGCCTGGCCCGGGGACGCACCCACGTGGAGGTCGTGCGCCAGGCGTTGCGCGGGGGGGCCACGGCGATTCAGTTGCGTGACAAGGAAGGTGAGGATCGCGACGTCCTGGCCGCGGCCCAGGAACTGGCCGCCCTCTGTGCCCGTGCCCGGGCCCTGTTCCTCGTCAATGATCGGGTGGATATCGCCCGTCTGGCCGGTGGCGGCTGTCATCTGGGGCCCGACGATCTGGGCATCGCGGAGGCGCGTGGCCTGCTGGCGTCGCCCGCTCCTCTCGGTTTCTCGGCGGGGACTCCGGCAGAAGCCGTGGCGGCCGCCGAGGCCGGCGCCGACTATCTGGGCGTTGGTCCCATCTTCGCCACGAGTTCCAAGGCAGATGCCGGCGAGCCGCTGGCTGTGCATGGCCTGGCGGAGATCGCGGCGGCGACATCACTGCCGGTGGTCGCCATCGGCGGCATCACTGCCGGCAATGCCGCCGCCTGTATCAAGGCCGGTGCCTGTGGTGTGGCAGTGATTCGCGCCGTGGTGGCGGCCGCCACGGTGGCGCCTGCGGCACGTGCGCTGAGGCGTGTGGTGGACAGGGCCCTGGAGACGGGAGAGTGACCGGGCGCGTCTGGCCTGTGGCCCTGACCATTGCGGGCTCGGATCCTTCCGGCGGTGCAGGCCTGCAGGGCGACCTCAAGACCTTTGCGGCTCTGGAGGTTTATGGTGCCGCGGCGGTCACGGCCATCACCGTTCAGGACACCAGGGGCGTGGAAGATGTACATCTGCTGCCGCCCGCCCTGGTGGGCCGCCAGGTGGAGGTGGTTCTTGATGATCTCCCGGTGGCGGCGGTGAAGATCGGCATGCTTGGAGACGGTCCACAGGCTCAGGCCGTGGTTCATGCACTGTCCGGAAAGTCGGACATTCCTGTTGTTCTGGATCCGGTCATGCGCTCCAGCTCTGGTCAATCATTGCTGGCGGAGGAAGGTCTGGAGACTCTGCTGAATCGCCTGCTGCCTCTGGCCGCCGTGGTGACTCCCAATCTGCCGGAAGCCAGGGTTCTGGCAGGCGAGCCGGATGCGCCGCCGGCGGAGTTGGCCCAACTCATT
Organism: Acidobacteriota bacterium; assembly: GCA_004356015.1. GTDB lineage: Bacteria > Acidobacteriota > Polarisedimenticolia > SMYD01 > SMYD01 > SMYD01. Next base: position 3,949 of record SMYD01000155.1, on the reverse strand, counting down.
CTGGCGCGCGGCGCCCGTGCTGTGCTGGTGACAGGTGGCCATGGAAGAGGGAACAGGGTGGAGGACATCCTGGTCACCAGGACCGGTCGGCGTATCTTCAGCCGGGTACGGCTGGATACCAGCTCGACACATGGAACAGGATGTACGCTGGCTGCGGCGGTGACCGCCGGGCTGGCCCGGGGCATGACCCTGGAGGACGGAGTCAGCATGGCGTGGGAATACGTGGGTAGAGCCCTGGAAACAGCATGGTCCCTGGGCCACGGCAGAGGGCCGCTTCATCATATGCATCCGTTCTGGCCGGAGCGGGTGTGAGCGCCGCCACCCGGCATCGGTTCTGGCCGGCCCTGGTGATGGCGGCCTGTGTCGCCGGCTGTGCCTTCGGACCCGGTGATGGCGCCGCTTCTCCTGGCAGCGACCCGGCGGCAGAGGCAGGCGAGAGTCCATCGGTGGCGGCCCCCCTCGCGGCAGGAGCCTCCCGCCCCGGACCGGTGCGACAGCCGTCTCCGCCGGACCTGGACCCGCCGGCGACTGTGGCCATCCGCTACTTTGCTCATGCCCGTTTCTCGCTGGTCCGGGACGAGCAGGGGCAGCCGCTGGGCGTGCGCGTGGAATCGGTTCTCGACAACGGCCGCGTGTACTGGGCCGGTGTCCGTGAGGGGGATCTGCTCACCCGCATCAACGACGTCCTCCTGAATGATCCGCGCACCTTCGAAGAGGCCGTGCGCCTGGTGGAAGATCAATTCCTTCTGGGGCGGCCGCAACGCATTCATATCGTCCGCGGCGGCAAGGCCTCGGCCCTGGTGCCCATGGGTCTCATCAAGAGCGAGCCGGTCCCCTAGACCCAGCCCTAGCAGTTCCCCGGGTTGCTGTCTCGCAGTGGGTCGCCGGCCGGTACCACGTAAGTACTGCTGCCACAGCCGTTGGTGGTGTTGAACATGTATACCTGGATCTGGCCGGGAGCCGGCAGGCTGCTGTCGGTCGCCGTAGTGGACGCGACGCCGGCGAAAAGACAACTGCCGAAATCACCACCGGTTGAACTGTTCAGGGTGGCGCCGTCACCCCTGACCACGTTGTAAGCCGGATTGGTGCCGCCCGGGTCGGCAGGTGCCTCCCAGTCGAAGCGCACACCGCCGCCGGCCGCCACGGTGGCCACCACGGTGTTCTCGATACTGCCCGGCAGGGCCCAGAGGTCGGGGTCAGCGGCCGCACAGTCGCCGGAGTCGGTGTATCCGTCGCCATCACCGTCCGCCCCCGCGTTGAGGGTCATGAGGCGGGCGCGGTTGGGGATGACGACTTCCGGGTTGCGCACCTGCACGTCCAGGAGGCCGGGAGTGGCGTTGGCGGCCACATCCACAGTCACTTCCAGGGTGGATGAACTGACGAAACCGGTGGAGATCACGGTGACTCCGCTTGGCTTCGTACCGCCGATGCCGGGGCTCAGGAAATCAACCTGGGCGCCGTTGCGAAAGCCGGCGCCGCTGATGGTCACCAGCACGCTGCTGTCATCCTGGTTGAGAGTCGCCGGGGAAGCGCCGGTGATGAGGACCGCGGGAGCACTCTCGGTGCGTACCCTGTAGACGATGTCCATGACGCCGCTGGGTTCGAAGGTCTGGAAATTATCCAGGGTGGAGAAGGTATTGCCGCTCCCGCCGATGCAGACATTGCTGGGAGGGCCGCTGCAGTCATCACTGCCATCGGGGTTGATGGTGCAGGGAACGCCGTTTCTGGAGCAGGCCAGGGGTGAGATGTTGCCGACAATGAAATAACCATCGACGATCTGGATGGCGGAACTCTCCGGCTGCTTGACCACGAAGAGCAGGTCCCGCGCCTGGTTCACGGTCACGTTGAAACGCTCGCGCACGTCGACCTGTTCTGCCAGGCCGGTGCGGCCGTTGGCGCTGCCGGCGACGAGGCGCGGGGGGTCAAAGACGATGAAGGGTTCGATGATGTTGGCATTGGCGGGATCGGCCAGCATCAGGCCGCCTGTGTACGGCTGATCGGATCTCCCGCTCTTGGTCCAGATTCCCTCGATGACGTTGTACGGAGGAGCAGGCAACTCACTGGCGGGAAAGCGCATGAGCCAGAAATTGTCGTCGGTGCCGTCTGCAGGCTGACTGACGCCGCTCACCAGGTTGGTGGCGGGATTGACAACATCGTGACGGCTGATGCCCGTGGGATTCTCCCGCTGGGATACCGCCTTGCCGGTGTCCGGGTCCAGGTTGATGGCAATGTCCACGCCGGTGATGACGTCGCCGGGGGCGATGCTGATCATGGTGGCCTCGTCCGGGTTGTCGACGGCGCTGCCGGCGGTAGTCCCGTCACCGCCGGCAGCCGATTCAAGGGTGTTGTAGAACTCGAACCGCTGGGGCAGAAAGCCGAGGCTGCCGGCGTAATCGGCGGTATCGCCGTCGGCCACCCTGCTCTGGAGGGTCGTCAGGTTGTGGTTCCAGTCCAGGCGGTTGAAGGGCTCGTCGGTGCCGTCCAGCCACTCGGCATAGATGTAATAGTCGCCGGGCGGCAGGCCGTCCAGGCGGTAGAAGCCCGTGCCCTGGGCCAGGAAGTCGGCGCCGTCCACGGCATCCAGAGGATCCAGGAAGCGGGACATGCTGAAGCGCGCAGCGACAGCATCGAGATTGTCGGCGCGCAGTGCACTGACATGGACTCCGCCGGCCCCCAGTCCGTTCAGGGAGATGACCCCGGTGATGGTGCCGGTATTGGCGTCGTAGCCGGCATCTTTGTAGATGTGGCCGGCCGCGGAGATGTCGTCGCTGTGCACCGTGCCCGTACTGTCCGTGCCGTCCCCGGGCGGATTGACGTCAAAGAAGGGGTAGAGGCTTGCTTCATGGAAGAGAGTGTGGGAGAGACTCAGCCAGTGGCCGATCTCGTGGACAGAGATACCCCGTATGTCCTGGGTTCCAGACGTGCCGTCAGCGGTGAACGTCGTACCGAAGACCTCGTAAGTGATGTCGCAATCGATGTTGGTGCCAGGAGCGTAGGTGCCCACCGGTGCCAGAAGAACGTTGACAGCGCCGGCCCGGAGGAATCCCAGGCCGTTGCCGGGAGTGCCGTCGGATGCATCGGTGACGATCTGCTCGCTGGTGAGGGCGGTGCAGGTGGCCGCCGACACAAAGTCGCCCGGGTCGATGGGTGGGTTGAAGATGAGGACATTCACGCCATCGGCGGCAGCGGTGTTGACGGCGGTCGTTTCTCCCCACGCGAAGTCCAGCATGTCGTCCGGCAGGTCTTCCCACTGGGCAAAAGCGGCATCGATCTCCGGCTTGACCACGATGAGGGTCAGGCCCAGTGCGGCATTTTCGTTGAGCTTGTAGCGGATGGGAAAAGTGCGGGAATCCCAGAAGACGTTGATGATGTCGCCTGTATCGTTGAGCCATTCAATGTTGCCGCCTCCCTGCACAGGTGTCGGCATGAGGAAGGCCGCCATGGCCAGGGCCAGCGTCAGGCAATGTCCATATGGATTCATGGCCGCGCGGGCACGACGCCCTGGGGGGGGGCTCGCAGGCTGATGCCGGCTGCCACGTGTTGCGACCATGAACAGAATCGTTGATTCCTCCGGCCAGGCCGTGACCCTGTTGACCCTAGCAGTTTCCCGGGTTGCTGTCTCGCAGCGGGTCGCCGGCCGGTGTCAGGTAAGTGCTGTCGCCACAGCCGTTGGTGGTGTTGAACATGTAAACCTGGATCTGGCCGGGAGCCGGCAGGCTGCTGTCGGTCGCCGTGGTGGACGCGACGCCGGCGAACAGACAACTGCCGAAATCACCTCCGGCTGAACTGTTCAGCGTGGCGCCGTCACCCCGGACCACGTTGTAGGCCGGACTGGTACCGCCCGGGTTGGCAGGTGCCTCCCAGTCGAAGCGCACACCGCCGCCGGCCGCCACGGTGGCCACCACGGTGTTCTCGATACTGCCCGGCAGGGCCCAGAGGTCGGGGTCAG
>SMYD01000154.1 GCA_004356015.1 Acidobacteriota bacterium | reverse complement strand
GAGTCCCTGCTGGTGGGGGGGGACATCATCCTGAGCGTCATGGGAGTCGAAGTGGGAGAGATCCACTTCGCAGCCATCCGGGAAGCCATCCGTGCCCTGGAGTCCGGCGATACCCTCCGAGTCGAGGTGCTTCGCCAGGGCCAGCGCGTGTCTCTGGCGGCCGTCAAGCCCTGAGGCGCGCGGCCGGGGTATGCCCGGTTGTCTGGCCAGAGGATTCAGCGGCGCAGGGCGTGGGGGCGCTCTCACCCTTTCATGGGCTGGGCATGGGTCATTTGCCCCTGCGGGTCGAAGGGCATCGGATTTAATCTCCCATGACCACTTGGACGTGATGTTCGCCGCCACTCCGTTCGAGGGGGATGCCGGTTCCCGCAGGCAGCAGCACCCCGTCCAGCGTGATGCTGGACACTCCCCGGCAGACGGACCGGGGATTCTCCACGGTGATCCGGTAAACAGTCTCGCCATGCTGATAGGTGATTCCGTATCCTTTCCAGTGCCTCGGGATGCATGGATCCATGTTCAGCGTGGATCCTTCCTTGCGGAACCCAAGAATCGATTCGAGACCGGCGCGATAGAGCCATCCGGACGCCCCGGTGTACCAGGTCCACCCGCCCCGTCCCACGTGGGGTGGCTGGGAATAGATATCGGCGGCCACCACGTACGGCTCCACCTTGTATCTGTCCACCTGGGTCCGGTTGCCGGCATGGTGGATGGGGCTGAGAAGGCTGAACAGATCGAACGCGCGGTCACCCTCGCCGAGAGCGGCGAACGCCATGACCGACCAGACGGCAGCGTGGGTGTACTGGCCGCCGTTCTCCCGGATGCCGGGGATGTATCCCTTGATATACCCGGGATCCTGCGGGGTCTTATCGAAGGGAGGCGCGAAGAGCAGCAGAAGTCGTTCGTCGACGCGCACCAGGTGCTCCATGACGGATTCCATGGCCTGGCGCGCCCGCTCCGGTCTGGCGGCACCGGACAGAACGGCCCACGACTGTGAGATGGAATCGATCCGGCATTCTTCATTTTCCCGGGAACCCAGCGGCGTGCCGTCATCGAAGAAAGCCCTCTTGTACCAGGCGCCATCCCACGCCTCCTGCTCCAGGGCGGAGGTCAGTGCGCTTGCCGCCTGCCGCCAGCGGGAACTCCTGTCTGTTTCTCCGCGCGCATCGGCGACGCTGGAAAATTTCTCGAGCAGAGGCACCAGAAACCAACCCAGCCAGACACTCTCACCCCGGCCGTCATGGCCGACACGATTCATGCCGTCGTTCCAGTCCCCGGCGCCCATGAGAGGCAGGCCGTGGCTGCCCACCGCCAGGCTTCTCTCCAGAGCACGGGCGCAATGTTCGTAAAAGGTGGCGCGGTCTTCCGATTCACGGGGGGAGAAATACGACTCCTGCTGGTCGTCCTCAAGGGCCGGGCCTTCAAGCCAGGGGATCTCTTCGTCGAAGACCGATTCATCACCGGTTTCCCGGACGTACTGCAAGGCGACGTAAGGCAACCAGAGAAGGTCATCGGAGATCCTGGTGCGTACGCCCCGACCGCTGGGCGGATGCCACCAGTGCTGGACATCACCCTCGGGAAACTGGCGTGCTGCGGCCCGCAGCAGATGCCGGCGAACGGTCTCGGGTTGCGCCACGGTGAGGGCAAGGTGATCCTGGAGTTGATCCCGGAAGCCATAGGCGCCCCCCGCCTGGTAGAACGCCGACCGGGCCCGGATGCGGCAGGAAAGCGTTTGGTACAGAAGCCAGCGGTTGAGAAGAAGGTCCATGGAGGGATCGGGTGTCCTGACCTGGATGGTGCCCAGCACCCGGTCCCAGTCATCCCTGACCGCCTTGAGAACGGTGTCGCAATCGGTATCCCGGAACTGGCGCACCAGGCGGCGTGCATCCTCACGATCCTTTCCCTGGCCCAGCAGCAGGGTCAACTCGGTGCTCTCTCCCGGCCCCAGTTCAACCATGGCCTGCAAGGCGGCACAGGGGTCCAGGCCGGCGCCCGCCTTTCCTGAGAGTGCACCACCACGCTCCAGGGAGGCGGGGTGGGCAAGGCTTGCGTTGCGGCCCAGAAACTCCAGTCGATCGGCGGTCCACGAGGACTGGCGGCCACTCAGATCGGCGAAGGCGACGCGGCCGGCGAATTCACCGTTGAACGCGTTATGAGCGAAGATGGCCCCGGTCTCCTGGTCGAGTTCGGTGGTCATGAAGGGGGCCGAGCTGCCTCGCTCCACGCCCAGCACCCACTCCAGATAGGCGGTGACGGAGAGGCGGCGGGTGTGGCCGGATCTGTTCTCCAGGGTCAGGCGTGAGATCTTGATGGGCTCATCAGGTGGCACCACTTGCACCAGGTCCAGGTGAATGCCGTGGGCAGTGTGTTCGAAACGGCTGTAGCCCTGCCCATGCCTGATGACATAGGCGCGCTTTTCATCACGGATGGGCAGGCAGGTGGGCCCCCAGATCATGCCGGTGTCTTCGTCCCGCAGGTAGAAAACCTCGCCGGGAGGGTCGCTGACGGGATCGTTGGACCAGGGTGTCAGCTTGTTCTCCCGGCTGTTCATGGACCATGTGTGCCCGGCCCCGGCTTCGGAGGTGATGAAGCCGAAGTCGGGGTTGGCCACAACGTTGATCCAGGGAGCCGGAGTTCGCTGTCCCTTGCCCAGGATGGTGACGTATTCGCGTCCGTCCGGGGTGAAGCCACCCAGGCCGTTGAAGAAGTCCAGATCCAGATCCGGTGAGGCCGTCGTTGCCGGGGTCTCCCGGGTTGTCACGGCACGATGGGGCCTCGGCCCCGGCCGGGTTCGTTGCAGGCGAACCACCTGCTCCGCAAGGGTGCCGCGGCTGGCCAGGATCACCACCCGGGCCGCCGCCCGGAGCAAACCCAGATCCTGGGCCGGGAGGATATCAGCCCGCAGGACATGGACCTGGCCGCCTTGTGTTTCGTGGCCTGTGGCCGACTGGCTGGCGCGCACCATGGCTTCCAGGGATTCCTGCAGATCCTTGACGTAGGACGTTTCCTTGGCGTTGAGGATCACCAGGTCGGATGAAATTCCCTTCAGGCGCCAGTACTCGTGGGCCCGCAGCAGTTGCCGCACGATCTCGCGCTCTTCTTCACGCTCGATGCGCACCAGGGTGATGGGCAGATCGCCCGAGATGCCGTAAGCCCAGAGCCCCGAGCGGCCGGCGCGATTGGCGGCCAGCACCTGGGACGGGGCGCGCAGTGTGCGGTCGCTGTAAATGAGTCGGTTGGCCAGGCGCTGGTAGAGATGCGCCTCGTCCTGGGTGATGCGCAGGTGATGAAGCTGAACCTGGGCGTGCATCCAGGCCAGGGAACTCTCACGGGCGAAGGTCGCCGGCTGGCGGTATTTTTCAGCCAGCTCAAGAGCCTCGGCGCGGGAGGAAGCCACCGCCGTGGTGAACACCAGGCGTACTGTTTCACCTGCAGGGATGGCGAGTCTGTAACGCAGGCTGAAAATGGGATCCAGAACGGCGCCGGTGGTCATGGAGAGACTGCCGCCGCTGGTCACCGAGAGAGGCGCCCGGATCTCGCGGCCGCGACCGAGAAACTGGGCGCGGCTGCTCTCATACTGCACCTTGCCGCACTGGATTCCCTCCACTGCGGCCACGTGGGCCAGCCAGTGCACCTGGTCGTCGGCAGAGCGCGGGCGGCGGGTGGCCAGCAGGGTTTCCATCTCGGCGTCGAATTCGGTCTCCACGAAGAGATTGGAGAAGCCCGGATGAGCTTCATCGGCACCCTGGGTGGCAAGAACCACCTCTCCGTAGGAAGTGAAGTCGATTTCCCGGAGGTTGTCCTCGAGGTTGGTGACCGAGAGCCGGCGGAGTTCGGCGTTGTCCTGGGGCGAGACGATGATCTCGAGCTCGATTTTCAGGGATGGATCGCGCTGGGTGATCCTGGCCCTGTCTTCCGCATAAACCACCTGGTAATCATCCATCTCGGTCCCGCTGGGCTGAAAGCCGGCTGACCAGACAGCACCGCTTCCCACATCGCGCAGGAAGATGAAGGTTCCCCAGCAGTCGCGGGTGATGTCTTCGCGCCAGCGGGTGATGGCCAGATCATCCAGCCTGCTGAAGCCCGAGCCTGCCGCCGTGATCATGACCATGTAACGGCCGTTGGAAAGGAGATGAGTCCTCGGCGTGATGTCGTGGGGCGACTCGAACCGGCGCAGGGTGGGCGGGACGAAGCTGCGGACATGGGCCGCCTCCTGGACTTCCTCGCCGCGGGGCCTGGCCACGGCCACGGCCCGGGGTGTGCGCTCCTGCAGCAGGAGCTCCGAAGCCTCCACCAGGGGGTGGGAGTGGAACCTCTTCTGGGTCAGGCCGTCATGAACAATGTTGCCCATGGCGATGAGGGTCATGGCCTGGTGGTGGGCCATGTAGGCGCGGACAACAGCCACCCTGGCGCCTTCGGGCAGCCGGGACGGCGTGTAATCCAGGGCATCGTAGAAGCCGTAGACCCCCTGCCCCCCGGCCAGGCGGAGATGGGAAAAGTTATCCAGGGCTGCCCGGGGGTCGATCATGGCGGCCAGGGCGGTTGCATAGGGTGCCACCACCACATCCTCGAAGAGCCCCCGTTTCAGTCCCAGGCCGGGCACTCCGAAGTCGGAATACTGATAGGTGAGGTTCATGTCGCGCACGTTGTAGGCCGACTCGGAAACGCCCCATGGAATGCGGCGCTCGGCGCCGTAACGAATCTGTCGTCCCACCACCAGGCGGCAGGAAAGTTCCAGAATGCTCCAGTGAGGCTGCTGCATGACCAGGAGAGGCATGAGGTATTCGAACATGGACCCCGACCATGAGATCAGGGTCACGCCGCCGCCCACCGGGGTCAGGGCTCGTCCCAGGAGGAACCAATGGCGGGGAGAGACGTCGCCCTTGGCGATGGCCATGAAGCTGGCCAGCCTGGCCTCCGAAGCCAGAAGATCGTAGGTGCCGGAATCGAGGGCGTTGTCGGCCATCCGGTACCCGATGGAGAACAGCTTGCGCGAGGCATCGTAGAGAAAGCGAAAACTCATGGCCTGGGACATCTGCTCGGCCTGCAGCGCCAGGGCCGTGAGACGGTGTTCCAGATCCGTCCGGCCCGAAGGCCGGGCGATGGAAAGATCCCGGACGGCGCTGGCCACGCATTCCCTGATGCGCATGGCCCACGCCAGGACCTGGGGCCGGGGTTGCCCGGCTGTGGAGCCGGCCAGGGTACGGGCGATGTCCAGGAGGTTCTCGGCCTGAGTCTTCAGTGCCTCCAGGCGCCGGGCCCACTCCGGTTCCGTCCCCGGTGTGTCCTCCAGGAGATCCGACAGCTTGCGGGCGCTGTCATGGAGTTGCTCCAGCGTGACGGTCTGGGTACGAGGCAAATCCCCCGGTTGCTCGGTGACCTCCTTGAGGAGGGTGACGGCATCCCGGATGCCGGCCAGGGACGCGAGTCGGGAAAACGGGCGATCCATGAGTTGCCGGCAGCCCTGGGCCAGGGCGATCAGATGTCCCGCCAGGTTGCCGCTGTCCACGGTGGAGATGTACATGGGATCCAGGGGTTCGAGGCTGCGGGTGTCGTACCAGTTGAAGAAGTGACCGCGGTAGCGCCGCAGACCGGTCATGGTCTTCAAGGTGGCCTCCAGGCGGTCCACCGTGTCCAGGACTCCCAGCCAGCCAAAGTCATGAGCGACCAGGGTGCCCAGAAGATAGAGGCCCATGTTGGTGGGTGAGGTGCGATGTGCCACCACCGGCTCCGGGTCCTCCTGGAAGTTATCTGGTGGCAGCCAGTTCTCTTCGCTGGTGACGAAGGTCTCGAAGAATGCCCATGTGCGGCGGGCGATCCATCGGAACTGGTCCTTCTCTCCGGCGGAGAGAATTGTGGCCGCGGAAACTTTCCGGGGCAGACTCATGCGCCAGGCCACCAGGGGCGAGCAGATCCAGAGCAGCACCAGGGGGATCGCCAGCGGCCAGGCCGCGGGCTTGAAGCCCAGGCACAGGATCCCGGCCGGCACCGCCAGGTAGATAGCGCCACGCAGATGCCCGTAAAAGTTGCGAATCCCCGGCTCGACGCCATGTTCCGTATGGGCGGTGGTCACCCACTGGAGCAGATGGCGCCTGCTGACGTAGAGCCTGAAGAGTGTGCGCACGATGGCGTCCGTCATGGACCAGGCCAGGTGAGCCAGCATGGTGATGGCCAGGACCACCTGCAAGGTGGCCGAGGAGATATCCCGTCCCACTGCACGCAGGTAGCTGCGCTTGGAGAAGCCCTGGCGCCGCGGCACCAGTCCGTCCAGGACCGGTATGGCGGCGGGGACCACCACGGCGCCCAGAAAGAGCGCGGTCCAGAGGAGAGGCGGGACCCCGGGCAGGCACCAGGCGGCCACCAGGAGGAGGAACGAAGCAGGGGGAGAGAGGCTGCGGCGCAGATTGTCCAGCATCTTCCAGCGACCTTGCAGGGGGATGGACGTTTTCTGCCGGCGGCCCCTGCTGTCACGGGCGAGGCCCAGATTCCAGGGCAGCAGCTGCCAGTCACCTCTTGCCCAGCGATGAGTGCGGCGCGAGGCCACCACGTAATTGGTGGGAAATTCCTCGAACAGATCCACATCGGTCACCAGCCCCGCACGGGCAAAGAGGCCTTCGAAGAGATCGTGGCTGAGAAGGGTGTTCTCGGGGACCTTGTCCTGCAGGGCCGCTTCGAAGGCATCCACGTCGTAGATGCCCTTGCCCGTATACGAGCCCTGTTCGAAGAGGTCCTGATAGACGTCGGAGATGGCGGCCGCGTATGGGTCCATGCCGCCGGGCCCGGAGACGATCCGCTGGTAGGTGGTGCTTCCCGGTCCCGTGGGGAGAGAGGGTGTGATGCGGGGCTGGAGAATGGCGTATCCCTCCACAACACGGCCTTTGCGAAGATCGAAGACGGGCTGGTTGAGGGGGTGGGCCATGGCACCGATGAGGCGGTAAGCGGTTCCCTTGGGCAGGCGTGTATCGGCGTCAAGGGTGATGACAAAACGCACACCCTTCGGTGCGACGGGAGGTTCCTCGTTGAGGGGCATGAAGGTGGTATCGGTTGCGCCCCGGAGCAGGCGGTTCAGTTCGTGGATCTTGCCTCGTTTCCGTTCCCAGCCGATCCATTTGCCTTCCTGCGGGTTCCACTTGCGGCGGCGATGAAAGAGAAAAAATCTCTTATCGTCACCCTGAGGTCCCGGGTAGAGGTCGTTCAGCCGTGCCAGGCCCGTGGCCAGTTCGCTCAGCAGCGCTTCATCGCCGGGCATGAGTTCCTGCGGCGCGTCGGCCCAATCGGTCAGGAGTGCGAAGTGAAGATGGCCTTCCGGGTTGGCCAGGTAGTGAACCTGGATCCGCTCGAGGGACTCCTTGATATCCGCTTGTCGAGTCAACATGGTCGGCACCACCACCATGGTGCGGAGCTCAGGTGGTATGCCGTCGGTCAGAGTCAACTTGGGAAGGGGTCTGGGCGGAACGATGACCGCCACCAGGCGATGGACCAGGGCGACGGCCATGTCCGACGCGGGGAGAATCCCCGCCAGAGTCAGGATCATCAGGCTCCAGAACCCGGCACCGGCGCGCCCGGTGAAGATGAGAGGGGCCGCCAGGATGAGAGCCGTGAGGCTGAGGATCCCACCCAGGTAGCCGCTGATGGCGTGGTTTCTCAGGACGCGGCGGACGCGGACATGGAAGGGAATGCGATAGCCGAGACGTTTTTCGAAATCCCACTTGCCACGGCCTACCAGGTAATAGCCCGGGTCCTCGTCGGCGTGGCCCACAGTGCTGAGAAATGATGCCGGGATCCCGCCCGGGCCGGATCCCGGCCGATCACTTTTTTCTTCCACCGGGGCCTGAGCGTTGGCGCGGGCCGCAGCCTGTGCCAGGTCGAGCGCCTGCTGCGCCACCTGGATTTCGGAATAGCCCGACCCTCGTGCCAGCAGTTCCACCTGGGAGCGGTAGAGATCCCGGGTCGGGAAATCCATGTCGTCATACACCTTGACCCGGCGCAGGATCTCGTCCACCACGCTGACGTTTTCGAAGAATTCCAGCCAGTCCATGGAAGACATCCAGCGCATGCTGGTGATGATGTTCTGGACTGTGACGTTGGTGGCGGTCTGGGTCTGATGCTCCCGGGTCACGACCTCGTTGGCGTTGGTCCCCTGGGATTCAAGGCGCTGGTTCAGCCACTCCAGGGCCGGCATGATGGCAGGGTCCTGGTCGCGCAGACGCTGGACAAGCTGCACGGCGAACGCATCTGAAAGAGGGGCGTCGCCCAGGGGGCCCAGCACCTCCGTAGCACTCTCTGCGCGCCGTTCACTGAAGCCCAGCAGCCGGTCCGCCAATTCGTCGGCCCTCGCCCTGGCCTGGCGAGCCCGGATGACCGGTTCCATCAGGCGCCGCAGGTTCTCCAGGAGGACGACCCGCAAGTGGATCGCGATGGCCCAGAGCTCACCGATTGCGAAGGACTGAATACCTTGATAGGCACCCACGAACCGTTCCAGGGTGTCCAGGTGGAAGCGGCTGTCGGTATGAGCCACATAGGCCCAGGCCAGTCCGTAGACCAGGGGGTAACCGGCAAGATGCCCCTGGGCAATCTTGGGGAGCAGGCGGTAGTAGCTCCCGGGGAGATGGTCACGGATCTCCCGCCGTTGCTCATCCACGACGTAGAAATTGTCCAGTAGCCATTCCTCCGCCGGTGCGATCTCCCTTTTGAGGCGGACGGCGGCGACGATGTCGTTATAGGCCAGATGAAGCATCCGGCCATTGTTGCGGACACGCGGGAGCAGGCTCTGGACGCGGGCAGGTCGCGAGGTGGGACCCTGGGCCCCGGCCAGGCTCCGGGCGTGTTCCTCCAGGCGCACGATGCTGAAGATCTCGGCACGGATCGGCTGATTTGCCTCGGCCAGCGGGGCGATGATGGGGTCGGTGGTGTCCATGGAGAGCCCTGTTCCTCGCTCCCGGGCGCGGCCTCCGGCAAGGCCCGCAGTTTGCGCGGCGGATTGTACTCAAAGGGCGTACCGAGCGCCGGAGAAGTCCTGTTCCCGGCCCGCCGGTGGATGTCTCAACACCCCCCGTTCCGGAAAAGATGGCGTCTGTACTGCCCTTCAGGGCGAGGTGTATACTTCGCGCAGATTCACCCATTCAGGGGGGAACCCCGCACACAAATAGGTGCTTCATTCTCGCCAAGTCTCGCCTGCGGTCAGGTCCGGCGGAGAAGCACCGAGGAGAACAAAGATGAAGAAGTTGTTAAGCCTGATGGTCGTTGTGGGCCTGTCTGTCGCTTCACCGGCAGTCTGGGCCGCACAGGATGAGGCCAAGTCCGAGACCAAGAAGGACGCCTCGGCGGATGAGAAGCGCGCCGAGATGGACAAGGTGGCCAAGGAGGCCCTGGCCGAGGTCCTGGAGAAAAGTGACAAGGCCAAAGAGCTCTACGAGAAAGCCGCCGGCTGGGCGGTGTTCGATAACCTGCGCATCACCTTCATCCTGAGTGGCGGTGGTGGTACCGGCGTGGCCGTGAACAAGGCCAGTGGCAAGCGGACCTACATGAAGATGGGTACCGGTGGGCTCTCCCTCGGGATCGGTGCGCAGAAGTATCAGGTCATCATGTTCTTCGAGAGCGAGGAGAGACTGACCAACTTCATCGAAAAGGGCTGGAAGGTCGAGTCCGGGGCTGACGCGGCTGCCGGCAGCAAGGGCGCCGCCGTGGGCACAGCTTTCATCGACGGTATCGCGGTCTACAAGATCACGGAGAAGGGTCTCATGGCCTCGGCCGATATCTCCGGCACCAAGTACAGCCTGAACAAGAAGCTCAACCAATAGCGCGCGGCCTTTTCTCGCAGGAAATGAAAACCTCCCCGGCGGTTGCTGCCGCCGGGGAGTTTTAGTTTTATGGAGTCCGCCGGCATGGTCCCGGCGCAGGTGTTGATCCTGGCCTCGTCAGGCGCTCTTGGCCACGGTCCCGGAACCAGATTCCTGGGTCCCGACCGCGATCTGGATTGGCACTCGCCGGCTGACATCTTCGAGGCTCCTGGCCGGGATGGTGACGGTCAGGACACCGTTTTCATGG
>SMYD01000153.1 GCA_004356015.1 Acidobacteriota bacterium | reverse complement strand
TCCCGCGTCGCACCGGTGACGGCGACGATGATGGTCTCCATACCGTCTTCCGTCTCGGCCTCGTAGGTCCAGATGGTCCCGGGGATATACGGCAGGAGGGGGTTATCGATACCCGCGACGAAGTTCGCCGGATCGATCTCCGGGTTGTAGGGTGCCTCGCCCAGCGCGTCACACACCTCGAGACGGGCCACCAGTTGATCGGCACATTCTTCCCGGCCTTCAGCCAGGGCGTCCCGGGCTTCATCCTGGCAGCCTTTCAGTTCCTCCTGAGAGGAGAGGTTCTGGCATCTGGCCACGGTCAGCCAGTAATCGCTCCGGGCCGCATCTCTGCACCCTCTGGAAACGGTCCGGGCCGAGGGGGTACACCCCACTCTGGAAACCTCGATGGTTGAGCTCGGGACCCGCGCAAGAAACCGGCTCGGGCCGGCAGTTCGCGCGCCGGCCAGGGCCGTGCCCCCGCAGAGGGCCAGAAGAGGCATGGCCATGACAGCCATCATCCGGATTCTCGATTTCATGATGTCGTTCTCCTTTCCCGTACAGGTAGGAGCGCGACCGGACCCGGAATCCTTCGCCAGAAGGTGAGACTTATTGAGGGGAGTAGACCGTCAGACTGTATGGAGGATCGGGTCCTTCCCCTTATGGTCCACGAGGGCCTGCCCGTCCTCGCCTTCCCGCGGTAGATGAAAGACCAGACTCTCCACCTGGACCTTCAGATCCACACTCTGCAGGCGCACCCCGGCCGGCACCTTGAGGCGGACGGGCACGAAGTTGAGGACCGATCTGATACCTGCGGCCGCCACCTGCTCCAGGACCTCCTGAGCCACCATCGTCGGGACCGCCAGGACAGCAATATGCACAGGATGACCCAGGATAAAGGGATTCAGCGCGGAAACATGGTGAATCTGGAGACCTGGCCGGAGGAAACGCCCTACCTTGTCCGGGTCGGTGTCGAACAAGGCCGTCACCTTAAGGTTGTCGGTATTGAAACCCCCGTAACCGGCCAGGGCGGTGCCAAGATTGCCGGCGCCCATGATGGCCATGCGGATCCGCCGGTCCAGTCCGAGAATCCTGATGAGATGGTGCTTGAGGTCGGGCACACGGTAGCCCACGCCGCGGACCCCAAATTCTCCGAAATAGGCCAGATCCTTGCGAAACTGGGCTGAATTGAGGTGAAACTGCTCAGCCATCTCATGGGAGGAGACGGTTTCAACCCCGGCGGCCTCAAGGGTCTGCAGGCAGCGCAGGTAGATGGACAGGCGCCGGGTTGTGAGGTTGGAAATCTCGTCCCGCTTGACATGAGACTCTTTGTTCAACACCCGATCTCCCTGGATTCCTTCTTCATGCCTGCCCCCCCCGAAAGAGTTCGATCCTAACAAAGATTCCCCGCTTGCGCCAAAAAGAACAAGCGTTCCACCGGGACCAAAAAGACCTGAATTTGAAGGCGCTCTGGCAGGTGTTCCGGGCGTGATGTACACTTTTTCTCATATGGAAACCCTCCCGATGTTCCGAAAAGGCTTCGGCCTGGGCAGTGAGATCGCACCCGCGCTCACGCGCGATTATCACTCCGCTCTGGTGGAGTGGTTCCGCAACAATGGCTTCAGCCTGACCGCCGACGACACCACCATCCTGCTGGCCTCCGAGCTGGGATTCTGTTACGGGGTCGACCGGGCGGTGGAGTACGCCTACGAAACCCGTCATAAATTCCCCGACCGCCGCATTTACATCACGGGGGAAATCATCCATAACCCTCATGTCAACGATAAGCTGCGTGAGATGGAGATTCTTTTTCTCTCCACCCCTGACAACCTGGAAATCGACCTGGACGCCGTGGAGGCAGGGGACGTGGTCATCCTTCCGGCTTTCGGTGCCCGCGTGGAAGATCTCAACGCCCTGCGAGAACGTGGTGCAGTGCTGGTGGACACCACTTGCGGCAGCGTACTCAACGTCTGGAAAAATGTGCAACGCAACGCCCGCGATGGGTTCACCAGCGCGATCCACGGCAAGGTGGCTCACGAAGAGACCCGTGCCACGGCCTCCTGGGCCCGGGGCGCCGAAGGCCAGGGACATTACCTGGTGGTCCGGGACATGGGTGAGACTGAAGAGGTCTGCCGTTACATCGAAGAGCCGGGCGAGTCCGCTGCCTTCCGGACCCGTTTCGCCCACGCATGCTCCCCTGGCTTCGACCCTGACCTCCACCTGGGCCATCTGGGTGTGGCCAACCAGACCACCATGCTCTCTTCCGATTCCCTGGCCATCGCCAGGCGCCTGGGGCAAGCTCTGACAACCCGCTATGGCGCCTCCGAACAGGCGCGCCGCTTCCGCTCCTTCGACACGATCTGCTCCGCCACCCAGGAACGCCAGGATGCGGTTGTGGATCTGCTGGCCATGAACCTGGATCTGCTGGTGGTCATCGGCGGCTACAACTCGTCCAACACCAACCACCTGGCGGAGCTCTCCATCGACCATGGAACCCCCGCCTTTCACATCGAGGATTTCACCGCTCTCAACTCCGATGGCAGCATCCGCTACAAGCCGGTGCACAACGCGGATGAAATCATCGAACCAAGCTGGTTGCCCCGGGGACCAGCCCGCATCGGCGTAACGGCCGGCGCCTCCACCCCCAATAACCATATTGGCCAGGTTCTCGCCGCGATCCTCAATCTGCGCCGAGTGGCCCTGCCTGTGGAGACAAGCTCAATATGCCACGCAGAGTGAACCAGGGAGAGACATCCATGTCCCGCAAGCGCCACCCGGCATTTCTTCATGCACTCCTGCCTCTCCTTGTTCTGGCGGCGGCGCCGGCCTGGGCGCAAACGGGTACACCGGCTCCGACGCTGGTCGGCTACCACCCTCCTTCTGACAGCCGGCCCCTGGCCGACGACACCGCCCCGCGGCCCATGCTGGCCGCCATGCGCGCCGTGGGCGAAACAGTCCCCGCCACTTGGATCAAGCGCACCTCCCGGGAACTGGGTCAATCCATGATCCCTCAACTCTTCGGGAAGCTGCAGCGAAAAGAAACCATCGCTCTGCTTACCACGGAGTTCCAGGAAGGATATGTACAGGTCTTCGTCGAGTTGCCGGGATTCATGCAGATGACCGTCATCGAGATGGCCACCCCCGAGTCGGCGGCCAGCTTTCTCCTGGTCAACATGGATACTCTGGTACAACAACTCAACGCCACGGATCAGGTGGAAGATGCCCAGGTGGAGATGATTCATGAGGGAGAGATCGACCTGGAGAACCTGGATCAGGCGTTCGAACAGCAGTACCGGCTGGTCCTGGGTGATCTGACCACGAATTTCCTGACCCTGTTCGGCCAGGCCGGAAGGCACATGATCTCCATCACCTTCACCCAGATGGAGATTGACGCACCCCAGGGACGCCAGGTTCTACAGGATCTGGTGGCGGCTCTGGCCGGCGGGGATGACGGCACTCCGCCTGCCGGCAACTGACCGCAGGGCGGCCTACTGGTACTGGCGGACCGCGTCCATGATCCGTTCCGCGGTTTCCGCCTGCAGCACGGCAGCATGGAATTCGGGCTGCTTGACCAGCCTGGCAATGCGCGCCAGCACCTTGACATGCTCGGCCGATGACTCAGGCGGCCCCAGAATAAGAAAGACGACCTCAACCGGCTCGCCGTCGACCGCATCGAACTCGACCCCCGTCACGCTGCGCCCCAGGACGACCACGGTTCGTGTCACCCCGGGGGTACGGGCGTGGGGAATGGCGATTCCGCCACCGATGCCGGTGGACATGACCTTTTCCCGTTCCACCAGACGGCTGAGAGCATCCTCTTTGTCGCCGATGACACCTGCCCTGTGCATCCGTTCCACCATGCGGCATAGAACAGCCTCCGTGCCACCTGCCGGGAGATCCAGATCCACAAGTTCCACATCCATGAGGTCGCTGAGATTCACGGGCAAATCAGCCGAGCCAGATAGCTGCGAGAGCCTGAAGCGTGGTATGCAGTGAGCGTGTCATATCGTAGACGGCTGTAGGATACAGCCCCAGGTAGAAGAGGCCAAGGGCCGCGACCGCAATGGCGAAGCCGGCATCAGGCGCCGTGACCACCCGCGGCCTTTCGCTCTCGGGATTCACCATGTACATGGTGATGATCACCCGCAGGTAATATGCCGCCGACACCACCGAGAGCAGAATCCCCGCCACCGCAAGGACAAGGAAAATCCGGCTGCCCTCCATCCCGCGTTGCAGGGCGGCCTGAAAGATGAAGTACTTGCCGACGAATCCAGCCAGGGGTGGCACGCCGGTGAGGGAGAGCATGAAAATACTCATGGCCAGGGCGAGACCGGGATTGCTGCGGCTGAGACCGGCATAGCGCTCGATCCCGTACCCCTCATCGCCCCTTTCGGTGGTTTCGGCGACCAGGGACGCCACTCCGAACGCGCCCAGGGTCGTCAGCATGTAGGCGGCAAAGTAGAACAGCATGGCGCTGGTTCCCAGGTCGGTACCGGCGGCCACGGCGATCAGAAGATAGCCGGCGTGTGCCACCGAGGAGAAGGCCAGCATCCGTTTGATATTGCGCTGCACCAGGGCCACCAGGTTGCCCACGAACATGGACAGCAGGGCCAGGATGGCAAGCACCATGGTCCACTGGGAGACCAGCACGTCCCCGAAGGTGGTGGTCACCAGGCGCAGGAGCACCAGGAAAGCGACCCCCTTGGTACCCACCGCCATGAAGGCCGTTACCGGCGTGGGGCTGCCCTCATAGACATCCGGCACCCACCAGTGAAACGGCACTGCCGCCACCTTGAACGCCAACCCGGCAATCATCAGGGCCAGGCCGAGGAGAAGCAGCAACGCCGCACCCGTGTCGCCCTGGCCGGCCAGCAGATCCCGGGCGCGGCGGCAGCATGCCAGAAGATCCAGAGAGCCGGTGGCGCCATAGATGAACGCCATGCCATACAGGATGAAACCGGTGGAGAACGCCCCCAGCAGGAAGTACTTCAGGGCAGCTTCCAGCGATCGCAGCCAGTCCCGGGTGATGCCGGACAGAACGTAGAGAGCCACCGAGAAGATCTCGAGTCCCATGAAGATGACCAGCAGATTGTTGCTGGAGGCCATGACCAGCATGCCCATGGCCGCCAGCAGCAGCAGGGCGTAGTACTCGGCCGCCGGCGCTGGCGCCCGTTCCAGGTACTGGCGGGAGAGCAGCACTGAGAGCAGCGCCGAGAGCAGCACAATCCCGCCCATGTAGAGAGCGGCGCGATCCATCACCAGCATGTCCCCGAAGGCCGATTGATGCACCGACCGTTCCCACAGGGCCATCAAGGAACCAAGGGCCGCTCCCAGGCCGGCCAGGGCCAGAATGAACGGCAGGGGGCCGCGGCGGGCGGGCGTTGACGCCACCAGCAGGAGCACGCAGGCTGCCACCGCCAGGGTCAGGATGGGACCGAGCATGGCCCAGTCGATAGCGGGTGTCAAAATTTCATTCACGACATCACCAGAAACGTCACCAGGGCGACCACACCGATGAAGACCGACAGGGCGTAGGCGCGCACCGAGCCGGTCTGGAACAGTTTCAGAACATGGCCGGTGATCTCCGTGGCGATGGCCACCAGGTTGACCAGGAGATCGATCACGAAGCGGTCAAAAGCATCGGCGGCGCGGCACATGAAATAGAACGGTTTGAGAAGGATCCGGTCATAGAGTTCATCGATGCGGAAGCGGTCCCGGGCCAGGCGATAGCCGCCGCCCAGTGCCGCCGCCAGGCGAGCTGCCAGTTCGCCGGCACGGCCGTGCAGCAGCCAGGCCCATGCGATTCCGGCCAGGGCCAGCAAGACCGACAGGGCCATGAGGCCCCACTCGCCGGCCGCCGTCACGCCGCCGTGGCCGGCTGCGGAACCGGCCGCCACCTGGGCACCGTGCGCCGGGTCATGGAAACCCAGGGCGCCCATGCCCGCACCCACCACATGGGCTTCACGAAAAACCGGCTCCAGGTAGCCTGGCAGCCACTCCGCGGCGGCATGCAGTCCCGGCACGCTCTCGGCCAGGAAGGCCGGCACGCCCAGAAACCCACCCACGGTCGCCAGAAACGCAAGCATCACCAGAGGAGCGACCATGCTCCACGGTGATTCGTGGAGGTGGCCCCGGCGCTCTTTCTCGACCCGATCGCTGCCGAGAAAGGTCAGGAAGACCAGGCGCCAGATATAAAACGCCGTCAGCCCGGCGGTGAAGGCGCCGGCAACCCACAGGATGGGCTGTTCATAGAAGACCGCCGCCAGGATGGAGTCCTTGGAAAAGAAACCGGCGAAGGGCGGGATGCCCGCGATGGCCACCGCCGCCACGGCGAACGTGCCGAAGGTCCATGGCAACACCCGGGTCAGGCGGCCCATGCGGCGGATGTCCTGTTCGCCTGAAAGAGCATGAATCACCGAACCGGCACCCAGGAAGAGCAGCGCCTTGAAAAAGGCGTGGGTCATGACATGAAAGATGGCAAAGGAAAAAGCTCCCACACCGGCGGCCAGGAACATGTAGCCAAGCTGACTCACGGTGGAATAGGCCAGGACCTTCTTGATATCCGTCTGGGTGCAGGCAATGGCAGCGGCGAGAAGCGCGGTCAGCCCGCCCACCACGGCCACCACCGTCAGGGCCAGGGGCGCCGCGGTGAACAGGGCCGCGCAGCGACACACCATGTAGACGCCTGCAGTGACCATGGTGGCGGCATGAATCAATGCCGACACCGGCGTGGGGCCGGCCATGGCGTCGGGCAACCAGACAAAGAGAGGAATCTGTGCCGACTTGCCGGTGGCGCCGACAAAAAGAAGCAGGGCCATGGCCGTCAGCAGGCCCTGGCTCCCCGGCACCTGCGCGAGAACATGCACACCGCGAAAAACCTGGCCGAAATCAAGGCTGCCGAAGGTGACCAGGATGAGCAGCATGCCCAGCATGAAGCCGAAATCGCCAATTCGGTTGACGATGAAGGCCTTGCGGCCGGCATCGGCGCAACTCTGGTCGCGAGCGGAATTGAACATGTCACGGTAGTTGAAGCCGATGAGCAGATAAGAGCACAACCCCACACCTTCCCAGCCGACGAACATGACCAGAAAGCTGTCGGCCAGGATCAGCACCAGCATCATGGCCATGAACAGATTCAGGTAGGCGAAGAAGCGCGCAAAGCCTTCATCATGCGCCATGTAACCGATGCTGTACACATGAATGAGGAAACCGACGCCCAGGACCACCAGAAGCATGATGGCCGAGAGGGGATCCAGCGAATACCCCCATTTCACCGACAGGTTCCCCACCGACAACCATGTCCATTGAATCTGTCGCGCCCGGGGAATGGAGGGATCCAGGACCAGACCGTGATCGGGATCGGTCGGTGCCAGGACGGCGCCGAAGCCGTCGGCGCCGGGCCGGGCGCCGATGGCCGAGAGAGCGCTGCCGTTGTTGAGCATATCGGCCAGGCCCTGTTGATCATGGAGGTCGCGGATGGCCCCCACGGCCAGGACCAGCGACGCCAGCACCGCCAGACAGGCGATACCCGACACCACCGGCCGGGGCATGCGCTTGCCCAGAAGGCCGTTGATCACGAACCCTGCCAGGGGCAGGAGCGGAATCAACCAGATGAGGTGCAGAAAGCTCATGACATCATCCTCACCAGCGCATCAGATTGATCTCGGTCACGTCGGTGGTCTTCTTCAGCCTGAAGATGGCAATGAAGATTGCCAGGCCCACAGCGGCCTCGGCGGCAGCTACCGTCATGACGAAAAATACGAAAATCTGTCCATCCAGGCCGCCGTGATGGCGGGCGAACGCTGCCAGCGCCACGTTGACGGCATTGAGCATCAGCTCGATGGACATGAAGATGGTCAGGGCGTTGCGCTTGAGCAGCACGCCCATGACTCCGATGACGAAGAGGATCGCCGACAGGCCGATATAAGCGACCAGAGGCATATCTAGTCCTCCCCTGCCGTCTGGCGCCGGGCCAGCACAACAGCCCCCACCATGGCCACCATGAGCAGTACGCCGGCCAGTTCAAACGGGTAGAGGTAGGCGGTAAAGAGCAACTCCCCGATACTGCGGGCCGAACCGTACTCCTCCCCCACAGACGCCATGACGCCACCGGCACCGGCCAGGGACATGATTCCCCGCATGAGCGCGGCGACAAACAGAACGCCCAGGGCAAAAGTCAATCCCGTCATCACCGGTCCCGAGGCGAAACGCTCCTTCAGCGGGGCTGGATTGAGCAGGGTGATGACGAACAGAAACAGCACCATGATGGCGCCCGCATAAACGATCACCTGCACAGCCGCCAGAAACTCGCCGCCCAGGGTCAGAAAAAGAACGGCCACGCTGCCCAGGTTGAGGACGAGGAACAGGGCGCTGATGACCGCATTGCGCTGCCAGATGACCATGAGAGCGCTGAAGATGGCCGCGATGCTGGCCGCCGATGCAAGGATCGTGTCAAGGCTCATCACATCACTCCCGCCGCCACCAGCATGGCCACCACGAGCAGGTTGATGAAGGCCAGCTCCAGCAGAACTTTCCAGCCCAGATTCATGAGCTGGTCATAGCGGAAGCGCGGTAAGGTCCAGCGCACCCAGACGAACAGGAACAGAAAGAAGAACGTCTTGGCGGAAAAAGCTCCGACCTGAATCAGGAACATCCACGGTTGCGACAGCGCCAGTCCCGGCACCTGCCAGCCACCGAAAAAGAGAGTCACCATCAGGGCAGCATTGGCAATCATGGTCGAATACTCGGCCATGTAAAACATGACGAACTTCATGGCGGAATACTCGGTATGGTACCCGCCCACCAGTTCCGGCTCGGCCTCGGGGAGATCGAACGGCAACCTCTTGGTCTCGGCAAAGATGGCGATCAACAGGAAGAGAAAACCGAAAGGATGGATGAAGACGTTCCAGTGGGGGATGAACCCGAACCAGGTTCCGGCCTGGGCTTCGGCGATGGTCTGCAGACGCAACGAACCGGTGGTCAGGACCACCGGCAGGACGGCCAGGCCCAGCGCCAGTTCGTAGCTGATCATCTGGGCCGTGGAGCGGAGAGCGCCCATGGCCGGGTACTTGCTGCCCGAGGACCAGCCCGCCAGCACCACGCCATACACCTCCAGGGAGGCCAGACCCAGGAGAATCAGCAACCCCACCGACACGTCGGCGATGAACGGCTTGATCTGCCAATCCCATGGTAGCCCCAGATCCTGGAGGTTGATGGCGTCTCCAGCAATGGGAATGACCGCGAACGACGCTATGGCGGGGACCAGCACGAGAATAGGAGCCAGGACGAACACCATGCGATGGGCGCCGGCAGGTACGATATCTTCTTTCATCAAGTGCTTGAGCCCGTCGGCCAGGGGTTGCAGCAACCCCTGGGGACCGACCCGGTTGGGGCCCAGCCTGTCCTGCATCCAGGCGGAGACACGCCGCTCCACCAGGGTCATGTAGCCCACACCTGTGAACACCGCCGTGAAGATGATCAGCATGCGCACGACGATCTCGCCGATCTCCTTGATCATGGCCGCGTCCATCATCCTGTCATCCCACCGAGCCTGAGGCGGGCGTCTCGCAGGCGCCCCCCGGCAGGACACACCCGCCGGCACCCAGGCGCGCGAAGGTCAGTCCCTGAAAGGCCGGGACCTGGGCCGCGAGCTCGTCAAAAAGATCCCTGGGGCGCGCATCCTCGCTGCCGTCGCCCAGGCGGGAGGCCAGGCGCGTCAGGATCCAGGCACCTGTACGCGCCAGAAACGGGGGTGGGTAGGCCGCGCGCATCACCTGAACGCGACCCTGGAAGTTCACCACCGTACCGTCCACCTCAGGAAAGATTCCAGCGGGGAGAACAATCGTTCCCGCACGGGTGGTGGCGTTTTCATGGGACGCCACCACGATGAGCTCAAGGCCGGCGGCCGTGGCGGCAGCGAGCTTCTCCTCGGAGACCAGGGTGGCCAGGTCTTCGCCCACCACCAGCAGGGCGCTCAACTCACCGGCCACGGCTCTGTCCAGGAGGTCTGCCACACTGGCGCTCTCGGCGTCGCGGGCGGTGAGAAGGTTCTCGAGGCCCCGGCGGTTGGGGCTCTTGTCGGCACGGAGAAGAAGGTCGTCATCTTCACCCTGCTCATGGGCAGGCAGGGCCATGAGCATCGGTCTTCCACCCTCGCCCGCGGCGGCCAGCACTTTCAGGGCCAGCCAGCCCTCCTCCAGGGTCGACCACGGATGGATCACGCCGGCCGGACGTCCCGAGCGGCGCAGGCGGGAGACAGCCTCATCCAGGGCCTCCTGCCAGTCCACAGCCTTACCCTCCACCCGCGGCTCGCGCACTCTCTCCCCGGCCTCAAGAGTCGGCGCCAGCAGGCGTCCCTGGTCGCACATCCAGCTCTTGTTCACCTCGGGGTTGTCCCGGGGCGTGAGACGCGCGATGGCATGATCCCGGTGCCAGATCTTGATGTTGCACCCTCTGGCGCAACCGGGGCAGATGCTGTCGGCTGTCTTCAGGAACCACAGGCGCGATTTAAAACGAAACTCCTTCAGGGTCAGCGCGCCGACCGGGCAGATATCCACCACGTTCCCCGAGTAGGGGTTGTCCAGAGGCCGCCCGGGGAAGATGTCCACCTCCGTGTGGTTTCCCCGGGCCATCAGGGCCAGTTCGGATGTGCCCGTGACCTCATCACAGAAGCGGATGCAGCGCGTGCACTGGATACAGCGCTCCTTGTCCAGGAGGACGTGGGGGCCGATATCCACACGCTTGTCCATGTGGACTTTCTCTTCCCGGAAGCGGGTCTCGCCCATGCCCGCTGTATAGGCATGCTCCTGCAGCCAGCACTCACCCACCTGGTCGCAGATGGGACAGTCCAGAGGATGATTGATCAGCAGGAACTCCATGTTGTTCTTTTGCGCCTGAATGACCTCGTCGCAGCGCGTGTCCACCACCAGGCCCTCGGCCACAGGCATGTTGCAGGAGACCTGCAGCTTGGGCATCCACCTGATGGAACCATCCTCCTGCCGGGAGCCGACTTTCACCTCGCACTGGCGACAGTTGCCGGGCACCGAGAGGTAGGGGTGGTAGCAGAAGTAGGGGATCTCGACCTGGTGGGCAAGAGCCACCTCCAGAACGGTCGCCGTCGCATCAACCTTCAGCGACTGCCCATCGATTGTGAGCTCGACCTTCGCGGTTGCGTTGCTCACCACGCCCTCGCCATCACGCCATCACCTTGTCGCGCAGAGGACAGCCCTTGCGCGTCACATGGGCGCGGAACTCGTCCTCGAATTTGGCCACCATGGCGCGTGCCGGCATGGCCGCGGCATCACCCAGGGGGCAGATGGTGTGTCCCTGGATATTGTCAGCCAACTCCGTGATCAGGGGAATGTCCGCCTCCACCCCGCCGCCGTTTTCCAGCCGCGTCAGCAGGCTGTGGAGCCAGCCGCAGCCCTGGCGGCAGGGCGTGCACTGGCCGCAGGACTCATGGTCATAGAACGCTTCCAGGTTGCGCAGAGCATCCACCATGCAGGTGGTCTCGTCCATGACGATTCCACCCGCCGAGCCCAGCATGGTACCGGCCTCGGCCAGATCGTCATAGCTCATGACCACGTCCAGTTCATCGGCGCGCAGTACCGGCACCGATGAACCGCCGGGAATGAAGGCCTTGACGGGATGCCCTGAGTGCAGCATGCCGCCGGCGTGCTCCTGGATGAGCTCGTTACAGGTGATGGTCATGGGCAACTCGAAAACACCCGGGTTCCGCACATGGCCCGACACACAGTACAGCTTGGGGCCGGCGTTTCGTTCCTTGCCAATACCGGTGAACCAGGCAGCTCCTCGCTCGATGATGAACGGGATATTGGCCAGGGTCTCGGTGTTGTTGATGTTGGTGGGACTGCCGAAGATGCCCCGCTGGGCAGGGAACGGCGGCTTCAGACGCGGCTCGCCGCGCCGGCCTTCCAGGGAATTCATGAGGGCCGTCTCTTCCCCGCAGATGTAGGCGCCGGCGCCCCGCACGATGGTGACCTGAAGGTCGTAGTCACTGCCCAGAATGCCACGCCCCAGGTATCCCTTTCCACGCAGTTCGGTCAGGGCCGCCATGAGGATCTCGTACTCCCGCACATACTCACCGCGGATGTAGATGAAGGCGTGGTGGCATTCCAGGGCGTAAGCCGAGATCATGGTGCCCTCCAGCACCAGGTGGGGGTCGTGGGCCATGAGGAGCCGATCCTTGAAGGTGCCAGGCTCGGACTCGTCGGCATTGTTGATGAGGTAAACCGGCCGCTCTCCCCCCCTGGGTACAAAACCCCACTTGACCCCGGTGGGAAAACCGGCGCCGCCCCGGCCCCGCAGCCCGGACTTCTTGACCTCTTCGGTCACTTCAAGGGGCGTCATCTCCTTCAACGCCTTACGCAGGGCAACATAGCCGCCGACGCCCTCATAGCCGGCCAGGGAGAGAACCGCCGGGTTGCCCACATTGCGCGTGAGAACCTTCTCGAACGCCATCAGCCCTGTCCTCCGGCAACAGGCGGCCGTGCCGCCAGCTCATCCAGAAGCGTGTCGAGCTTGTCGCCATCCAGCCCTTCGAAGTAGTCATCGTTGATCTGAATCACCGGCGCCGAGTCGCACGAACCCAGACATTCGACCTCTGTGAGCTGGAACAGACCATCCTCTGTGACTCCGCCAGGAACGATGCCCAGGCGCTGCCGGATCCGCGCCTTGAGCTCCCCCGCGCCGCGGAGCTGGCATGAGAGGGTGCGGCAGAGCTGCAGATGATAGCGGCCCGGAGTTTCTTCCAGGAAGAGGGTGTAAAAGGTCACCAGCTCCCTCACATGGGCCGGACTGATGCCGATGAGTTCACCGACCAGGACCTGGCTGGCCGGCGAAAGACCGCCCCGATGGCGCTGCACCCGGTGCAGGCACATGAGCGCACCGGCCCGCTTCTCGGGATATTCGGCGACTATTTCTTCAAGCTCCCGGCGCAGGGCCTGGTCGCTGATACCCGATGCCCCGCAGGGGTCGCCTTTGCGGTGGTCACTGCTCATCGATCGACTTCTCCCATGACCGGGTCCAGGCTCGCAATGATGGCCACCACATCGGACACCATCTGGCCGACGCAGATGGTTTCCAGAACCTGCAGGTTGACGAATGAGGGGCTGCGGATATGCAGGCGATAGGGGGCCTTGCTGCCGTCACTGATGATGTAGAAGCCCAGCTCACCCTTGGGCATTTCCACCGCCTGGTAGATCTCTCCCACCGGCGGATTCATGCCCTCGGTGATGATCATGAAATGGTGAATCAGCTCATCCATGCGGGTCAGAACCTTGTCCTTGATGGGCGGCACGACCTTGGGGTGGTCCGCCCAGATCGGACCCGGCTTGAGGCGATCCACCGCCTGCTCGAGAATGCGCAGGGACTGGCGCATCTCCTCCATGCGAATCATGTAACGGGCGTAGACATCCCCGTCCTCGGCGTAGGGGACCTCGAAGTCATAGTCCTGGTAGTCCAGGTACGGGACGGCCTTGCGCAGGTCGAGAGGCAGCCCCGACGCCCGCAGGTTGGGACCCGACATCCCCAGGGCGATGGCCTGCTCCTTGGTGATGATGCCCACGTCCCGGGTGCGATCCACCCAGATGCGATTGCGGGTCAGCAGTTTCTCATATTCGGCAATTTCCCCGACGAAGTGGGACATCCAGGAACGCAGTTCCTTGACGAATTCAGGCGACATGTCCCGAGTAAGCCCGCCCACGCGCGTGTAGGACGTGGTCAGCCGCGAGCCGGTCAGTTCTTCGATGAGGTTGTAGATCGTCTCCCGTTCGCGGAAGGTGTAGAAGAACATGGTCACCGCGCCCAGGTCGATGGCATGGGTTCCCAGCCACAGGAGATGGGAGGAGATACGGGCTACCTCGCTGGCGATGACCCTGATCACGCGGCAGCGTTCGGGCACATGGATGTCCAGCAACTTCTCCACCGCCAGGGCATAGGCCACATTGCAGGCCAGGGGCGCCAGATAATCGAGACGGTCGGTATAAGGAATGAATTGCAGGTAGGTCTTGTTTTCGCCGATCTTCTCCACTCCCCGGTGGAGATAGCCCAGGTGGGGTTCGCAACTGCGCACCGTCTCACCATCCAGGGTCAGCAGGAGGCGCAGCACGCCATGGGTGGCGGGATGCTGGGGGCCCATATTGATCTCGAACGTCTCGCTGGCGATGGGATCCGGCGCGGTGCCGTGTTCGAGCATGGTCTGTCTCTCAGCCACCGCTCAGCCCTTCAGGGGAAAATCCTTCTGCAGGGGATGACCGTCGAAGTCATCGGGCAGAAGAATGCGCTTGAGATTGGGATGGCCGTGGAAAGGCACTCCCACCAGGTCGTAGGTTTCCCGCTCGTGCCAGTTCATCCCCGCCCACACACCGGTGAGGGTCGGCATCTCCTCACCGGGTCCGACACCGACTTTCAGGCGCAGGCGCTCATGCTGGTCGGTGGAGAAGAGATGGATGACCACATCGAACAAGAACTCCCCGTCGGGAGTATGCACTCCGCACAGGTCGGTGGGAAAATCGAAGCCCTCCCGATCCCGCAGATGGAGACAGACATCGACAATCTTCTTGCGCGCGACCCGGGCCACGGTATCGTCCCTAAAAACAGGGAGTACCGGCTGGATGGCGTCGCCGAACTCCTCCTGCAGGCGTGCCACCAGAGGCGGCACCTGGTCGGGATCGTGGTCATCACGGCGCCAGGGCGCCGGACGCTGGCCGGGACGCTCTTCGGGCACCGGCCGGACGCCGGGCGTGCGCCGCAATCTGAGCCACTGAATGAGCATCATCGACCTGCCGCCTTCAGCCGGCGGGGCCGGCTCTCACCCCACTCCAGAGCGCCCCGTGCCCAAGCGTGAATGAACCCGACGGTCAGAAAGACCATGAAGATTCCCATGAGCCAGAACCCGTACCATCCCAGATCGCGGTACACCACGGCCCATGGATAGAGAAACGCCACCTCCAGATCCAGGAGAATGAACAACATGGCCACCATGTAGAACTTGACCGTATAGCGCTTGTGCTCGGGATCGGCCGGACTGAGCCCGCATTCATAGGCCGATAGATCCACCATGGGCTCGTCCCGGCGGCGTCTTCCCGCAAGGGTCGAGGCGATCACCATACCACCGCTCAGTCCCGCCGCAAACAGCAGGAAAAGAAAGACTGGCAGGTAAGGCAGAAGTGTTGAGTTCATCGCTGCTGACATCCGCTCGGGCGAGGTCTGCAGGACGCAACGGACCCCTCAACATGCAGCCACGCCACGCTCGTGCAGGAATTCACAACACGATAGATGGCGACGGTAACATGGCCCCCGCGGCCCCGTCAAGAACCCCAGGACATGGCCAAATGATTCAAGATCAAGAGAAAAAGGCCCCTTCCAGGACCCCTTCCTGGCCTTGTGAGTCTCTGCCGGCGGTCATCCGGCGGCAAGCGCTCAATTGTCTTTTTCTTTGTACGCTTTGATGCGCTTTTGCTCGGCCTCGTAGTCGGCCTGCTTCTTGTCGAACGCCGCCTGCTCGGCCTCGTTGCGTTTTCTCGTCTCTTCGTTGGCGGAGTCGATTATCTGGTTTTCCTGATCAATCTCGATATTCTTGGCGACCTTTTCCATGTTGATAGCCACCGAGGGGTCCGCCTTCAGCTTGAAGGACGTCTCGTAAGAACTCAACGCCATGTCCTTTTTGTTCTCCTTGACGTAGGCAAACGCCAGAGTATTGAGGGAGATGGTGCTCTTCGGATCGCAGTCCACCGCCTTCTCAAGCGCCGTGACAGCCTGCCCGAAGGCCTTCATGCCCACATAAGCTTGCCCAAGATTGGTGCGGGCAACGCAGTACTTCGGCTTGGCCTGGACCACTTTCTGGAAACTGCGGGCGGCCTGTTCATACTGCCCGCTCCCCAGATACGCCTTGGCGAGGGTATTCTGCGCATCGAAGCCGGGAGAGAGGGTATTGGCAGCCATAGCCGCCTTCACACCATCGGCATAGTAGCCCTTCTTCCTGGCCGCATCCTGTTCCCGCTGCGCCAGATTGATACTCGTGCGCGCCAGATAAAGCTGTGAGACGCCGTCCTTGGGATCGGCAGCCACCGCCTTCTGCAGATGCTCTGCAGCGCGCTTGAAATCATCCATCCGGAAGAGGGCCATACCAAGCCGCTGGTTGACCATCTTGTCCTCAGGCTGCAGCTTGACCGCCTCGTCCAGATCTGCCGCGGCGCGGTCCCATTGCCTGATGGACAGATAGGAGATTCCTCGCTCAAGGTACAGGTAGTACTGGGTCTGGGGCGAAGTGGCCAGGGATTCGGCATTGTTCATGGTGGCAATGGCCTTGGCGTATTCTTCCTTGGTGCGAAAGGCGGCGGCCAGCCCATAGTGATATTCGAACTTCTCCGGGTTGATCTCTATGGCTTTGTTGAAGTCGGTGATGGCCTCGTCCAGCTTTCCCTCGCGCGTGGCCACCTGGCCCAGGGCGTACCAGCCGAAATCGTAAACCGGCGACGCGTCGATGACGTCCTGGAACGCGGCCCGGGCCACCGTCAGATCGCCTTTCTGCAGCGCTGCCCAGCCACTGTTCACCTTGTCGGTGAGATCGTCCTGGGCCAGCGCTCCGGTGGCCGGCAGAGCCAGCGCCAGCAGCAGAGCGACCGTGAAAATCCTGTTCCTCATACTGCGACTCCTTCCTCTTCCCACATGGCCAATGTCGAACCTGCGTCCCCTCGCGGGGATTCATCGCCACCGCCGCGGCTACTGGATGGTGAACTCCACCGCCACGGTGAAATAGACATCCACAGCCCGGCCATTCTGCTCCCCGGGCTTGTACTTCCACTGCCTGACGGCCTTCAGGGCCGCCTCCTCGAAGCCCAGACCCGGCGGCGCGGCGGACAAAACCGAAACGTCCTTGATGTCACCCGTCCTGGTCACAATGGCCTGGAGATACACCTTCCCCTGGATGCCCGCCTTGCGCGCAAGCTCGGGATAGGCCGGCTGGATCTTGTCCAGCAGCACAGGGAGGCTCACCCCTGCCACTCCGGCGATGAGGGGACCGGTGTTCCCAATCGGCGGTGGCCCTGGCGTGCCGATGAGAGCAATCATGTCCGGAGGCAGGGGTTCGGGCTCGGGCTCGGGCTCGGGCTCGACGATGGGTTCGGGCTCGTCGGGAGTCGGGTCAGGAATGGGAATTTTCTTGGTCTTCAGCTTCTTCTCCTCCACCGGCTTGGGAGGCTCTTTCTTCGGTGGCGGTGGCGGGCGCCAGGCCTTCACGTAAACAATCTTGTCCTCGCTGGGCAGCGGGCTGCTGACACTGAACTCGGGGAAGGTGACGTAGAGGATGAAGAGGTGAAAGACGAGAGCCACCAGGAAAGCGATCTGGACCGGCTTCTTGTCTTCCGCTGAACCCTCGAAGTAATGGCTGTACATGCGGGTCTCAGCCTCGAGAAGCTCCGTCCGCTCCTCTGGGCTCATGGTTCTCAGATCTTTGGGTTCCATGGCCGGCGTCTCTAGTCGAACGGGTTATAACCGAAGATCTCGGTGTAGTTCGCGATCTCGCGGTGAGTCGGAATCCCGATGTTCGTCACATCCATCCCGATCTGCTGGGGTCCCTGCTTGAGAACGTCGTAGACGGCAATCATGTCCCCGTAGGTGGCATCAGGCAGGGTGTAGAGGATGATCGGCTTATCCGGCCAGCGCTCCAGCTTGGGCTGCAGGTAGGGCAGAATCTGGTCCAGGGCCATGGGTTGGCGGTCCACCTCGACCGCGCCACCGGGAAACACCTTGATATAGGCAGCCTCGACCGTCTCGACCTCCTGCTCGTCCTCGTTCTTGGGTAGCTTGAAATCCAGGCCCTTGGTGGCCGAGAAGACGGTGGTGACCATGAAGAAGATGATGAGCAGGAAGGCGATATCAGCCATGGAGGCCGTGGGAATCTCGACTTCACTTTTCTTGCTCACGAGCTTCACAACAGTCTCCTAGCCGGGAACCGTCAACTGCTCGGTCATGAGAATCAGATCCTGGGCGCCGGCCCGGCGCATGGTATCCAGGATCTCATCCACCTCGCTGTACTTGACGTCCTTGTCGATCTTGATGACAAAGGGGTGGAGAGGATTCACACCGGTGATATTGATCACCTCGAAGTAGAGGGCATCGGTGTCCGGGACAACATGGGACGAGTCGATACCGGCCGAGAACTTGTAGACCAGTTCCTTGCCACCGGCGCCGGACGTCAATTCCGCCAGCACCACAAATGCCGCCTTGCGGGGAATCTCGGTGGGCCGCATCCAGCTACCCGGCAGGTTCACGGGCGTCTTGTCCACCTGGAAAACAGTGGTGACCATGAAGAAGATGATGAGCAGGAAGGCGATATCAGCCATGGAGGCCGTGGGGATGTACGCCTGAACCTCCTTGCTCCTATGAATCGCCACAGCAGATCCTCATGAAGATGCTGGCGACTGCTTGGCTGCCGGCGGGACCTGATCCATCTCGGCGAATGTTTCCAGCAGGATGTTGGCCGAGGTTTCCATCTCGCGCACGAAAATCGCGATGCGACTGGTGAAGAAGTTGTAGAACGGCAGCGTGATGACAGCGACGATGAGGCCTCCGGCCGTGGTGATGAGAGCCACCGAGATACCCTTGGCCACCAGGGCCGGGTTGTTGAGGCCCTGGGATGCGATGGCATCGAACGACGCAATCATCCCGACCACAGTCCCGAGGAACCCGATGATGGGAGCGATATTGGACGACGAGGCCAGAACCGCCAGGCCGCGTTCGAGGCGGGCAAGCTCATGCAAGGCCGAATTCTCGATGGTCTTTTCCACCTCTTCACGAGGTGCGCCATACTTGAGGATTCCCGCCTTGAGAATGGCAGCCACCGGCCCGCGATACTTCTCGCAGACCTGCACCGACGCTCTCAGGTCGCGGGCAAGCAGGGCCTTGCGCACGTGCGCGACCAGGTGGTTGGTGTTGACCTTGGACTTGAACATGATGACGTAGATGCGCTCCATGATGAAGCCGATGGAGACGATGGAAATCGCCAGGAGCGGGTACATGACCCAGCCACCCTGGTAAAAGTAGTGGAGCAGTGTGGCCCCAAAGAAGCCTGATTGCAGGACCATGAATTGCTTCCTCCTGGCTAAGTCCCAGTTCCGGGGCCGCCCCCTCGGCGGGCAAATCCGGATTGATACGGATACGATTGAAGATCGTACCCCGCTTCAAACCGACCGATCAAGAACCAGCCTCCGGGCTGCTGCACTCGCTCCGCAGGCCCGAATCCCAGTCCTTCACCGCAAGACTCCCCTTCTTATATCCGGTAGACGCCGCATGCTAACGGATGCCTTCGCAGGGTGTCAAGAAGGTGACGCTCCTGTCGCTCCTTCTCCCCCCGGGGAATTCCCGATATCGGACACGATCCGCCCGTCCAGGAGCTTGATGGTGCGGTTGGCGTAGGCAGCGATATCCGGCTCATGGGTCACCAGGATGATGGTGTTCCCGGCCTGGTGAAGTTCGGAGAAGAGACCCATGATGTCCAGGCCGGTCTTGCTGTCCAGGTTTCCGGTGGGCTCATCAGCCAGCAGTAAGGAGGGGTTGTTGACCAGGGCCCGGGCCACCGCAACCCGCTGGCGCTGTCCGCCTGAGAGTTCGCTGGGCGCGTGGGTGGCACGATCCTCCAGTTGTACCCGCTCCAGGGTTTCGTGGGCTCGCTTACGCCGCTCCTGGCGCGAGATCCCTGCATAAACC
>SMYD01000152.1 GCA_004356015.1 Acidobacteriota bacterium | reverse complement strand
CTGCAGCTATGAGCAGACGAAGTGGATGGGCATCCTACTCGCACCCGCCCGGGCAGCCAAACCCACCTAGAGACCCGGCCGCCCGTCGCCGGGGGCACGGCGCCGGGAGAATGAATCGCTCCAGTGGATCCGGACTACCGCGGCTTCTTAATCAAGTGGTAGAAACACCTCTGGGCGTCCGCCGGCGGAGTCACCTCTCATCGTTTCTTCCGTTCTGGCAGCTTGGAATGTCGCCCACCTGGTTCTTGTTCTTGCCCTCGTCCTCCCTTATACGCCCAGTACGACCACCTACCAGCCTTCCGATGTCATCACAACTTTCCAACATGGAGAAACTTGTTCAAGAACAGCTATTTATGAAGGCAATGGTGGGGCGCCATCAGTTGCCCGCGGGACGCAAACACGATAAGCTGTATTTGTTTTCCTCCTTCATTCCGAGGTTGGCCTTCTTCGAGGGGTGTATCCATGGAACAGACCGAGTCCGTTACCCGCGACAAAATTGTTGCCGATCTGAAGGTGTTGATGGCCGACGCCGACGCACTGGTCCGTGCCACCGCCGGGCAAACCGGCGAGAAATTGGCCGCCGCGCGTAGCAAGGCCGAGGAGACGCTGAAGGGCGCACGTGCTCGCTTGGGCGATATCGAGGGGCAGGTAAGGGAGCAGGGCCGCGAGGCGGCCCAGTCCGCTGACAAGTTCGTGCAGGACCAGCCCTGGAAGGCCGTCGGTATTGCCGCCGGGCTCGGCATCCTCGTGGGTATGCTTCTCGGGCGCCGCTAGATCGGCTCGATGCGTAACTCCACATCCAGCCCTGGATCAGACACGGGACTGCTCGGTTCCCTGAGACGTCTCGGGACCACGGCCCTTGCCATGCTGGAGAGCCGCCTGGGCCTGCTGGGAACCGATCTTGAGATCGAGGGCCTCCGGTTGGCGAAGCTGCTGGTCTGGATTGCGATGTCGTTGTTCCTCGTTTTCCTCGGGGTGGTCCTGTTGGCGATCCTGGTGGTGACACTGGCCGGCGAGGAACACCGGGTGGCGTCATTGGCTACGCTGAGCGGCTCGTGCCTCGGCGGGGCTCTCGCCATCGGGTTGGGCCTACGTGCATGGATGCGCAACCGGCCGAAGCCGTTTCAAGCCACCATCGCGGAACTCGCCAAGGACCGCGAGCGCATGAGCTCGTGACATGATCGGCTACGAGCGCAAGCTACTCGAGAGGCAAGCGAAGCTTCGCTCCCGGGCTGCTGAGGAGCGCGAGCGCATGAGCCATGCGGTGGCGCCGCTGCAGCCGTACGTCACCCTGACTGGTCGTGCTCTTCGGCTGGGCCGTGCCGTTTCCTCGCATCCGGAGTGGGTTTTCCTGGGAGCCGCAGCCGTGGCGATCTTCAAGCCTCGCATGGCCCTGCGGGCAGGCGGCCGCCTGTGGGCGGTCTGGCGAACCTTGCGATCGACACGTCGCTACCTGCGAGCGTTTTGGCGGTGGACGCGCTGACCTCTTGCGCGTCAAGCCACGAGCCAGACTTGATGCACGAGTCGACGAAAGGAAAGTATGTGGTTGCGAGAGCCTCGATCGAGGCGAGTGCAGTTAGGCCCGGCCATCCTCGTGGCCGCCATCTGGGGTGCGGCAGGCAGTCCGGTTCCTCCCCCCGCCATGGAGACCGCGCGGGGAGCATCGGTAAGACCACCTGTGGTGTTCGTGACCGGGATGACGGGAGTCGGTCTGCGCGATGCAGCCACGGGCAAGTCTGTCTGGGGCAAGGGAAAGAACCTGATCGCGCCCCATGACCGGGGTCATGGTCTGGCCCGATCGCTGACAGCCAGTCATGCAGGTCCCCAGCTCCTGCCCGACGGAGTGATTCTCGAACTGAGGCTCTTCGGAGTCATTCGCAAGAAGATCAACCAACAGTTACTGGATCTCTTCGTGGACAACGGGTATCGCTTCGGCGATCTGGAGCACCCGACCCCGACCGACGACTTTTTTTTCTTCTCTTACGATTGGCGTCAGGACAATGTGGCCTCGGCTGCGCGGTTGGCCGATCAACTGGAACAACTGCGTCGAACTCGCGGGCAGGAGACTCTTCAGGTCAACCTCATTTGCCAGAGCAACGGTGCCCATCTCTGCCGATACTTCACCAAGTACGGTGCCCTGGTTCTCGAGGATGCGGAGTCGGGACGTGCCAGGACACCCAATACGTTGACCGTCGAGAAGCTGATACTGGTCGGCACTTCCAACGGTGGTTCGATTCGTGCTTTACGCGAGATGAACCGGGGTCGCAAATATGTGGATGCCATCGGCCGGTACTGGGCTCCGGAGACACTCTTCACCTTCCTGTCCCTCTACCAGGACTTGCCTTCCTATACGACCGACCTCTTCGTCGACGAGAACGGGCGGCCCATGGCCGTGGATCTGTATGACGTTGAGAACTGGAAGCGCTTCCAGTGGTCGATCTATGGAAGGGAGACAAGTCGACAGCTGGACAGAGCCGATCTGCCACCTTGGTTTGGCACCGCCGCGGAGCGAGAGACCTTTCTCGGCCGCGCTCTCGATCGGGCTCAGCGATTCCATGGGCTATTGCACCGAAATGCGCCCGATTTTGGCGCGACCCGCTACTACCTGATCAACAACATGGGAAACGACACACCGGATCGGCGGATAGGCATCATGAGAGGATGGCGTCGAGCCGCGACGATCGCTACGATGACCACGGGCGACTGAACCGGAGCGCAACAGGGCCGGCTCCCCGAAAAGTCAGGGAGCCGGCTCCAGTTTTCTAGTAGCGGTAGTGCTCCGGTTTGTACGGCCCTTCCACCGGAATGCCCAGGTAGTGGAGATCCGCTTCTTCTTCAGCTTCTGCACGTGATGGCTGTCCCAGAGTTCCAGGTAGTAATCCTGCGCCGCTGCGGCGGCCTCCCCGCCGACGTAGATGCCGCGCGCAGAGGCCTGGACGGAAAGCTCCTCATCACGGACGGACATCATCTGATCACGGGCGGGAGAAATATCGAGGAACACTACTTCGAACTTGACTCAGCGCCTCCCTGGATTGTCATCTTTGACCTCCACTCCCTGCTACTTACCCCTCCCGCAGGATCTCTCAGGTCTGCTGGAAATCGGCTTACGGGAGTACGCTGAGAAGGTTCCGGAAACACAAGCCTTGGCACCGTCGATGGAATTCTCGCCAGGTGCAGTAGATCCGTGGCCATCAGGGGCCGCCGGCGACTTGACGATTCTTGCGGTGGTGGCCGGAGAGGCACAGAAAAATGTTAGGATCGTCAGACTTGAATCGGAAGAAAGCGATGGGGGACGAACTGATGCGCAACAGAAGGGGTTTCCGGGGGGCCGGGCTCATTCTTCTGATGGTGCTGGTGCTGCCGGCCCTTGCCATGGCCCAGGAGGGCGGGTCCGAAGGCGATAAGAAGCCGAAGAAGGACTCCACCGTGGGTTCGAAGGAGGCCTCGGGCAAGGACAAGCCGACCACCCTGGAGGAGCTGCGACGCCGGCTCCAGGAACAACTCCGCAAGCTGGAGACGCAGAGCCAGCAGATCGAGAGCCAGCGCAAGCTCATCGAAGAGCAGGGCCAGGCCATCGACGAACAGCGGAAACTGCTCGCAGCCATGCAGACGCAGATCGATCAGATCTCCCAGCAACCCGAGGAGGCGCCTTCCGATCAGAGCATTGCGTTCAGGGAGAGGCTGGAGAAACTCGAAGGCCAGCTCGAGGAAGCGCCGGAGGATCCGGTAACCGCCGGCGAGTTCCCCGGCTCCTTCCGCGTTCCCGGCACCAACGCGGCCATCAAGTTCGGCGGCTTCGTCAAGATGTCCGTGGTGGGCAGTTTCGACCCCCTGGGGTCCGACGACCGTTTCGTCGTG
Source organism: Acidobacteriota bacterium (assembly GCA_004356015.1). GTDB lineage: Bacteria > Acidobacteriota > Polarisedimenticolia > SMYD01 > SMYD01 > SMYD01. The sequence continues at coordinate 2,719 of SMYD01000152.1, read as the reverse complement.
GCGACCATTCCGGTGGATGCCGAGTCTTCGGGCGAAGATGCCCGGACCAGCCTGTCCGCGCAGCAGTCGCGCATCAACATTGATCTGAGGGAGTCCACCAGCAACGGCAACCTGCGGGCGTTCCTGGAGGCTGACTTCGCCGGGGAGAGCGAGGGCGCCCGCCTGCGCCACGCCTTCGGACAGTTTCGTAACGTTCTGGCCGGCCAGACCTGGTCCACGCTGGTGGATCGCCAGGCGCTCCCCGAGGAGCTCGATTTCGAGGGGCTGAGCGGCCGCGTCCGGCTGCGGCAGGCGCAGATTCGCTGGATGCCGGCCCTGGGCCAGAAGGTGAGCCTGGCGCTGGCGCTGGAGGACCCGGCTCCGGACGTCACCAACGGAGACGGTGTGAGCCAGGTGCCGGACTTCATCGGCAGCATCCGCTGGCACCAGGGCAACCGCCATGTGCAGGGTGCCCTCCTGCTGCGCCAGATCCGCGCGCAGCCGAACGACGATCCCGGTGATTCCCAGAGCGAGTTCGGCTGGGGATTGTCCTGGAGCGGAAAGATCAAGGCGGCCAAGCACAATGACCGGGATCACTTCCTGTTCCAGCTCAACCTGGGTGACGGGGTCGGCCGCTACATCAACGATCTGGGCGCTGAGGGAGGGCAGGACGCGGTGATCGACCCGGATACGGGGGCCATGGAGACCCTCCAGGCCTTGGGCATGTACGTGGCCTACAACCACTGGTGGAGCGACCGCTTCCGGTCCACGTTCGTCTACAGCAAGGTGTACGTGGACAACCTCGACATTCAGCAGAATGATGCGTACAAGACCACGGATCGATTCACCGGGAACCTGCTGTTCTCGCCCATTCTGAGGGTCGACTTGGGCCTGGAACTCTTGTGGGGGAGAAAGGAGACCAAGGACGGTCAGAGCGGAAAGGCGACGCAGATCCAGTTCGGCTGGATCTATCGTTACTAGAACAGCCATATGAAAGATGGCACCAGCAGCGGGGTATCTTCGCGGCGGTCCCGCAGCGGTGGGATCTCGATGGGAAAACGCTGAGACGGCACCAAGTTGGTAGGCACCTCTCCCTACATCCTTCAACTGCTACGCGAAACACCTCCTGACCTTCCCCAAGCGCGACGGCCATTTAGACGCAGCTCAGAGGCCGCCGATTCGAAACGCGTGTCCCTCGTTGATGGCCTTGGCGCACTCGGAGGCGAGGGTGCAGTTTCTTGCCTTCTTGCTCTTGATCAAATCGTTCTCGCTGGGGGTGGAGGTCCCGCCTCCGGCACCGCCCTTCTCCCGCGGCGTCTCGAAGCACTAGGAATGCCAGAAACCTAGGGCTGTCGCTGCGACAGTCGCGCCCTCACTCCCTCCCGTTCGGTTTCCAGCGATTGGATCCTGGTGAACAGGCCGTTGGCCTTGTCGCGCAAGACCTTCGCCTCATCCAGGCTGACCTGGTTGTGTGCCTGCCGCTCCAGCTGAGCCTTCTCCTGACGCAGCTTGGAGATCTCGGTGTCGAGGAAACGAATGCGCCGGCGTAGTGTCTGGTCGTCCCCTGTGTTGACGGTGGCGGTGTCGCCCTCGGCCAGCAGGGTCTTCTGCTCGGCCAGGATCCTCTGGATCCGCGTCTCCAGATCCGCGGCCTGGTTGCGCAGCCCGCGCGCCTCATCCAGGTAGATGCTGCTGTGCGCCTGGCGCTCGAGGTCTCCCTTCTGCGTTCGCAACCTTCCCAGCTCCTGCTCCAGCTGCTGATAGCGCTGTCGCTTCTGGCCCAGCGAGTTGCTCGCCGGCTCGTTCCCGGCAGGCTGCCTGCCTGCATCGGAAGCGTCGCCTGACGGCTGCGCATCACCTTCCTGAGGGTCACCCTGATGCGGGTCGCCGACCATGGTGATAGTCCCGCCGGGGGCCCCTACTGGCGTGCGCGAGGCGGCGACGTCGGTCTTCGCCTTCTCTTCGTTCGCTGTCTTGTTCCAGCGCTCCGTGGCGCCCCAGTCGATGGAGTCACCAGGAATTACAGCGACCCCGCCGCCCGACAGGCGAATGCGCGTGTTGCCGCCCCCCGCCTCGGGCTTCTCGCGTGCCTGCACCCAGGAGCCGTTCTTCAGGATCACGCGGTAGCTCTCTGCCGTGACGCTCGTCACGCTCAGGAGAATCAGGAGTAGCCCCACACCCAGCAGTGCTTTCCGCATAGTGCACCTCCCGGCGCGGGCAGTGGCCCGCACCGACGCCAACATAATCAACCCTCCTATTCTAGATGATTTCCACCTCCCCGCCAATGTCGCACCCCTCGACAGCCCGGATCCACCATCTCCGGCCGAGTAAAGGTAGAATCGTGCCATGCGACGGAAAGTGCTCCTCGGGCTGCTCGGTCTGCTGCTGACAGGTTTCGCGGGTCTGATCCTGTACCTCAAGTACGCCGACCACCGGGGGGCCGTGGAGGATCTGGTCAGCGACGCTCTGGGCCGCCGGCTGACCATCGCCGGGAAGCTCGAGATGGAAGTGGGACGGATCACGCATGTGGTGGCAACCGATGTCATTCTGGCCAACCCGGCGTGGAGCGACCGGCCCGCCATGGTGCACATGGACCGCCTGGAGGGCAGCATCGCCCTGTGGTCCCTGTTCCGTGGCCCGGTGCGGCTGGGAGATGTGCGTATCGAGGGAGCCCGGGTGTTGCTGGAGGCCGACGGAGAGGGGCGTGCCAACTGGCAGTTCGATCCGGCCGGCGACCACG